>DATLHO010000061.1:0-2775 GCA_035539855.1 Kapaibacterium sp. (SeqCode) | reverse complement strand
CCGGTACCGCACATAGACAGCCGCATCCGCAAACCCAGTCTCCGCCGCGCTTGGAACGCCTTCCCGCAACCATATCCTCCATCGCCCACGACCTCGCCGCGCTCGGCCTCGAGCGCGGCATGTGCGTCATCGTGCACTCGTCGCTGAAGTCGCTGGGGTTCGTCTGCGGAGGGCCGGTGGCGTTGGTGATGGCACTCGAGGAGGTGCTCGGCGCCGAGGGAACGCTGGTGATGCCGACGCACTCGAGCATCCTGACCGAGCCGTCTCACTGGATGAATCCTCCGGTGCCCGCGACGTGGTTCGAGACGATCCGCGCCGAGACGCCCGCGTTCGATCCGGAGCTGACTCCGACACTTGGGATGGGATTGGTGCCCGAGACGTTTCGCCGCCAGCGCGGCACGATCCGCAGCATGCACCCGAGCGTCTCGTTCGCCGCGCGTGGCGCGCGGGCGGAGGAGATCGTCGGCGACCACCCGCTCGACGATGGGCTCGGCGAGCGCTCGCCGCTCGGACGACTCGATGCGATCGGCGGGCACGTGCTGCTGATCGGCGTCGATCACGATCGCAACACGTCGATGCACCTGGCCGAGCACCGGTCGGAGTGGGAAGGCAAGGAGCGCATCGTGCAGGGTGGTCCGATCATGCGCGACGGCGCGCGCGTCTGGGCGTCGTACGACGACCTCGACTACGACTCGACGGACTTCCTGCGCATCGGTCGATGCTTCGAGGCGGACACGGACTTCGTGCGGATCGCGCCCGTGGCCCGTTCGCTCGCGCGTCTGATGCCTGTGCGCCCGCTGGTGCGCTATGCGACCGAGTGGATGCGCCGCATGCGGCCGGGATCGCTGGTCGAGTAGACCGTCTCCGTCAGACGCTTGTCCGCACCAGGATGTAGGTCGCCATCACCACGAGGAACGACGCGAAGCCAAGGCGCAGCACGCGCGCGGGCACGCGTGATCCGATGACAGCTCCGCCGAACGCCCCACCGATTGCCAGCACCGCGAACGCTCCGAGATACAGCGGCAGGCCGATCCCACCAATCGTCGTCGACAATAGCCCATCGCGAATCGCCGGCTGGAGGAGGTATCCGACGAAGGCAGCGAAGGAGTTGATCGCGATGACCAGGAGACTCGAGCCGACGGCTCGCCGCATCGGGACGCCGCCGAGCAGCACCAGCGCCGGAACGATCATGAAACCGCCACCGACACCCGCGATGCCGGTGATGACCCCGACAGCCACGCCCATCAGCATGAACAGCGCGAGCTCGCGCGGTGTGCGTCGGTGCTCCGGTGGAGGCGCATCCGGATCGTTGCGGCCGCGGAACATGAAGATCGCCGCGACCGCCATGACGACGCCGAAGACGATCATCTGAACCGAACCGCTCAGCAACCGACTGAGCCACGCTCCGGCTGCGAACGACACGGTCGCCGAGCCCGCGGCGAACAGCAGCGCGCTGCGCACGTCGACGTTGCCGCCACGCCAGTGCGAAAACGTCGCGGCGAGACTGCCGATGCCCACGACCCCGAAGCTCGCCGCGATGGCGAGCTTCGGGTCGAGGTCGAGAACGTAGGCGAAGACCGGCACGGCGAGGATGCTTCCGCCGCCACCGAGGAGTCCGAGCAGGACTCCGATCACCGCCGCGAGAATCAATCCTGCAACGACCATCAGTGCACGAGCTCCGCCTGCGCTTCCGCGGTGACGACCGGAAGTCCCGACGTCGCGATCGACGCCCAGTCGCCGTCGACCCAGCGCGCGTCGACGCCGAGCCGCTGCAGATAGCCGGCCGCGTAGGCCGAGCGGGCGCCGGATAGACAGTGCACGAAGACCGGACGGTCGCGAGGGATGGTCCCGTTTTCCACCGCGAGGCGCGTGTGCGCGACGTTGATCGCGCCGTCGACATGCCCCGCCTCGAACTCCGAGAGCCCGCGCACGTCGAGCACGACGCCGCTCGTTGCCTCCTTCGCGAGCGCCGCGACCTCGACTCGCGGCACGCTGACGAGCGATAGGCCCGCCGCCTCGAGCTCCGCGGGCGTGACGTATCCGGCGATCCTGTCGAGGCCGACACGGATCAATCCGAGCACCGCGTCGCGTACCTGCGCGTCGTCACACACCAGCCATACCTCCTGCTCCGGCTCGATGTACGAGCCCACGACCGTCGGGTATGCCTTGTTCAGCGGCGCGTGCAGCGCGCCCGCGACGTGACCGGTGGCGAAGCTCTTCCACTTCCGCGTGTCGACGACGACCGCGCCGCGCGAGGCCGCCGCGGCAATCTCCGCGATCGTCGCGTGCGCCGGCGTCGGGATGCCGCCGAGCAGCGCAGGTCCGGTCTTGTTCTCGCGTTTCATCCGCGCGAAGTACGGCGGCGGCTCCGGCTGTCCCTCGAGGATCGACGCGACGAAGCCTCCCTCCTCTCCCGTCGACTGCGACACCGCCACGTTGAAGCGCTTCTCGTAGCCGACGGTCGACTGCGGGATCGCCCCGAGCGCCTTGCCGCAGGCGCTGCCGGCGCCGTGTCCCGGCCAGACCTGCAGGTACTCCGGCAGCTCGACGAAGCGCTTGAGCGACTGGTACAGCGCGCGCGCCGAGGGCTCCTTCGCGCCGGCCACGCCGGCGGCGCTCTCGAGCAGGTCGGGGCGGCCGACGTCGCCGACGAAGACGAAGTCACCGGTGGCGATGCCCATCGGCTCGGCCGCGCCGCCGCCGATGTCGGTCACCAGGTAGCTCATGTGCTCCGGCGTGTGCCCGGGCGTGTGCAGCGCGGTGATGCGGATGTTG
>DATLHO010000060.1:0-10271 GCA_035539855.1 Kapaibacterium sp. (SeqCode) | reverse complement strand
CGGCGCCGAGGGCGTCGTAGATCTGTTGCTCGAAGATCGAGAGCTGGGCGAGGTCGGCGCCGGGGCGGGAGTCGGGGATGGGGACGTGGTAGCCGAGGGCGTCGAGGACGTCGAGGGGCTCCTGCGTCAGTCGGGCGCGGTCGGTGCGGATCAGGTGGTTCGTGCCGCGGCTCTTCGGAGACGTGACGGGTCCGGGGACGGCGAAGACGTCGCGGTTCTGATCGAGCGCGAAGCCTGCGGTGATCATCGCACCACCCTTGATGTCGCTCTCGACGACGACGGTGCCGCTGGCGATGCCGCTGATGATCCGGTTGCGCTGCGGGAAGAAGGCGGGGATGGCCTTGACGCCGAGCGCATGCTCGGTCAGCACGCATCCCTGCGCGGCTATGCGCCGGGCTAGCTGTGCGGAGGTCGACGGCGAGATCATGTCGAGTCCGGAGGCGACGACGGCGATCGTGCGGCCTCCGGAGGCCATCGCCGCCGAGTGCGCGTAGATGTCGATGCCGCGCGCCAGTCCGCTGACGACCGTGATGCCGGCCGCGGCGCACTCACCGGCGTAGCGCTCGGCGGTGAGCCGGCCGTAGGTCGACGCACCGCGCGTGCCGACGATCGCGATCGACTGCTCGTCGGCGGCCTCGAGCGTGCCGAGCGCGAAGAGCACCACCGGCGGCGCATAGATCTCGCGGAGCCTCGGAGGATAGCGCTCGTCCCAGAGCGTGACGATCGTCGCGCCCAGCGTCGCGGCGCGCGTGATCTGCTCGTCGGCGCGCGTGAGCGCCTCGTCGATCGCGCCGAGCGACGCGATCGCCGCGCGGCGCAGTCCGAGCGCGGCGAGCTCGTCGGCCGATGCGACGAGGATGTCGTCGAGGCCCATGCCGCGATCGACGATCGTCCGCAGTCCGATCGACGTGGTTCCCTGCAGCAGCCAGAGCGCGAGGATCTGCCGGGTGGTGAGCATCGCTATCCCTCGAGAACGTCCGCCATGTAGCGTGTGGCGAGCACCTGCGCCGCGGCCTCGGTCGGCGCCTCGGCGATGACGCGGATGATCGGCTCGGTGTTCGACGAGCGCATGTGCACCCACGAGCGCTCGAAGTCCAGGCGCAGCCCGTCGCTCGTCGTGATGCGCGCATCCGACGGCGCGGCCGCGGCGATGCGCGCCAGCACCGCCTCCGCGCTCGCGCCCGGAATCAGCGGCGCTTTCTTCTTGACGATCACGTACGACGGCAGCGACGCGCGCAACGCCGACATCGTGCCGCCGCGCTCGAGCAGGTGCATGAGCGTGATGATGATCCCCGCGAGCGAGTCGCGGCCGTAGTGCAGGCTCGGCAGAATCACGCCACCGGATCCCTCGCCACCGATGATCGATCCCTGCCGCTTCATCTCGAGCGCGACGTTGATCTCTCCGACGGGCGTGCGCACGAGGCGCGCGTCGTGTCGCGCGGCGACGTCGTCGACCGCGCGCGTCGTCGAGAGGTTCACCACGACCGAGAGATCGTCCGTCGCCCGGGTGCGTCGCGCCCAGCCGAGCACGTACTCCGCCGCCTGCGTAATGGTGTACTCCTCGCCGAACGGCTCGCCGCGCTCGTCGATGAGCACCAGACGGTCGGCGTCGGGATCGACCGCGATTCCGATGTCCGCGCCGTGCGCGCGGACGGCTTCGGCGAGTTCGCCTAGATTCTCGGGCAGCGGCTCCGGCGTGTGCGGGAAGATCCCGCTCGCCGTGCAGAACAGCGGCACGACCTCGCAGCCGCAGCGCTCGAGCAGCATCGGGACGATGTGCGAGCCCGACGCGTTGACCGCGTCGACGACGACCTTGAAGCCGCGCGCCTGCAATCCGGGCACGTCGACGAACGGCAGCGCCAGCGTCGCCTCGACGTGACGCTCGATCGTGTCGCTCGCCAGGCGGATGCCGCCTCCTCCCTGCCAGTCGGCAAGCGGACGCCGACGCGCATCGACGATCGCGAAGAACTCCGCGCACGCTTCCGGACCGAGGAAGATCCCCGATGCATCGAGGAACTTCAGGCCGTTCCACTGCGACGGATTGTGCGACGCGGTGATCGAGATCCCGCCCGATGCCTCCGACGTCTCGGTCGCCAGCTGCACCGTGGGCGTCGGCGCCAGGCCGAGGACCTCGACGGTGACGCCGCAGGCGCGGAGCGTGCCGATGACGAGCTCCTCGATCCACGAGCCGCTGGGTCGTCCGTCACGTCCTACGACGACGCGGCCGCCGCCGATGTACTCGGCAAACGCCGCGGCGTAGTCGACGACGACATCGGGCGTCAGGCTGTCGCCGACGGTGGCGCGAAGTCCGGAGATCGATCGAATCAGGGGCATGGCGCAGCGGGTCAGAGTGCGTTGGTGGATGAGATGCGTCCGGCGCGCGACGGCGCCGCGCAAGATAGCATTGCGGCGGTATTGGCCGGATTCGCCGCGCGCGCGACGTGCGGTGACCGGCAAGTGGTCCCTCTCGCGTTCCCACTGGCAGTCCTCGGGAGCCTCGCCGCGGCGCGGGTGCTCATGCGCATACCTTGTAACGTCTCGTCCCCTCGGGCGCCGGGTGTGGGCATGAATCTTTCGTATGTTTACGTGCTGTTCAATCCAAGGCATTCCCTATGCATATCGCATCGCTGCTCGAGGAGTCGTTCATCGCCGTCGGGCTGACGGCCGGGTCGAAGGAAGAGGCGCTGAACAAGATGGTCGACATGCTCGGCACGTCGCCGAAGGTGCTCGACAACGAGAAGGTGCGGCGTGCGATTCTCGAGCGCGAGCGGATCATGAGCACCGGTGTCGGCCACGGCTTCGCGATCCCGCATGCGAAGGTCGACGCGCTGACCGACATCGTCGCGGCATTCGCGACGCTCGAGAGCCCGATCGACTTCCAGGCGCTCGACGGACACCCGGTGCGTCTGGTGTTCATGCTCGTCGGACGCGAGTCGCACGTCGGCACGCACCTCAAGCTGCTCAGCCGCGTCAGCCGCCTGATGAACAACGAGACCTTCCGCGCGCAGCTTCTGCAGGCCGGAACGCCGGCCGAGGTGCTGCAGCTCTTCCAGGAAGAGGAGAGCCGCTACTTCGAGACGCGCACCGCCGGCTGATGCCGCCGCCCGAGGCGCACACCGAGGTCGCTCCCGAATCACCGACCCGTGCCGTCGCCCCCCACACGAACGCCAGCAACCGCCAGAGCTCGCAACGCCCGGCGCGCAGTGTGCGCTGGGCTTTCGATATGTCCGATCACGAGAAGCCATGGGCCTGTTCGATAAGCTGAAGGAAAAGGTCAAGGATGCGATCGAGGAGACGAAGACCTCGATCCGCGAGACCGTCGACAACCTGCGCACCGACCGTCTGAAGGAAGGACTGGCGCGCACACGCGAGGGCATCACCGAGCGCATCGGGATCGCCGCGCGGCAGGGTCGCGTCATCGACGACGCCCTGCTCGACGAGCTCGAGGAGGCGCTCATCCTCGCCGACGTCGGGGCCGACACGACCGTCGAGATCAGCGACCGCGTGCGCGACCGCGTCCGCAGCGAGGGACACAAGAACGCCAGCGATCTTTCGCGCGTGCTGCAGGAGGAGATCGAGGCGATGCTCGCGCGATCGCCGTCGGCCGAGAACGACCGCATCTTCCAGATCGCTGAGGACAAGCGACCGCACGTCATCATGGTCGTCGGCGTCAACGGCGTCGGCAAGACCACGACGATCGGCAAGCTCGCCTTCAACTACCGCAACGCCGGCTTCAACGTTCTCATCGGCGCCGCCGACACGTTCCGCGCCGCCGCCAACGAGCAGCTCGAAGTCTGGGCCGAGCGCGCGGGCGTCGAGATCGTCGGACAGGGACAGGGCGCCGATCCCGCCGCGGTCGCCTTCGACACGCTCCGCGCCGCGGTCACGCGCAACGCCGACGTCGTGATCATCGACACCGCCGGGCGACTTCACACGAAGTCGAACCTGATGGAGGAGCTCAAGAAGATGTCGCGGGTGATGAAGAAGGTCCTGCCGGAGGCGCCGCACGAGGTCTTCCTCGTGCTCGACGCGACCACCGGTCAGAACGCGATCCAGCAGGCGAAGGAGTTCATGCGCTCGGTCGACATCACCGGACTCGTCCTGACGAAGCTCGACGGCACGGCCAAGGGCGGCGTCGTCATCGCGATCGCGAACTCGCTGTCGATTCCGGTGCGCTACATCGGCGTCGGCGAGAGGATCGACGACCTGCAGCCGTTCGACACCGCGGAGTTCGCCGCGGCGCTCTTCTCGTTCGAGGAGACGCAACCCGAGGGATAGTCCCATGAGCCGAGACGACGGCCAGGCCTCGCGCAGCAACGTGGTCCCGAGTGGATGCGTGCTTGGCACGTCGCTGCTGGTGATCGCGATCGCGGTCGCGGGATACTTCGGCTACCGCTACGTCTCCGGCGCGCTCGACGTGCCCGAGGAGCTCGAGAGCTACGCAACGCCCGACTCCGTCCGCTCGCTGATCGAGGCCGACGCGCCTCGCCCTCCGGAGACGGCGCGCCTCGACTCCGCCTGGCTCGCGTTCTACATCGACGGCCTCGGCGCCATCGAAACGCCGCTGCTCGGCACGCGCGACCTCATCGACTCGATGTACCGCGCCGCACGCGACCACGGCGACAGCAACATCACCACGCTCGTGACCTCCCCCGCCCTCTACCGCGCGATCGCGACCGTCGCCCCCGCGACGAAGCGTGCGCTCGTGGGATACCTCAACGCACGCGGCCGATCGTTCGACGAGTACGTCTGGGCCAAGGAGCGCACGCTCGCCGCAACCGACCTGACGCGCGAGAGCGCCGACTCGGCGCTCGGCGCAATGGTCGGCCGCTACTTCACGACGAAGAGCACCAACGTCTCGATCGGCGGCGACGCGATCGGCATCTGGTTCGCGCGCATCGACTCGCTGCGCGCCAGCGGCACGATCACCGACGACGAGCGCCGGCTCGCCGCGCCGCAGCGCCGGCGGATCCTCGAGCGCGGCCTGGCGTCCCTCTACGGCTTCGACACCGACTTCGAGCGCTAACGACGCCATCCGCTGTTACCGATGTCTCAATTGGTCTTCGGCCGAGGTAATCCTTGCTCTCGGGACCCCCGCAACGTACCTTTGTACTCTTCCAACAGGGACGACCTGAAGGATCACATCGCGGGGTGGAGCAATTGGTAGCTCGTCGGGCTCATAACCCGAAGGTTGCAGGTTCAAGTCCTGTCCCCGCTACTCTGAACGCCGGTTCTGGATTCCAGGACCGGCGTTTTCGTTTGTGGTAACTGATTGACGAACACTGCCATTCGGAGGCCGCCCGGTCAATTTGACCGATGAAACCGGCCTACCGTCGCGCACCGATGGCTCTTCGCCGGTCCGCCTCCGACCGTCGGCATATTAAATCTCCCGAGCGCGTGCTGGGATGTGCTATGTTGTCGGCCCCTCCGATTGGAACCACGTGCCCGCACCCCGCACAGATCCCTCACGTCGATCGCCGAGCTCCTCTATGAAGATTCCTGTTTCCGCCGTAGCGCTAGCTGCGCTCTTTCTGCACGGATGCGGTGAAGCACCGACCGATTCCTCACGTCTGACCCCGCTATCGAAGCCGCCTGTCACTGTCAAAGCGAATCCTGTTCTGGCCTACGTCGGCACGACTTCCTACAAGGGAGCCCTCGTTCAGACAGTCGCCGTCATGAACGAAGACGGTTCGAATCAGAAGTCACTCTTCGGGGCGAGCGAACCATCCGGACATCGCTTTCAGGATGTCAGTTGGGCTCCTACCGGCTCGACCCTCTGCTTCATGCAACAAGCCGCGAGCACGACGACCCCCGAAGCCACCATCAAGACAGTCGACGTCAGCATAAGCTCGACAGGCACGGTAACGGGCACGAACGTTCGCACCCTGTACAGCCTTCCGACCGGTGATGGCGCACCGGGCGGTATGGAATGGTCGTCGACCAGTACGATGGGCAAGATCGCCTACACGACGTACAACGGCTCGAACACCGTCCGGTCGCTTCGACTGCTAAATCAAACCGGCGTTGGTACCCCGTCGGTCGTATGGGAATCGGACGCATCGTACATCAAGCCTGACGGAACGGTTCTCGGCCATCGTCAGACGTTGTCGTCACCTGCATGGAATTACAACGATCAGCAGCTCGCCGTCGTTCGCGCGGACTCCTCCGGCACCGCGTTCCAGTATGCCGTCTGCACGATCATGATCTTCAGCACTGCGGACAACGGCAGCACCTGGACCTACACGGACAGCATCACCGTCACCGGCGGATCCGAGCTGAGCGTGTGGGGATTGTCCTGGTCGCGCGGCACGTCCGGGATCGACAAGCTCGCGTACGCCAACCTGAATGACAACCTGGTGTACTATGTCGATCCGACGACGGGCGCCGTGCCGACGACCAACGGAGTCAGAGGTAGAATCCCAACATGGTCGCCCGCGGATACCGCAATCGTGTTCGTCGGTACCGGTACTGGATCGGCCTACCTGAGCAGACTCGTGCCCATGACCACCACCGTCACGAATTACGTCCCGACCCCGGCAATTACAAGCGCGCCCGTCATCAAGTGGAAGCGATAGTCAGCAGCGTTTGATTCCTCCAACTCAACTACAGGACTATGACTTCAATTCTGAAGGGAAGCGCTGTGCTCGCCATGTGCCTGACAGGCACACTGTTGACGGGCATCGTCCACGCGCAGAGCGGTGTATGGACGACGGCTGCGAGCGAGGGCTTCACTGCCCGCGCCTATCACGCCGCGACGGCATACGATGGAAAGATCTATGCGTTCGGCGGACTCGGCAGCGACGATGAGCGTGTCGAGAGCGTCGACATGTTCGATCCGTCTCTGAACAAGTGGACGAGGATCGCGACGACGGGAACGTTCACCAGGCGACTGCCAGGGCACGCCTCCGCAGAGGTCGGCGGCAAGATCTACGTGTTTGGTGGAGGCGATGCCGACAAGACCGTCGAGGCATTCGATCCCGTGACACGGGAGTGGACCACGCCATCGACGACGGGTCAATTCACCGAGGGACTGAGCGCTACCGCGGACGTCATCGATGGAAAGATCTACATCGTTGCCGGAACGAGCTTCAATCCGCGCCTTAAATACCTGAACCGCGTTGAGGTCTTCGATCCCGCTACAGGCGTCTGGACCACTCCGGCGACCACCGGGACACTCAGAGCGCGCTCCGCACATTCGTCGGCGTACCTCGATGGAAAGCTCTACATCATCGGCGGATATTCGAACTCGACTGGAGCACTGAACACCGTCGACGTTCTGGATGTGGCGACGAATGCCTGGAGTACTCTTGCCACGACCGGAACGTTTCCTGCGCGCTATGGACACACGTCGACCGTAGTGGACGGGAAAATCTACGTGCTCGGCGGTTTGACGAGTGTCGAAGAGGTGTTCATGCTTGACCCCGTGACGAGTGCATGGACGCAGCAGACATCGACGGGTACGTTCACGCCACGGAATGTGCTCTCGGCAGTAGCTATCGGCGGAAAGATTTATGCGATGGGCGGCGACGCCGGTGTGTTCGCGACAACGATCGTCAACGTCAACGAGATCTACACGCCCGGCGCCACGAGCGCGGTGCACGACATCGAGAGATCTGACGGTTTCCGTCTTGCGCCGAATCCGACGAGTGGATTTGTCAATGTGCACGGAGCGCCCCGGGACGTCTCGCGCGTAACGGTCGCAAATGCGATGGGCGAAGTCATTTTCGTCTTGGACGCCAAGGAAAGCGCCATGAACGGCATCGATCTGACCGGAGTTGCCGAGGGCGTGTATTTCCTGAGGTTCTCGGGTGCTTCATCGACAAGCGTGAAGCGGATTATCGTACGGTGAGTCGAACACCGGACCAGGAGACGATCGAAGAGGGGGGATTGCGGCGAGACCGCGATCCCCTCTTGCTATCGTGAGGATCCCTATTTCCACAGAACTTCCACCGACATCGTCGCCACCGACACTACCCTCAGTGTCGCCAGGTCCAACAATGAACGATGATCGTCCGTACCGTGGCTCGGGATTCCTCTCTCGAGGGCTTGCCGGCGCGTGGCCGAGTCTGTATAGTGCGACCCTTCGCCCATGCACACGACCTCCGACCATATCGCCTTCGAGCGCACCGGCTCCGGACCGCCGATGATTCTCGTGCACGGCTGCCCCGCGACGCACACGCTGTGGCGGCCGCTGCTGCCCGCACTCGCGCGGCATCGGACGCTCTACGCGATCGATCTGCCGGGCTTCGGCGCGAGCCCCGCGCCGGCGGATCCGACGGAGCTGGCTCCGGCACGACTCGCTCGCGCGATCCTCGCATTCGCTCGGCGGCAGGGACTCGAGCGCTTCGACCTCGTCGGGCATTCGTTCGGCGGCGCGATCGCCGCCGAGGCCGCGACCGAGGCCCCGGAGCGCGTCGCGTCGCTGGTGATGGTCGCGCCGATGGGAACCATTGCGCCGCCGGCCGCGCGGCTCGCGCGCTCGTGGGCGGTGCGCTCGCTCGTCGCGCCCGCATGGCGCCTGGTGCCGCGACCGTTGCGACGGACGATCGTGCGGATCGGATCGCGCGCGAACTACGGTCCCGCCTACGTCCCCGAGCGCGGTCGCGAGATCGCCCGCGAGCTCGACCGGCCCGACGCGCTCCGAGCTATCTGCCGCCTCGTGGGCGCGTTCGACTACGACGAGTACCGGGCGCGGCTCGAGCGACTCCAGCGCGAGCGAACGGTGCCGACGCTGCTGATCGGCGCATGCCGCGATCGCGTCGTTCCCTTCGAGCACTTCGTCGCGCTGCGCCGCATCGTCGCGCGCGCCGAGCATGAGGAGCTCGCCGACGGCGTGCACGTCGTCATGTGGCAGCATCCGGAGCCGATCGCCGAGCGGATCATCGGCTTCATCGAGCACGCGGCCATGCCCGACGAACGAGCCGTGGCGCGATGATCATCTACGCTCTCGTCGTGCTCGCGGCGATCACCGTCTGGTCGGCGCTCGCGATCGTCGCGACGATGCTGCGACGACGCGCGCATCCTGTGCCACCGCTTCCCCCCACGCTTCCCTCCGTCTCGATCGTCGTGACCGCGCTCAACGAGGAGCAACGGATCGAGTCTGCGATGCGCTCGCTCCTCGCGCTCGAGTATCCCTCGCTCGAGATCGTCGCGATCGACGACCGCTCGACCGACGCGACCGGCGCGATTCTCGATCGACTCGCAGCGGAGCACCCCGATCGAATGCGGGTCGTGCACGTGACGGAGCTCCCGGCGGGATGGCTCGGCAAGTGCCATGCGCTCGCGCGGGGAGCCGCGATCGCCTCGGGCGAGTGGCTGCTGTTCACCGACGCCGACGTCGTCTTCGAGCCCGGCTCACTGACCGTCGCGATCGCGCACGCGCACGCGCGCGACGCCGACCACATCGTCTTCGCGCCGACGCTCACGTGGCACGGCTACGTCGAGGCGGCGCTGCTCGTGCTCTTCTCGATGGCGCTGATGATCGGCTTCCGATCGTGGTGGGTCGAGTCGCGATCGCTGCGATCGTTCGTCGGGTTCGGCTCGTTCAACCTCGTGCGACGATCGATCTACGATCGCTTCGGCGGACACCGCGCGCTGCGTATGGAGGTCGTCGACGACATGAAGCTCGGCTACCTCGTCAAGAAGCACGGCGGCCGCTCGACCTTCGTCGACTCCGATACGATGGTCCGCGTCCGATGGCGCGAGGGCGCGCGCGACGTCATCCGCGGACTCGAGCGCAGCGGCTTCGCCGGCGTCGACTTCCGCTGGACGACGATCATTGCCGCGACGGCCTTCTTCACCGTGATCATGCTCGCGCCGTACGTGCTCCTGCTCACCGGGCCTCCCGAAGCACGCATCGCCTCGACGATCGCGCTCGCCCTGCTGATGACCGCCTATGCCGTCGTCGCCCGCGCCGGACGAGCCCCGCTCTGGGTCGGCCTGCTGCACCCGGTCGCCTGCGTGATGTTCGCATGGGCGATGCTACGCTCAGCTGTGCTGACGACGAAGCATGGAGGAGTGATGTGGAGGGGGACGTTGTATAGCATTGAGGACTTGCGGCGTGGGAGTGTTAGATGATAGAGGTTAGAGGTCAGATGTCACGAGGCGCATTCGTTATTGGTTTTTGGTTGGGCGCTTCATCGAATCTAGTGGGTCGATCGTAGATTGGTCGGATGCGCGATACCGACCACTACAGCCGCCTTTTGGGAATCAAGTCCCCATGGAGCGTTGGCCTCGTCGAGCTGGACGAGGAGGCGCTCACTGTCAAGATC
>DATLHO010000059.1:0-23517 GCA_035539855.1 Kapaibacterium sp. (SeqCode) | reverse complement strand
GCGAGAGCGGCAGGGTCGTGTCGGACTCCGCCGCGAGGAAGAGACGGCGCGCGAGACCACGGGTGATCGGCAGGTGCTCGCGCGGGAACTCCGGCGCGCCACCGTACTCGTAGAGTCGCACGAGCGCGGTCGTCGCGGGATGGTCGATCGGCAGCAGGTCGACCTGCGCTGCGGCGGGTGTCATTGCGCAGAGCATCAGCAGTGCTGCGATCCAACGCCGCCGAAGTGTCGATCCTCGCATGGATGCCCGGTTCACTCGCGTGAGAGGATGTCGATGATCTGCAGCGTCACGTACGTGAGCGCGGCGAGACTGCTGACGATGCCGAGCGCCGTCGCCGCGACCTCGAGCGGAGTGCGAGCCGGGTAGTCGCGCTCGCCGGCCACGTAGATCTCGTCGCCCGGCTCGATGCGCGTATCCTCGACTCCCAATGGAAGTCCGGTTCCGTACTTGATCACCTGCATGCGCTCCGCGGCGGCGGTCGACGAGAGACCGCCGGCGCGACCGATGTAGTACGACGCGTCGGCACCCTCACGGTAGTCGACCCAGCCGGCATGAATGACGCGGCCGGAGACGTACACGGCCCGCGGGTTCGTCGGAACGACGATGCGGTCGCCGCTGCGCAGCGAGATGTCGGCGCTCTTGTCGCCGCGACCGAACAGTGCGACGAAGTCGGCCGCGACGCGGTCGCGCTGATTGATCTGGTCGTACTTGAATCGTGTCGTGTCCTCCAGCGTCAGCTCGCTTGTCGAGATCGTCGTGACCCGCTCCTTGATCTGCGCGCGCATCTCGAGGTCGCCGGGATCACTCTCGCGAACGATGTACGATCCGTTGATCGACGCGTCGACGCCGAAACCGCCCGCAGCCGCGATGACTTCGGAGAGCTTCGTCTCGCCGCTGAGAATCGGATAGGCCGACGGCTGCGAAACCGCGCCCTCGATCGTCACGAACCCGGCACGCGAGCCGGCGCGCGCCTCCGACGCCGGAACGATCAGCTGATCGCCGGGCTCCAGAGGGATAGCCGCGAGCGAGGCCGAGTCGGCGAGGTCGACGGCGATGCGCTCCTGGCCCGTCGCGGTGCTTCGCGCGATGAACGCGCCGGAGACATTTGCCGAGGATTGAAGTCCGGCGCCGAGCCTCAGGAGCATCGACGCATTGTCGCCGCGGCGCCACTCGACGACCATCGGCGAATTGACCGCGCCGCCGACGCCGACCGTCGCCGTCGTCGGGTCGGGGCCGACGACGATGACCTCGTCGCCCTCGCGCAGCGTCGGGTTGTCCGAGTCGACACCGTAGGCGGCGTAGCGAGCCAGGTCGACGCGCTCCGACGTTCCGTCGTTGTGGCGCACGGTGATGTTGCGTCGCGGCATGTCACGCACCGACAGCGCCGATCCGGGTCTGGTGCCCGACTGCTCGAAGGCGACACCCCCCTGCCCTTCGACGATGTGGTAAAGCTCTGCCTCGGTCGTCCCGGGCGTGATCGTGTTCGCCACGTCGATTGCGGTCGTGACACGGTCCGCCGCGGTCAACATGTGTCGGCCGGGATTGCGCACGTCGCCGCGCACCGTCACGTAGATCGACCGCGGGCGCACCAGCGCGATGCTCGTGACGTCGAAGGTCGCGCCGCGCCGGCGGTAGGCCTGGTCGACCTCGCGACGGAAGCGCGCGAGCGTCATGCCGGTGACGTTGACGGTCACGCCGCGCGGCAGACCGACGACGTTGTCGGCCGAGATGACTACCGGGAACTCACCGCCGAGCGAGAGATCCTCGAGCGCGGGAATCGTGATGATGAGCTGGTCGTTCGGACCGAGCCGGTAGAGCTCGGGATCGACGGCCTTCTCGATCGGTGGCAGCTCCGAGCCGAACGCCGAGCCGGTCGAGCGCCGCGGAGCGCTCGAGCCGCCGAGCACCGTCGAGGCGCTGCGGGGTCCCGTCGGCGTCGACTGGGCCTCGAGCTCCATAGCGATCGTCGACAGCAGCGCAAGCGCCACGACGAGCGCGCGCAGGGTCGGGGGGATGACGAACCGGTGTCTGTGCATACGTGGGATCGCGGGTATCTATCGGGGCGAGGACGAATCGAGGAACTGCAGAACGATGCGGGCGATCCGCTCGGCGGCGTGCCCGTCCCAGAGCGGCGGAGCCGTCGCGGCGCCGGCCGGCATCGCGCACGCGCGCTCGATCGCCTCACGTACCATGAACGGCTCGACGCCGACGAGCTGGTTCGAGCCGAGCTCGACCGTCGACGGACGCTCGGTCGACTCGCGCAGGGTCACGCAGGGGATTCCGAGCCACGTCGTCTCCTCCTGGATTCCTCCGGAGTCGGTGACGACCGCGCGGGCGGCGCGCACGAGCTCGATGAACTCACGGTAGCCGGCCGGTCCGATCAGCCGCCAGCGGCCGCTGGCCTCCATCGTCTCGCGCAGTCCTGCTTTGCCGAGCACGGCGTCGGTGCGCGGGTGCACCGGAAAAACGATCGTGCGCCCACCGGCGCCGCTCTCGACGGCCTCCAGCAGCCTCGCGAGCGAATCAGGCTCGTCGACGTTGCTCGGCCGGTGCAGCGTCAGGACGATCTCCTCGCCCCGCGCGGGGGCGTCGCCGAGTCGGCCGACGAGCCGCGCCAGCGAGTCGATCATCGTGTTGCCGACGAGGTGCACGCGCTCTGCCGGCACGCCTTCGCGAAGCAGGTTCACGCGCCCGCTCTCCTCGGTCACGAAGAACAGGTCGGTGATCGCGTCGGTCAGGATCCGGTTGATCTCCTCGGGCATCCCGCGATCGAAGCTGCGCAGTCCGCTCTCGACGTGCGCCACCGCGGCGCCGAGCTTCTTCGCGACGAGCGCCGCGGCGATCGTCGAGTTGACGTCGCCGTAGACGATGACCAGCGCCGGCCGGTGCTCCAGACAGACCTTCTCGAACTCGACCATCACCCGGGCGGTCTGCTCCGCGTGCGAGCCGGAGCCGACGCCGAGGAAGACGTCGGGCTTGCCCATGCCGAGGTCCTCGAAGAAGACATCGGACATGTTCGGATCGTAGTGCTGGCCGGTGTGCACCAGGAGGTGCCTGATCGACGGGATCCGCATGAGGACCTCGCGTACCGGCGCGGCCTTCATGAAGTTCGGACGGGCTCCGACGACCGAGATGACGGTCCTGATCGACGTGTCGGCCATCAGTGACCGCTCCCGAGCAGGTGGATCTTCTCACGCCCCTCGCGCACGTTCTTCGTCGCGTTGCGCGTGTCGATGACGACGCGCGCGTTGCGGACGATCGCCTCGTAGTCGAACGCCGTGTGATCGGTCGTGATGACGACGAGGTCGCTGTCAGCCATCAGTTGATCGCTGTACGGCGTCGACTGCAGCCGCTCGCCGGCAAGCTCGAGCTCGGGGACGAACGGATCGACGTAGCAGAGCATGCGAGCTCCCTCCTGCAGCAGCAGCTCCATGACGCGGAGCGCCGGGCTGTGTCGCAGATCGTCGACGTCGCGCTTGAAGGCGACGCCGAGGATCGTGATGCGGGCGTCGGCCAGGCGGACCGGCAGGTTCGCGATCTCGCGGATCACCATGCGCTGCACGTAGAACGGCATCGACTCGTTGACCTCGGCCGCGAGCGTGATGAAGTTCGTCACGAAGTCGTGCTCGCGCGCGGCCCAGCTCAGGTAGTATGGATCGATCAGGATGCAGTGCCCGCCGATGCCGGGTCCGGGATAGAACGGCATGAACCCGAACGGCTTCGTAGCCGCGGCGTCGACGACCTCCCACATGTTGATCCCCCCCATCCTGTCGCAGAGCTGCGCCAGCTCGTTGACCAGGGCGATGTTGACCGAGCGGAAGATGTTCTCGAGCAGCTTCTCCATCTCGGCGACCTTCGGCGAGGAGACCGGAACGACCTTTTCGATGATGACGCTGTTGACCGCCACGGCGATCGCCGTACACGTCTCGGTGACGCCGCCGACGACGACGGGCGTGTTCGAGGTGTTCCAGTGCTTGTTCCCCGGATCGATCCGCTCCGGCGAGAACGCCAGATGGAAGTCGACGCCGACGGTGCGGCCGGTGCGCTCGAGGATCGGCTGGACGTGTCCCTCGGTCGTGTTCGGGAACGTCGTGCTCTTGAGGATCACGCACTGGCCGTCGACCATGTGCGCGGCGATCGCCTCGGACGCCTGGATGATGTAGGTGATGTCCGGCTCCTTGTTCGGCGTGAACGGAGTCGGCACGCAGATGTAGATGACGTCGGCGTCGGCGACCGACGCGAAGTCGGTCGTCGGCACGAGCATTCCCGTGTCGACGACGTCGCGGACGACCTCGTTCTTCAGATCCTGAATGTAGTTCCCGCCGCCCGCCAGCGTGTCGATCTTCCCACGATCGACGTCGATGCCATAGGTCTTGATGTTCGCGCGGGCGAATTCAACCGCCAGGGGAAGGCCGACATATCCGAGCCCGACCACCGCGACCTTGAACTGGCGGCCGTTGATCCTGTCGAGAAGATTCATGAACCGAGGTCTAGCGAGTGTGAAGAATGACGGGAGCGAAAACCGCAAACCACAAACATACGAATCGGCCGCGTGCTACCCTGTCGCAAAGCGACTAGAGCACCTCCGCCAGGTACCGCGCCGTGTGCGAGCCCTGGACCTTCGCCACCTGCTCCGGCGTGCCGGTCGCGACGATCGAACCGCCGCGGTCGCCTCCCTCGGGCCCCATGTCGATCACCCAGTCGGCGCTCTTGATGACGTCGAGGTTGTGCTCGATGACGATCAGCGAGTGGCCGGCATCGATCAGCGCCGAGAACGCCGCGAGCAGCGTCGCGATGTCGTCGAAGTGCAGACCGGTCGTCGGCTCGTCGAGGATGAACAGCGTGTGGTCGGCCGCCGGGGAGACCAGGCTCGCAGCGAGCTTGACGCGCTGCGCCTCGCCGCCGGAGAGCGTCGTCGCCGGCTGGCCGAGCCGGATGTAGCCGAGGCCCACGCGCTGCAGCCCTTTCAGACGCGAGACGATCCGGTTCTCGCCCTTGAAGAAGTCCACCGCCTGCTCGACGGTCATGCCGAGGATGTCGACGATGTGCCGGCCGCGGAAGGTCGCCTGCAGGACCTCGCTCTTGTAGCGCTTGCCCTTGCAGACCTCGCACTCCAGGTAGAGGTCGGCGAGGAACTGCATCTCGACCTTGACGACCCCCTCGCCCTGGCATGCCTCGCAGCGGCCGCCGGGCACGTTGAACGAGAAGTACCCAGGCTTCCAGCCCCGGAGCTTCGCGACGGGCGTCATCGAGTAGAGATCGCGGATGGCGTCGAAGGCCTTGACGTAGGTCACGGGATTCGATCGGGGCGAGCGGCCGATCGGTGACTGGTCGACCATCTCGACCGCGCCGATCGCGTGCACGCCGTCGAGCTCGACGAGGTGCTTCGGCATCTTCGCGGCCATCCCCTTGGTATAGGCGACCGCGGGGTAGAGCACGTCGTGCACGAGCGTCGACTTGCCGGAGCCCGAGACGCCGGTGACCACCGTCAGCACGCGGAGCGGGAACTCCACGTCGACGCGCTTGAGGTTGTGCTCGGCCGCGCCGCGCAGGACGATCTTCTCCCGCCCCGGCTGACGCCGTGTCGACGGCACCGGGATCGAGGAGCGGCCGGAGAGGTGCCTGCCGGTGATCGAGTGCTCGTCGATGAGCATCTCTTCGACCGTGCCGTTGAAGACGACCTGACCACCGTTCTCGCCCGCGCGCGGACCCATGTCGACGACGCGGTCGGCGCTGCGGATGATGTCGGGGTCGTGCTCGACGACGATCACGGTGTTGCCGAGGTCCCGCAGCGACTTCAGGATGCGCACGAGTCGGCCGGTGTCGCGCGGATGCAGACCGATCGACGGCTCGTCGAGCACGTACATCGCGCCGACGAGCGACGAGCCGATCGACGTCGCGAGGTTGATGCGCTGCGACTCGCCGCCGGAGAGCGTGTGCGAGAGTCGATCGAGCCGCAGGTACTCCAGGCCGACGTCGAAGAGGTAGTGAAGGCGCTTGGTGATCTCCTCGAGAATGCGCCGGGCAACGTCGAGCTCGTGCGTCGTGAGCTCGAGCGCGGCGAACCAGTCGCGCGCCTCGCCGATCGTCATCGAGACGATGTCGTGCAGCGACCGCTCGTGGACGAACACGCGCATGGCCGACGTGCGCAGCCGCGACCCCTTGCACTTCGGGCACGTCGTGTAGCCGCGGAACCGGGAGAGAAACACCCGGTAGTGCATCTTGTAGGTCTGCTCCTCGATGAGCTTGAAGAACCCGTCGATGCCGGCGTAGCCACCGTAACCGCGCATGACGATCTCCCACTCCTGCGGCGACAGCGCCTCGACCGGTGTATCGAGGTTGACGCCCGCGGCGCGCGATGCCGTGACGAGGTCGCGATAGTGCTTCGAGTGCTTCGGCGACTGAAAGGCCGCGATCGCTCCCTGCCGCAGCGTCTTCGATCGGTCGGGGATCACCAGGTCCATGTCGATGCCGATCGCCTTGCCGAAGCCCTGGCACTCCGGACACGCGCCGAACGGGTTGTTGAAGCTGAAGAGCTTCGGCTGCGGCTCCTCGTAGCGGATGCCGCAGCTGGCGCACTCGTAGCGCGTGCTGAAGTGGCGGCGCGAGTCGTCGTCGAGCACGTGGACGATCGCGCGTCCGTCGCCCTCGCGGAACGCCGTCTCGATCGAGTCGGCCAGCCGCGACATCGTCGCCGGGTCATCTCGGTGCACGATGCGATCGGCAAGCACGCTGATCTGATCCTTCTCCGCGCCGTCGGGATAGCCCTCGTTGAGATCGACGATCGTCGCGCTCTCGCCGATCACGATGCGGTAGAATCCCTTCTCGCGGAGGTTGTCGAGCTCCTCGACGACCGATCGCTGCTCGTGCGCGTGCATCGGAAACAGCACGTAGAGCTTCGTCCCCTCGGCCAGATCGGCGAGCGAAGCCTGCACGGTGCGCGTCGTGTCCTTGCGGACGAGCTGCTGGCAGTTGCGGCAGTATGTCTTGCCGATGCGCGCGAAGAGCAGGCGCAGGTAATCGTAGACCTCGGTGGTCGTTCCGACGGTCGAGCGGGGATTCTTCGTGACCGTCTTCTGTTCGATCGCGATCGCGGGCGCGAGTCCGGTGATGCTCTCGACATCGGGCTTGGCCATGCGCGCCAGGAACTGCCGCGCGTACGCCGAGAGGCTCTCGACGTAGCGGCGCTGTCCCTCGGCGTAGATCGTGTCGAAGGCGAGCGACGACTTGCCGGAGCCGGAGACGCCGCTGACGACGATGAGCCGGTTCCGGGGAAGGTCGATCGAGACGTTGCGGAGGTTGTGGACGTTGGCGTTGCGGATCGAGAGCACGCGGCGGGGATCGCTCGCCGTGCCGCTCGGGCGCGGCGCATCGGCGGTCGTCGTCGCCGGCGCCGGCGCGGCCGCGTCGAGCTTGGCTGCCTTCTTCGTGCTCTTCGCCATGCGCTTCGTCGTCGTGCTCGGTTGCTTCTTCATCACCCGTTGGTTCGAGGCCTTTCGCGGAGCGTGCCGGTTCAAAGACCGTCAAGGTACGCACGCCCGACGGCGACGGGCAAGGACAGCGCAGGTCCGCCCGGCTACCCTGCCCTGACGAACTTCTCGATCCCCTCGACGAAGGCATCCCAGGAGTACCGGCGGCGCTCTCGCACGATGTTCGCGGCGAAGCGCTCGCGGGTCCCTTCCCCATACATGCGCTCGACGGCCCCGGCGATCGCCTCGGGCGTCGCCTCGTCGAGAACGAATCCGGTCTCTCCGTCGAGGACGACCTCGCTGAGGCTGCCGACGTTCGTCACGATCGCGGGCACGGCGAAGTTGTAGCCGATCTGCACGATGCCGCTGTTGGTTGCATTGTGATACGGAAGCACGAGCATGTCCGCGGCCGAGAACCAGCCGGCGACCTCCTCGTTCGGCACGTACGCGTCATGGATCGTTACGTGGTCCCCCACCCCGCCGTCGCGGATCGTCGTGAGGTACGGCTCGCGATCCTCGAAGAACTCCCCGACGACCAGCAGGTGCACGCCCGGAACGCGTCGGATGATCTCCGGCATCGCCTCGAGCAGCCGGTCGAGCCCCTTGTAGCGGCGGACGAAGCCGAAGAAGAGGATCACCTTCCCGGCCGCGACGCCGAGGCTCCGGCGCGCCTCGTCGCGGTCGATCGCCACGCCGAAGTTCTCGTAGACCGGGTGCGGCAGCATCGTCCGGGGGATCTGCGGATAGGTCTTCGCGAGCTGCTCGAGGACCGTCGACGACTGGCAGATCGCGCGGTCGCAGTGCCGGAAGAAGTAGTTCGTCAGCAGCGTGTCGCCCGGCCGCTTCTCGTGCGGAAACAGGTTGTCGAGGATCACGAGAATGCTCCCGGGACGGCTTCGGCGCAGGATCCGCGCGATCGTCCCGAACGAAAAGCCGAAGAACGGAAGCCACCAGCGGAAGACGTGCAGGTCGTATCCGCCGTTGCGGATGTGCCGCGCGGCTCGCCACCATGTCAACGGGTTGATCGAGTCGATCAGCCGCACCGAGGGGATGGCCTCGGCGACGTCTCCGGCGTCGCCGACCTCCTCCTGGCTCTGTCCCGGGTAGAGAAACTGCGGATACTGGCGGGTGAACGTGACGACATCGACCTCGTGCCCGTGGCGGCGCAGGTAGGTGTAGAGCATGTTCGTATGGTGGGCGATCCCCCCGCGATAGGGATAGGCAGGGCCGATCAGGGCGATCTTCATTCCGTTACGATCCCTCCATCACAAAGGGCGGCGATAAACGTCATCGATGCGGGTATCCTGTCGGAAATTGTTCTCATGCGTGCCCGTGGACTCTTCGCGTCCGCGTGAATGATCGTAGATTGAACCTCTATGCAGTCTGATCAGATCGACCCGTCCCCGTCGTGCTCCGCCGAGATCGACAAGCCGCTCTGCAACTGCGGCGTCGTGGGTGTCTACAACCACCCGCAGGCGGCCATCATGACCTATTACGCCCTGCACGCGCTGCAGCATCGCGGCCAGGAATCCGCCGGCATCGTCGCCTCGCGCGCCAGCCGCAGCCGACCCGGCGAGCGGACGTTCACCTCGCGCAAGGACTTCGGCCTGGTGCTCGACATCTTCAACGAGGAGATGCTCACCGGTGACCTCGCCGGCGAGCACGCGATCGGGCACAACCGCTATTCGACGACCGGAGCCAGCGCCAAGCGCGCGAACATCCAGCCGTTCTTCAGCACCTACCATCACGGCAACCTCGCCCTGGCGCACAACGGCAACCTGACCAACACGGTCTCGATGCGCGCGCACCTGAGTCGCGAGGGCGTACTCTTCCAGTCGACGACTGACTCGGAGATCATCCTGCATCTGATCGCGCGAAGCCGCGAAGATACGACCGTCGGCCGCATCCGCGACGCGCTGCGCCAGGTGCGCGGCGCGTACTCGCTGACGATCCTCACCGACGAGGGTCTGATCGCCGCGCGCGATCCGCACGGCTTCCGTCCGTTGTGCATCGGCAAGGTCGGCGACGGCTACATCGTCACCAGCGAGACCTGTGCGCTCGATCTGGTCTCGGCAGAGTACGTCCGCGACGTGCGGCACAACGAGATCATCGTGATCGACGACGAAACGCTGCGCACCGGCGAGATCAAGTCGTATCCGATCGACGAGGTCGCGCCGCAGCCGGCGCACTGCATCTTCGAGTACGTCTACTTCTCGCGGCCGGACAGCCGCATCTTCGGCCACTCGGTCGACAAGGTGCGCCGCAAGCTCGGCAAGCGCCTGGCGGAGGAAGGCGGCATCACCGCGACCGGTCCCAGCGGCAAGGTCGTCGTCATCAGCGTGCCGGACTCGAGCAACACCGCGACGCTCGGATACTCGCGCGTCAACCAGGTCAACCACGAGCCGAACACGCGCTACGAGATCGGACTGATCCGCAGTCACTATGTCGGGCGCACGTTCATCTCGCCGGGACAGACCAACCGCGAGCTCAAGGTCAAGACCAAGTTCAACATCGTCAAGGGCGTGCTCGAGGGACAGCAGGTCGTCGTCGTCGACGACTCGATCGTCCGCGGCACGACGTCCAAGGCGCTCGTCAACCTCATCAAGGAGGCGAACCCCTACGAGGTGCACCTTCGCATCAGCTCCCCGCCGGTGACCCACCCGTGCAAGTACGGCATGGACTTCCCGTCGCGCGAGGAGCTCATCGCCAACACGTACGGCCTGGACGTCGACGCGATCCGCGACGCGCTCGGGGTCACGACGCTCCACTATCTGTCGACCGAGGGATTGCTCGACGCGGTTCCGCACGAGGATGGGGAAGGCTACTGCACGGCCTGCTTCACCGGTCAGTACCCCGTCGAGATCGAGACCGAGCCGGACCGGCTGGTCCTTGAGGAGCTGGGCTAAGCGATGCTCATAGCCCTCGTCGCGGGCGCGATCGTCAGCTTCGGCATGGCGATCATACCGGGCCCGATCGCCGTCGCGGTCATCCGCAAGGCCCTCGACGATCGCTACCGCGATGGTCTGCAGATCGCGATCAGCGCGTCGGGCATGGACGTCGTCTATGCGCTGATCGCCGCGTTCGCATCGAGCGCGATCGTCTCGACGGCGCGAGACGCGGTCGCAAGCCGTGAGTGGCTGATCGTGCTGGTGCAGGTGGTGGCGACGGTCGTCCTGACCGTCCTCGGCGTCCGCTACTTCCGCGCGACGCAGAAGAACGCGGTCGAGACGCAGCGCCAGGAGGCGCAGTCCGAGGCGAAGGCCAAGCGGCTCGGCATGAAGTCGCCCTACATGGTCGGCCTCATGATCGCGGTGATGAACCTTGCGAGCCCGACGTTCCTGCCGACGCTGACGTCGATCGTCGGCTACATTCAGGGCAAGGAGTGGATCGCGACCGATCCGTGGACGAACGTCGCGTACGCGGTCGGTTTCGGCATCGGCGCGTTCCTCTGGTTCTACCTCCTGCTGGGATTCCTGCACTCGCGCCGCACGCGCATTCCCGCCAACTTCATCGGCCGCATCTACAAGTTCGCCGGCATCACCTTCCTCCTCTTCGCCGCCATCATCGCCTGGCACGTCATCATCGAGACCCGCTGGAGCGCCGTGCTTGCCGGCGGTTGAGCGCCGTCGCGCCGATCTGCTCAGTGATGGTGGTTCAGCGGTGGAAGTTCAGCGAGATGTCCATCGCTGGCGCCGAGTGCGTGAGCATGCCCGAGCTGATGTACTGCACGCCCGTCTCGGCGATCGGCCGCACGGTCTCGAGCGTGACGTTGCCCGATGCCTCGGTCTCGACACGTCCGGCGACGAGCACCACCGCCTCGCGCATCATGTCGAGCGCGAAGTTGTCGAACATGATCCTGGTGACACCCTCGCAACTGATGGCCTCGCTGACCTCGGTGAGATCGCGCGTCTCGACCTCGACGGGCGTCGCGCTCATGCCGCGCTCGAGCAGATAGCGGCGCACCGCGGCGACGGCCCCGGCGATCGAGCCGTGGGCGTCGATGTGATTGTCCTTGATCATCACCATGTCGTGCAGTCCCATGCGATGATTGCTGCCGCCGCCGGCGAGCACCGCGTACTTGTCGAGGTGACGCCAGCCGGGGATCGTCTTTCGCGTATCGAGGATCGTCGCGCCGGTGCCGTCGATGCGGTCGACGAATCTCCGAGTCAGCGTCGCGACGCCCGAGAGCCGCTGCATGAAGTTCAGCGCGGTGCGCTCGGCGGTGAGGATGCCACGCGACGTTCCGGTTACCGTGCCGATCACCGTGCCGGCCGCCACCCTCGCGCCCTCGTCGACCTGCCACTCCACGTTCAATGCTCGATCGACCTCGGAGAAGACCAGTCCCGCCACGACCGTGCCCGCGACGACGCCGTCGGACTTGGCGAGGAACGTCGCGCGGCCCATGTCGCTCTCGTCGATGAGCGACTCGCTCGTGAGGTCACCATGACCGACGTCCTCGGCCAGCGCGATCTGCACGAGGCGGAGAACGGAGAAGTCGTTGAGGAGGCGATTGCTGGTCATCAGCGGTGACGGAGTCGTGAACGGAGTGTGTATTTTCCCGGCATGGTCTCGCATGCCCTACGCAAAATCCCTGCCCGCCTGATCGTCCTGGCCCTCGTGTTCGCCGCGGCTCACGCGAGTGCGTCCGCGCAGGCGGGGCGCTTTCTCGTCGTCTTTCCGTCGACGATCACGACAGGCGAGTACGCCGGCGATCTCGATCTCTTCGCCGCCCTGTTCGCCGACGACGCCAGTCTGGCGTGGACCGCCGAACAGCCGCGCCCGATCGCGGCGCAGCGCTACCGCGAGCATGCTCCGACGGTCGTGCCAGACGGTCTCGGCGGTGCCTGGCTCGCGTACACGATCGAGCACACCGACACCGCCTTCGGAGGCGATCAAGATATCCTGCTGCGGCGAATCGACCGCTTCGGCGAGAACGTCCTCGGCGACTCGGCCGCGAGCGTCGCGGTCGTCGCGCAGTCGACACTGACCGAGCGCAACCCGCGGATGGTTCTTCTCGGCGGCGCTATCCTCGTCGTCTACGAAGTGATCGACCGCGCCACCGGCGCGCACGACGTGCTCGCGATGAAGCTCGACGAGCAGGGCATGCCGTTGTGGCCCGCACCGGCGAGTGTCGTCCGGTCCGCGCGCCGCGAGAGGCTCGCCGACGTCGTCGGCGACGGACGCGGCGGCGCGATCGCGATCGTCGAGGCCGCGACCGGAGCCGATTCCGCTCTGTCGGTCGACATCATCGCCGTGCACATCGACGGCAGCGGTCGCACCGGTTGGGGCGCGTCGAGCGCGCCGGCGATCGTTGCCGGCTCCCGACACATCGAGAGAAATCCCGCGGTCGTCGCCGACGGACTCGGCGGCGCCTACATCGCCTACGAGATCGAGTACGTCTCGGGCGATCGCGCCGGGGACCGCGACATCTTCGCACAGCACCTGACCGCCCAGGGCGCGCGCGAATGGGTCAGCGAGTCGGCCCTGCCGATCGTCAGCTCCGTCCCGACCGCCACCGAATCGATGCCGGTCATCGCGCTCGACACCGGCGGGATCGTCGTCGCCTTCGAGATGAACTTCCCCTCGGAGAAGCGACCGGTGCGCCTGATCGGCGTGCAGCGCATGGACGTCACGGGAAGGCTGACCTGGAACAAGGGGAAGAAGCCCGAGCTCGTGATGGTGCCGGGCCGCGTCGTCGAGCGGGCAGGACTGCTGAGCGACGGCTCCGGAGGGATCTTCCTGGTCGCCGAAGCCCGCGACACGACCAGCCACGATATCGACCTCTACGCGCAGAAGTTCACGAGCATGGGCGAGCAGCTCTGGGTCAACGGCGAGCTGCCGGTCGCGCTCTTCAAGAGCGATGCCCGCGAGCGCTTTGCCTCGGCCGCGCCCGACGGCACCGGCGGGCTCGTCGCCGCGGCCGTCAAAGACTTCATCAACGGCGACGGAGCGATCAGCCGCAAGATCGTCGCCCAGCGCATCGGCGCCGACGGCCGGATCGCCTGGCCCCAGCTCGGCGGGCCGCTGCTGTTGTCGAACACGTCGACCCAGGACGATCGGCCGACCGTCATCCGCGTGCAGTAGCTCCCTTCTACAACATCACCTGCTGATCCGACCCATCCTGCCTCCGGCTGATGCCGAAGTGCCTGTACGATTGCATCGTGGCCTCGCGGCCGCGCGGCGTGCGCATGAGGAATCCCTCCTGGATCAGGTAGGGCTCGTAAACCTCCTCGAGCGTTCCGGCATCCTCACCGACGCTCACCGCGAGGTTGTTCAGTCCGACCGGCCCGCCGTTGAACTTCTCCATGATCGCCAGCAGGATGCGCTTGTCCATCTCGTCGAGCCCGTTCTCGTCGACCTCGAGCGCCTCGAGCGCGATCATGGCGATGCGCCGGTCGATCGTCCCGTCGCCCTTGACGTCGGCGAAGTCGCGCGTGCGACGCAGTAGCCGGTTGGCGATGCGCGGCGTGCCGCGAGAGCGCCGCGCCATCTCGTAGACGCCCTCCTGCTCCGTCGGAATCTCGAGGATGCGCGCCGAGCGCGTGATCACCTTGAAGAGATCCTCGACGTTGTAGTAGTCGAGTCGATTGACGATGCCGAAGCGGCTGCGAAGCGGCGCGGTGAGCAGTCCCTGTCGCGTCGTTGCGCCGACGAGCGTGAAGCGCGGAAGCGTCAACTGCACCGTGCGCGCGCTCGGACCGGAGTCGATCATGATGTCGATCCGGAAGTCCTCCATCGCCGAGTACAGGTACTCCTCGACGACCGGGCTCAGCCGATGGATCTCGTCGATGAACAGGACGTCGCCGTGATTGAGTCCGGTGAGAAGTCCGGCGAGGTCGCCCGGCTTCTCGAGCACCGGTCCGGACGTCGTCTTGATGTCGGCGCCCATCTCGCGGGCGATGATGTGGCTGAGCGTCGTCTTGCCGAGTCCGGGCGGACCGGTCAGCAGCACGTGATCGAGCGCCTCGCCGCGCTTGAGCGCGGCCTCGATGAACACCATGAGATTGTCGACGACCTTGGGCTGGCCGACGAACTCGACGAAGCCCTGGGGGCGCAGCGCGGCATCGACCTCGGTCTCGATCGGGGTCTGCGGTGTCGGCTGTACCGACGAGGGCCGGCGGTTCTTTTTGTCGTTGCTGTTGTCTGCCATAACTCGTGCGGCGTGCCGGACGCCTAGGCCCGCATGGTGTCGACCAGGAACTGATTGAACTCGAGGGTGTGCCGCGTCTGTTCGACGAGCCAGTCGACCAGGCCGGGCGAGCCGGCCAGGGCATCGTCGAAGCGGCGGGTGGCGAACATCTGCTTCATCTTCAGCAGATCGATCGCGGGATGGGATTCATCGTACCCCGCGGGCGCGCGCTTGAGCGACTCGCCCTCGACCGGAGCGAACGACGTCTCGAGCCGCGCGAGGATCCCGCGCAGCCGCTCGGGGTCACGGTCGATCGCCGCGCGCAGTCTCTTGAGCTGCACCGGCTCGACCGACCAGGCACCGCCGCCATAGAAGCACTCTCCCGGTGCGATGTGCAGGTAGTTGCCGAGGCCGTCGCGCCCCTCGCCCGCGAACGGAACGGTCGCGCCGAGGTTCGTCTTGAACGGGCGCTTGTCCTTCGAGAATCGCGTGTCGCGATACAGCCGCATGATCCCGGTCTTCGGGTCGGGCACGAATGGCAGGCCCTCGGCGGCGAAGCGCGTGCGCAGCTCTCCGAGTAGCTGCCGAGCCGGCTCGAGCAGGTGCGTCTGGTAGATCGCCTTGCGCTCCGGCGTCAGCCACGCGCGATCATTGTTCTTCGCGAGGTCCTTCAGGAAGCGGAATGCCTCGCGATCGAAGCCTGGGAACGGCGGATGCTCGAACTCCTCGAGCGGCGATGAAGCCCTGGGTGTGCGACGTGTTGCGGCCATCGAAGTGCATGGGTTGACTGGGCAGGTGCGCTCTCAGGCGCTGGGAAGGCGCAGGATCTCGGTCTCGGTCGCGCCGCTGGCGATGTGCCGCGGGCAGCCGTCCTCGTCGAGCCGCAGGCTCATCGAGCTGGTCTCGACACCCTGGTCATCGAGCACGGCGATCGCGATCCGGTTCGCGTCGCGCGTGAAGCGGTAGAAGATTCCGGGCGCACCGCCGCCCTCGAGCATGAAGCGGACGACAGGCGTCGTCACCACCCGATCGGTCGGTGGCGGCGCGGTCATCACCAGGTGGATGAGCCAGATCGGCGACGGTCCGTCGAAGACGGTCTCCGGCGGCACCGAGAGGTTGCCGAGGCTCTCGTCGCCATCAGCGTTCGCGCTCTCGAGCGTCATCACGTGCCCGGCGATCTTCGCGTGCAGCGTGCGTGTCGGCACTTCGCCCTCGAGCGCGCGCAGCTCGACGTCGTCGAGCTGGCGCTCGGCACTGTGCAGGCGCAGCTCGAAGCGCAGCGCATCGTCGGGCCTCTCGGCCGACGCGGTCATGGTGATCTCGGCGTTGCCGAAGCCCCGGTAGGACCACTCTCCCTGTTCGACGATCCGACCCGCTTCGGTGGTGCTGTAGCGACCGTGCATCGACGTCGCGAAAATGTCGTTGAGCATAAGCTGTGCTGATGAGCTGGGGCGGCGCCGCCGTCGAGGCCGCGCATCGCCGAAGGTAAAACGAAAAACGCGGACGACCCTGTCCGGTCATCCGCGCTCTTCGCAATAATCGTGCACTACCCGATCGCGCCCGTACCGAGACGCTAGCGCTCGAGGCGCTCGATCTCGTCGCGGATCTGCGCGGCGCGCTCGTAGTCCTCGCGCTTGACCGCGTCGTCGAGCTTGCTCTGGAGCACCTCGCGCAGCGTCTTCGGCCGCTCCTGCTCGACCGGCTCCTGCGAATCGGCCGGCTCGTCGAACGACTCCTCCTCCTCTTCGTCGAGCTCCTCCTCGTCCTGCGGCACGACGCCGGCCTCGGAGATGACCGACTCGGCGACGTAGATCGGGGCGCCGCAGCGGATCGCCAGGGCGATCGCGTCCGACGGACGTGCGTCGATCTCCGCCGGGGTCGCATCGAGCGTGAGCACCGCGTAGAACGTGCCGTCCTTGAGATCGTTGATCGTGACCTCGAGAAGGGTCGCGCCGAGGGCGTCGAGGATGTTCTTCAGGAGGTCGTGCGTGATCGGACGCGGAGGCTTGATCCCCTCGAGCTCGAGCGCAATCGATTGGGCCAGATCGGTGCCGATCAGAATCGACAGGCGCCGCATGCCACCGGTCTCCTGCAGGATCAGCGCGTACGATCCGCTGCTCTGCGGACTCGACGCCAGCCCAATGATCTCCATCTGTACTTTATCCACGCGGATCCTCCGTTTTCAGCGATCGATTGGGGTAGCTGCCTCGCGACTATACTCACATATCCGTGCCAAAGCAACAGCCGGTCAGCGGCCCAGCAGCGTGCGTACCTCCTGCGTCAGGAGCGGGAGAACCTCGAAGGCATCGCCGACGATGCCGTAGTCGGCGATCGAGAAGATCGGAGCGTCCTTGTCCTTGTTGATCGCGACAATGTACTTCGAGCTCGACATGCCGGCAAGATGCTGCACCGCGCCGCTGATGCCGCACGCGACGTAGAGCGTCGGGCTGACGGTCTTGCCGGTCTGGCCGACCTGCTCGGAGTGCGTGCGCCAGCCGGCGTCGACGACCGCGCGCGATGCGCCGACCGCGCCGCCGAGGGCTTCGGCCAGATCCTCGACGAGGTTGAAGTGCTCGGCCGCCTTCAGGCCGCGGCCGCCGGAGACGACGATGTCGGCCTCGGCGACGTCGCGCCGGCCGGAGTTGACGCGCGTCTCGACGACGCGCGAGGCGAAGTCGCGATCGTTGAAGCTCACCGATGCGCTACGCGTCGCCGGGGTCGTCGCGGAGCCGGCCTTCGTCGCGGTGAAGACGTTCGGACGGATCGAGTAGACCTGCACCGGCGTGTCGGCCGAGACCTCGACGCGGGCCTTGCCCGCGAAGACCGGGCGCGTTGCGACGGCCTTGTCGCCGCGCACCTCGAGAGCGACGATGTCCGGAGCCAGGCCGGCGCCGAGCTTCACCGCGACGCGCGGCGCGAGATCCTTGCCGTGCGAGGTGTTCGAGAGGATGACCGCCTGAGCCCCTTCGGACTTCGCGACCTGCGCGATCGCCGAGGCGACGGCGCCGGGCGCGAACTGCGACAGGCGAGGCTCCTCGACGGTGATGACGTCGGTTGCGCCGTACTCTCCGAGGGCCGGGGCGAGCGACGCGACCTGGTCGCCGACGAGCAGCACCGAGAAGCTGCCGCCGCTCTGCGCGGCGAGGTTGCGCGCGGCGGTGACGGTCTCGAAGGCGTTCTTCTTGAGCTCGCCACCGCGCTGCTCGACGTATGCTAGAACTTTCATGGCTATTCGGATGATCGCGGCAGCGGCCGCGAGGTAGTTCGAAGTTCGAATTGCGATTACGACCGACCCTGCGCGACTAGATGACCTTCGCCTCTTCGTGCAGCAGTCGCACGAGCTCCTTGACGTTCTCCGGCGAGGCCTCGAAGATCTTGCCGGCGCCCTTCTTCTCCGGCGGGCGCATCTCGAGCGTCGAGACGCGGACGTCACCCATCCCCCCGGCGAGCTCCTCGACGGGCTTCGACTTCGCCTTCATGATGTCCGGCAGCTTCGGATAGCGCGGCTCGTTGAGTCCCTTCTGCGTCGTGATGATGCACGGCAGCGTCGTCTCGACCACCTCCTTGCCTCCCTCGATGTCGCGCTCGGCGCGCACGGCCGTCCCGTTGATCTCGAGGCTCGTCACGAACGAGACGCACGGCATCTCCAGAAGCTCCGCGAGGGTCGGTCCCATCTGGGCCGAATCGTAGTCGATCGACTGGCGACCGAGCAGCACGAGGTCCGGACTCAGTCCGCGAATTGCCTCGGCGAGCTGGCCGGCGACCGAGAACGAATCGACGCGCTCCTCGTCCTTGATGAGCACCGCCTTGTCCGCGCCCATCGCGAGGCCCAGACGAAGCTGCTCCTTGGCACTCTCCCCACCGACGCAAACGAGCGTCACGGTCCCGCCTTCCTTGCGGCGCAGCGCCTCCTCGACGGCCAGTTCGTCATACGGGTTGAGGATGTTCTTCACCCCCTTCGGGTCGATGCTCTTGCCATCGGCACCGACGACGATCTTCGTCGTCGTGTCCGGAACCTGGCTGACGCAGACTACGATGTTCATGCGCGGCTATGTTGGAGTGTGGGAAATACGCGACAGACAGCAAATATAAACGGACCGCCCCTAACGTTCCCGAGGGGGCGGTCCGTGTAACATACCGGCACAGGTGACCGGAGCGGAGATTGTCCTACTGCTTCATCAGCGTTCCGGAGGCTCTGCCGGTCGGCGCCGAGATCTCGTAGTAGTAGGCTCCGGGCGTCAGCCCCGTGCCGTCGAGCGTGTAGGAATGACGGCCGGGCTCGCGCCGGCCCAAGTCGACCGTGCGAACGGTGCGGCCGAGCACGTCGACAACGCGCAGGCGAGCCTCGCCGGCCGTTCGCATCGCATACTCGATGATCGTCGCGCCGCGGAACGGATTCGGACGCGCGACCGTCGCGATGCCGCCCGATGCCTCGTCGTCGACGCCGCCTTCGGTGGTGAAGCCGACATCGTCGAGGTACCACCCGTCGCCGTGACGGAACGTGTTCGTCTTCAGTCGGAATCGGACCGTCACGATCGAGTCGCCAGGGCTCGTGCCGTTGAGCGTCAGCATCTCGAACTGCCAGTCTCCCGCATCGGCCGACGAATCGCTCCACCGCGGATCCGAGGTCCAGTCGTAGGTCCGCGCGATCGTCCACGTCGTGTCGTCGCCAAAGCGATACTCGACGAACGCGGTATCCGACGGATCGACGATCGCGATGTGCGAGAAGATCAGGAAGTTCGACAGCGGCCCGGTCAGACGCGCCGGGTAGATCTGGACGCTCGTGGTCACGCGCGGCCGATAATCGCCCTGGGGCGAGTCCGTCAGCGAGTACGGCGGCGACAGCGCGAGACTGTCGGTCGTCCCCCAGTCGCCCGAGTACAGGAACCGCGGCGCCGGATCGCCGAAGGTCTCGACGTAGTGGTCGAACGATCCCGCATACACCGCGAGCGTATCGCTCGGCGCGCTCTCGTTCTGCGGATCGAGCGTGTCGAGCGCGGTGATGAAGTACCGGTAGTATCCCCGCTCGCGCACGACGTCGCGGACCGTCACGGTGCGGCCCGTGTCGGTCGTGAAGAAGGGCACCTCCTGCCGGGCGGCGCCATCGCGGTAGATCCTGATCGCGTCGAAGTTCGCGAGCGGCACCTGTCCGTCGGCGCGGAACGACGGCGTGCGGAAGGTCAGGAAGACCGTGTCGAGGTCGGAGGTCGCCGAGAGCAGCTCCGGTGCGGCTGGCTCGAGCGCGCCACCGGCCCGCACCGCAAGCAGGCGTTTGATGCTCGTGTCCGTCGGCGTCGCGATGGAGACACCGTACTGGTAGAGACGCGAGTGCTCGAGATCCGTCTGCGCGAGGCTCGTCGTGCCCGGCGGCAGCACCGCCAGCGGCATCGAGTCGCGCTCGACGACGATCGTGTAGTCGCTGATCGGTCGTCCGAAGATGGTCTCCATCGTCGCTGGCAGCGCCCATCGCAGCTCGAGCGACGTGAGCCCGATCGGATCGATGATCGCCCGCAGGCTGTCGACGGGATAGGGCTGGCGGACGTTGACGAGTGAGACGTACACGTCGTTGTCGCGGCGCCCGTCGTCGGTGCGGGTATCGAGGAATGACGGGTAGATCTTCCCGTCCAGGAAGGCGTTGCCGCTGTAGTCGCCGGCGAAGATGCCGGACTGGAACGGGTTCTGCCGGAAGTCGCTCATCGCGTCGGTCGCGCGCCGGTCGATCCACGTGTCGCCGCCGTCGCTCGAGTAGCTGACGTACTGGTCGATGAAGATGTTCGCGGTGTCGTGCCGCGAGTCGGAGTACATCACCGCGATGTCGCCGTTGGTCTGGTCGACGCTCAGCCACGGCCAGAACTGATCGTTCGTCGTCACCGAGTGGATCACCTTCGGAGCGCTCCAGGTCTCTCCCCCGTCGCTCGAGCGGATGAACCGCACGTCCGGCGTCTCTCCCGCCGCCCACGCCAGGTAGATCCAGCCGCGTCGAACGGAGCTCGAATTATCCACCATGATCGTCGGATAGGTCTCCGCCCGGAACGTGTTCTTCAGGACGTGATAGACGTCGTTGCCGACCTTCTTCGCCGTGCCGTGGGTGGGATTTCCCTGGACCGGATAGCGCGGCGAGGTGAACGTCGCGCCGCCGTCATTCGAGCGCGCGAAGCCGATCGAGCGGATCGGTCCGTCGTGCCAGACGACATACACCACGCCGTCGGGACCGCACGCGGTAATCGGGAAGCTCTGTCCGAACGTGGTGTCGAGGCTCGTGCCGGGTTTGCGAGGGCTGACCGCGACCGGCGCGCCCCACGTGGCGCCGCCGTCGGTCGAGCGCGAGAACATGATCTGCGTCGAGCTGTCGGCGTCGATCACGCGCTTCCACGGCGTGTACATCCAGCCGAGGCGCGGCGACGCGGTTGAGCGATCGATCTCGATGTAGTACTTGTCCTCGAGCGCCGAGTCGCGGGTCATCGCTCCCTGATGCTCGATCACCGGGATGTGCTTCGTCCACGTCACGCCGTCGTCGGTCGACTTCGAGATGTAGATGCCCGACTGTCCGTTCCGTGTGGGATCGGGATTGTTGCGCACGAGCGCGCCGTACATCACGTAGCCGTGGCCGAGGTGATCGAACGCGACCGACGGATCGTTGCCGGTGGGCCACCCGGTTCGCACGTCGCCGAGGGAGACGTTGCGCCAGCTCTGTCCGGAGTTCGTCGAGATGTACGCCCAGGCGCCGTTGCGGTAGTCGACGGCGGAGGCGAACAGAACATTCGGCCGCAACGGGTTGATCGCGATCGACGACTCGTTCTGCGGTTGCGACGAAGTCGCCGGCTCGATGACCGCGGCGCGGTTCACGAAGTACGGATTCTCGACCGTCCGGAAGACCTGCATCAGGTACGGCGGGACCTCCTTTCGAACTCGCTTGCGATCGAGACTCGGCCGGGCTCGCTCGGCGTGATCGGGACGCGCCGGTGCGACGGTGGAGTCGGGCCGCTGCGTGGCCGGCTGCGTTGCGATCGGCTGCGCGGCGATCGGCAGCGCGGCAGCGAGAATGGTCAGGAACGGCAGGACGTATCGACGGTTCATGGGCGACTGGGAGTGCGTTGGTGCAGAGCTGCCAATGTACCGACCGGCGCCCGCCGTCACAAGAGAACGATCGCTCACGCGCCCGGCGTATATTCGCCCATGCATCGCAACGACTATCGCAAGCGGGGCGCGGTCGAGTCGGTCGACGCCGAGCTCATGCGCCGCGCGCTCCGTCGGTTCGCCAGCGGCGTCACCGTCGTCACCGCCGAGCACGACGGAGAACAGTTCGGAATCACCGTCACCGCCTTCGCCTCGATCTCGCTCGCGCCACCGATCGTCATGGTCTCGATCAACAACGAGAGCCCGCTCGGCGAGGCGATCGTCGCCTCGGAACACTTCGCGGTGCACATCCTCGGCGACGCCCAGCAGCCCCTGGCCGAGCGCTTCGCGCGCCCGGTGCCCATGGTCGAGAAGTATTCCGACGTGCCCTGGATCTACGCGCTCAGCGGCGCGCCGATCATCTCCGACACCCTCGCGAGCCTCGACTGCGTGCTCGGTCAGACGATCGCGATCGGCAGCCACACCGTCATGTTCGGGCGCGTCGTCGACGCGCGATCGAGCGAGGATGCGACCGGTCCGCTGCTGTACTACAACCGCAACTATCATCGCATCGATCCCTCGGCCGAGGCCCCTGACCCGGGTCGCGAATGATCCGCGTTTGCTCGGATGCCCGTCGCGATGCTACTTTCGGCCTCTCTCCCGGAGCGGCGCCGCCGCCAGGCCGGGCCGTCGGATGCGCGGCACTTCAGATCAACACTTCACTATTCCATCGCTCCATGTTCACTCGCAACGTGCTCATGCTCGGCATTGCCGCGCTCGTCGGCCTCGGCGCCTGCAATGGCGGCAAGAATGGCGATCAGCCCGGCGGCTCCGGCGACGCGAGTGGTCCGATCACGATCGGCCACTATGCCTCGATGACCGGCAAGGAGGCCACCTTCGGCACCCAGGTCGACGCCGGCATCCGACTGGCCGTCGAGGAGATCAACGCCAGCGGCGGCGTGCTCGGCAGGACGATCGAGGTGAAGACCGAGGATACCCAGTCGCAGACGCAGGCCGCGGCCAACGCCGTCGAGAAGCTCATCGGCCGTGACGAGGTCGTCGCGCTGCTCGGCGAGGTCGCCAGCGGCCGCACGATGGCTGCCGCCCCGATCGCCGAGCGCGAGAAGGTGCCGATGCTCTCGCCGGCGTCGACCAACGAGAAGGTCACGCTCGCCAAGGACGGCAACGCGCTGAAGTACGTCTTCCGCATCTGCTTCATCGATCCGTTCCAGGGCGAGGTCATGGCGAAGTTCGCCTCGCAGAACCTCGGCAAGCGCCGCATCGCGCTGCTCGTCGACAAGGCCAACGCCTACTCGGTCGGACTTGCGAAGAACTTCTCCGAGAAGCTCGCACAGCTCGGCGGGCAGATCGTCATCGAGCAGGCATATGAGGGCGGCCAGGCCGACTTCAAGGCGCAGCTGACCGCGATCAAGGCGTCGAACCCCGAGGCGATCTTCGTGCCCGGCTACTACACCGAGGTGAGCCTCATCGCCACGCAGGCGCGCGAGCTCGGCATCACCATCCCGCTGCTCGGCGGCGACGGTTGGGACAGCCCGACGCTGACGCAGGGAGCAGCGGGCAAGGCTTTGGAGGGATGCTTCTTCAGCAATCACTTCTCCGAACAGGACACCTCGGCGATCGTGCAGAACTTCGTCAAGACCTTCCGCGCGAAGTTCAACGAGGAGGCCGGCGCGATGGCGGCGCTGGGATACGACGCGATGAAGATCCTCGCGAAGGTCATCGCCGACGCGGGCAAGGCCGATCGCGAGTCGATCGCCACCGGTCTGGCGAAGCTCACGAAC
>DATLHO010000058.1:0-14995 GCA_035539855.1 Kapaibacterium sp. (SeqCode) | reverse complement strand
TTCTGACACCACCGTGATCCCAACCTGACACACCGCCTTTCCCCGCCTTTCATCTTGCGCGCGGTTCATCAACTGATGGAGTCGCGCCATGATCCGCATCTCTTCCGACGCCGCGGCGACCGACGTTTCGCGCCGATCGTTTCTCTACTCACTGCTGCTGCTGGGCGGCGCGGGCGTTGTCGGATGCACGCCGGCGCGCGCGATCTTCAGGCTCTATGACGATCGCTTCGATGACGATCGCGAGCTCGTCGATTGCTTTCTGCGATCGTTCGCCACGACGATCATTCCCGGCGCGAGCCCGACGCAGCCCGACCTCGTGCGGATCTTCCGCGACGAGCGCTTCCCCTTCACCCGCCACCTCGGTCTGTTCACCTCCGACCTCGCCCGCCGCAGCCACACTCGCTTCGGCAGCGATCGCTTCGATGAGCTCGACGTCGCACGGCGCGCGATGATCGTGCGCGACGGCCTCGCGGCCGACGCGATCACCGCCCGACTGTATCGCGCCGCGATCCTCGCGACGCAGGTCTCGTTCTACGGCTCGATCTACGACGACGACCGCGGCTGCGAGCTCATCGAATTCCCCGGTGCCAACGCCGGCTTCTCCGCTGAGGAGATGTACTACCGCGAGACGGCCTCGATCCTCGGTCCGTCGATGACCGCCGATGGCAACCACTCCTGAACCCACCAACCGAGCGATGCAATGAACACCATCGACACCGACGTGCTGGTGATCGGCAGCGGCTTCGGAGCCGCCGCTCCGGCACTGCGCCTGGCCGAGGCGGGACTGACCGTGACGATCATCGAGAAGGGACCGGACATCGTCCCCGAGCGCGACTTCCGGCAGACGCAGGATCCCGGCTACCTGCTCGCGTATCTCAAGGGCGAGGGCAGCGACACCGTGAGTTTCACCTATGCCGAGGCGCTCGGCGGCGGATCGGGCTTCTACGAGATGGTCTCCCTGCGCGCGCCGTCGATCGCATTCGAGCAGCGCGATGCGTTCGGGCGCCGGCTCTGGCCGCACGGTATCGACCGGCGCTCGCTCGACCCGTACTTCGACGAGGCCGAGCGGATGCTCAACGTCGAACAGATCGGCGTCGACGAGATCCCGAAATCGGGAGTCGCCTTCGCGATGCTCATGAAGAACCTCGGCTACTCCTGCGACCGTGCGCGCTACGCCGTGCGCGGCTGCGTCGGCAGCGGCTTCTGCATCTCGGGCTGTCTCTTCGGCGCGAAGCAGTCGCTGCACCTCAACTACCTGCCGGCGATCACCGCAGCCGGAGCCCGCGTGATGACCGGACTCGAGGCCATCGACATCCGTACGATCGCGACGGTGCGCAGCACGCACGCCTCCAATGGCGACATCGACACGATACCCCTCCGCTATGTCGTTCAATGCCGCGGCACGGCGGGCGAGATGCAGGTGCGCGCGAAGATCGTCGTGCTCGGCGGCGGCACGATCGGCACCGCGAAGCTGCTGCTGCGCTCGCGGCCGTACCTGCGCCGGCTCAGCGCTCACGTCGGTCGCAACATCGCGTTCAACGGCAGTGTCAAGGCGGTGGGGATTCTCCCGGAGGGATTCATCGAGGGAGACATGGCCACCGGTCGGTCGCATCCCGGGATGATCAGCTATCAGTTCCTCGAGGAGCGCGGCATCACGGTCTCGTCGATCAAGCCGCTGCCGATCACGCTCGTGGGCACGGCGCACCTCGCGCTCGACCGCGGACACGGCCACGAGACGTACTGGGGCGAGTCGCACGTCGAGATGATGAAGATCTCCAGGCGCCGCATGATCGTTCTCTACGCGCTCGGCCTGACGCCGCCCGGCGCGGGGATACGGCGTCTGGGCAACGGCGAGTTCGAGCCATGGCTCGACATCGACGAGACGCTCGCCCGGTACTACCACGAGACCTCGGGGCTCCTCGATTCGATCCTCTCGCGCAACGGCTGCGAGATAGTGCGCGCGAAGACGATCGACGCGGAAGGCACCGAGAACGGCGCGATCCACTTCGACACGTCGCACATGATCGGCTCCTGCCGCATGGCCGACACGCGCGACAACGGCGTCGTCGACGCCTCGGGCGAAGTCTTCGGGTATCCCGGCCTCTACGTCAGCGACGGCGCGGCGGTGCCGACCTCGCTGGCCGTCAACTCGAGCCTGACGATCCTGGCGAACGCGGAGAGGATTGCGAGGGGGATGGTGATGCGGTATGGGGGTGCGACCGCACCGAGCCTGACGGAAACCTCACCCCCCTAACCGCGACCTCACCCCCCCGGGGGGGCAGCCGGGGCTTGGCAGCATACTGCCTCGCGATTAACTTGATCCTTCCTACTCACCGGAGACGACTACATGTGCGGCATCGTCGGATACATCGGACCTCAGCAGGCCCTTCCCATTCTCATCACGGGCCTGAAGCGCCTCGAGTACCGCGGGTATGATTCCGCGGGCGTCGCGATCGTCGATGGGGGGCTGACGGTGCAGAAGAAGGCGGGCAAGGTCAGCGACCTGCAGGCGATCATGACGCCCGAGGATCTCGTCGGCACCGTCGGCATCGGCCACACGCGGTGGGCGACGCACGGCGAGCCGAACGACGTCAATGCACATCCGCATACCGACGAGCGCGGGGAGATCGCGTTGATCCACAACGGCATCATCGAGAACTACGCGTCGATCAAGAGCGCGCTCGAGGCCGAGGGATATTCGTTCCAGACGCAGACCGATACCGAAGTGCTCGTGCAGCTCGTGCGCGCGATCTACGACAAGGTCGGCGATCTCGAGAAGGCCTTCCAGCTCGCGCTCAAGCAAGTCGTCGGCACCTATGGTGTCGCGATGGTCAGCACGATCGAGCCCGGCGCGATCTTCGTCGCGCGCAACGGCTCGCCGCTGGCGATCGGACTCGGCGACGGAGAGTACGTCGTCGGCAGCGACGCCTCGGCGATCGTCCAGCACACGCGCGACGTGATCTACCTCGGCGATCGCGAGATGGCCGTGCTGCGCCGAGACGGCTACGTCACCAAGACCATGGACGACGTGCCCGTCGACAAGCAGATCGATCAGATCACGTTCGACCTTGAGGAGATCGAGAAGGGCGGCTACGAGCACTTCATGCTCAAGGAGATCTTCGAGCAGCCCGAGACCATCTGCAACGCGATGCGCGGTCGCCTTCAGCACGACGAGGCGACGGTGCGCCTGGGAGGACTGCGCAACGTCATCGAGAAGCTGCGCGACGCGCCGCGGATCATCATCCTCGGATGCGGAACGAGCTACCATGCCGGCCTCGTCGGCGAGTACATGTTCGAGCAGCTCGCGGGGATTCCGACCGAGGTCGAGTACGCCAGCGAGTTCCGCTACCGCGATCCGATCATCCAGAAGGATGACGTCGTCATCGCGATCTCGCAGTCGGGCGAGACGGCCGATACGCTCGCCGCGCTGCGCGAGGCCAAGCGCCGCGGAGCGACGACGCTCGGCATCGTCAACGTCGTCGGCTCGAGCATCGCGCGCGAGACCGACGCCGGCGTGTACTCGCACGCGGGACCGGAGATCGGCGTCGCCTCGACCAAGGCCTTCACCTCACAACTCACCGTGCTGGCGCTGATGGCCGTGAAGCTCTCGCGCATGCGCTCGATGGGCGCCGACGAAGGATTGCGCATCATCCAGGCGCTGCAGGATCTCTCCGAGAAGGTCGAGTACACGCTGCGCAACTGCGAGCAGCAGGTGCGCACGATCGCCGCGGAGTTCGCGAACGTCGGACACTTCCTGTACCTCGGCCGCGGCTACAACTTCCCGGTCGCGCTCGAGGGCGCGCTCAAGCTCAAGGAGATCAGCTACATCCACGCAGAAGGCTACCCGGCCGCGGAGATGAAGCACGGACCGATCGCATTGATCGACGCCGAGATGCCCGTCGTCTTCATCGCTCCGAAGGACGACATCTACGACAAGATCATCTCGAACATCCAGGAGGTGCGCGCCCGCGGCGGTCGCGTCATCGCGATCGCCTCCGAAGGCGACACCCGGATCGAGTCGCTCGCCGAGCACGTGATCTACGTGCCGGAGACGCTCCCCTTCCTCGCGCCGATCGTCAACGTGATCCCGCTGCAATTGCTCAGCTACTACGTCGCCGTGCAGCGCGGCTGCAACGTCGACCAGCCGCGAAACCTCGCAAAGTCCGTCACGGTGGAGTAGGGCCCCGGAGGGGCCCGGGGACAGGCCTGCGGCCAGGGGACAGGCCTGCGGCCAGGGGACAGCTTCGCAGGGGACAGGCCTTCGGCCAGGGGACAGCTGCGCAGGGGACAGGCCTTCGGCCAGGGGACAGCTGCGCAGGGGACGGGTTCGTCTGTGGTCTTAGTATGGGGCGGCCGCGCTTTGGGGCGCGGCCGCTTTTTGCTTGTGCCGGTTAGGAGCTTGTCTGGGTTCGGGGGCGCGGGAGTGTGTTGAGGGAGGTGCGGAGGCGCGTGATGAGGAAGGCGGTTTCGGTTACCTGTTTTCTCATACGCTTGAGTGCTGCGTCGTCGACGTAGCCCAGGTCCGTGGCGGTGTAGAGGAGCGACTGGACTTCCCGGGCGGAGGCGCGGGCGATGTCGAGGAAGCGTGCGAACTCGACACGGGATTCGCGCGAGAAGCCTTCGGCAATGTTGTTCATGACCGACAGCGCCGCACTGCAGATCTGGTTCCGAAACGTGAAGTCGCGCCGACCCGGACCCTTCGCCGTCTCGCAATACACGTCCTTGACGAGCACGCGCGCATACTGCCACGCAACGATATCCTCGAAGCGAGCAATTCTCATGACATCCTCACAATAGATGGTGGCGGCGGGGCCCAAAAGAACATACACCATCACTCCCGTCCATCGCAACCACCCCCCCCATTCCTCCAACCTGGGCCGCAGGCCCTGTCCCCTCGGCGAAGCCGTGTCCCCTGGGCCGCAGGCCCTGTCCCCTCGCCGAAGGCGTGTCCCTGTCGGCAAAGCCGACAAAAAAAGCGCCGAGGCACCCAGAACGTGATGCCCCGGCGCATGTCGGCCGGCGGTGACTCTGCTTTCGTCTCTGCGACGGTCACCAACGATTGTCGTCGGGTTACCCTCACCATTCATCCATTCGACCGCCTCCTCATCTCGCTCGCATCTCTTCGTGACCCCCCGCCGGCATGTCCTACACCGTCGCAACCGATACGCCACGCGCGATGCGAGCTGTCATGGTCTGAAAACCAGCGGAAATGCGGGTTGCGGAGTCGTACAGGCTTTCTGAATGCACCCGGTGATCGCAGGGCGAAACGTGCACGCCGTCGGCCCGCTCGCGTTGCGAGCTGCGTCTGCGCCGCCATAAAATGCCGACGCCCGCTCCGGTTGTTCGGAGCGGGCGTCGTCTCGTTGTCCCTGGGCTGATCGCGGAGCGTTGATCGCGATGAATAGATCGCGATGCGTTGCTAGCGATGCGTTGTTCGCGATGCGCCGATCGCGAAGCGCCGATCGCGATGCTACGTCCTGATCAGATCGCCCACTTGAGTCCGCCATGGAGCTTCACGTCGCTGCCGCCGACGAAGGCGATGCTCAGACCGACGAAGGGCTGCATGTCGGAGCGGGTGTTGAACGTCAGACCGCCGCCGATGTTCAGGTGCACATCGGTGCCGCTCGACGAGATGCTGCCGCTCGAGTATGACGAGTGCCAGATGCCGATGCCGCCTCGGACATACGGCGAGAACGTCTGGCCGCGCAGCGCGAAGTTGTAGTGAACGTTGCCGTCGAAGATCAACAGCGTCGTGTTCGGGTACGCGTCGATCACGAAGTGAACACCCGGCTGGATCGACACCTCGGGTGTGATGAGGAACTCGGCAATCAGACCGAGATCGATCTTGCCGAGGTCGACCCAGAGGCCGACATCCGGACCGAGCAACGCCTGCGACTGCGCCCGCGAGGCCGGCGCAGCCAGGCACGAGATCGCCGCCACGACTGCTGCGGTAAGGAGAAGACGTTTCATACGCACGGGAGCTTCCTGCGAAATTGAGTGTGGGCCGGGAGAGACCAGTAATTGGTCCGCGATAATAAGAAAAAAGCGCGGTCGATTGGCGGTGTTGAGATGTTTTGCGGCAGCGGCAGCGGCAGCGACACGCGGCAGCGCCACGCGGCTAGCGGCGCCGGCATGTGGTGACCGGCGAGCGGCTCCGGCATGTGGTCACCTGCACGCGCTGACGGGCACGCCGGCGTCGGAATGCGATGGCCGGCGCGTTGCGACGTGGCGGGGCTGAACGCAGGCGGGACCCGACGGCATTCCGTCGGGTCCCGCTTCTTTGGTCGCTACGTGCTACGCGCTCGTCACTCGCTGTTCTTCGAGCCTCGCTTGCGTGGCTTCGCCGGCGCCTCCGACGACTCCTCGGTCACCGGCGTCTCGGCCGGCGTTTCGGCCGGCAGCTCCGCGGGCGGCGTGGGGACGTCGTCGGCGATCTCGATCGCCGCGGGCTCGCCGGCGGCGAGCTCTTCGGCGGTGGCCTCCGACAGCGGCGGCCGTCCGTTGAACAGCAGCTCCTTGCGCACGGTGTCGAACGTGATGTGCACGGTGTCGCCGTTGTGCACCTGGCCGCGCAGAACCTGCTCGGCGAGCTCGTCCTCGATGAAGCGCTGGATGACGCGGCGCAGCGGACGCGCGCCGTAGCGCTCGTCGTAGCCCTTCTCGGCGAGGAATTCCTTGCCGGCCTCGTCGATGTCGACGATGATGTTCATCGCGTTCAGTCGCTTCAGCAACTGACGCATCTGGATGTCAATGATCTTGAAGATGTCCTCGCGCGTGAGCGAGCGGAACACGATCGTGTCGTCGACGCGGTTGAGAAACTCCGGATTGAACAGCCGCTTCATCGAATCCTCGATGGCCGACTTCATCTGCTCGTACTTGTCGCCCTCGGACGCCACGGTGAAGCCCATGGTCCCGCCGGCCTTGACGTCGCGCACGCCGACGTTCGAGGTCATCACGATGATCGTGTTCTTGAAGTCGACACGGCGGCCGAGCGAGTCGGTCAGGATGCCGTCGTCGAGCACCTGCAGCAGGATGTTGAACACGTCCGGATGCGCCTTCTCGATCTCGTCGAGCAGCACCACCGAGTACGGCTTGCGACGCACCTTCTCGGTGAGCTGGCCTCCCTCCTCGTACCCGACGTAGCCCGGAGGCGCGCCGACGAGGCGGCTGACGGAGAACTTCTCCATGTACTCCGACATGTCGATGCGCACCAGCGCGTCCTCGGTGTCGAAGAGATAGCGCGCGAGCGCCTTGACGAGCTCGGTCTTGCCGACGCCGGTCGGTCCGAGGAAGATGAACGAGCCGATCGGACGGTTCGGATCCTTCAGGCCCGCGCGGGCGCGGCGGATCGCTTTCGAGAGCTGCTCGATCGCCTGGTCCTGCCCGACGACCTCGCGCTTGAGCGCCGACGCCATCTTCAGGAGCTTCTGCGACTCCTCCTCCGCGATCTTGGTGACCGGGATGCCGGTCATCATCGCGACCACGTTGGCGACCTCGTCCTCGCTGACGTCGACGACGCGCTCGCTGGCGGTGAGCTCCCACTCGTCCTTGGCCGACTCCAGATCCGTCTGCAGCTTCTTCTCGAGATCGCGCAGGCGCGCGGCCTCCTCGAAGTTCTGGTTCTTGACGACCTGGTTCTTCTCGACCTTCACGTCCTCGATCTTGCCTTCGAGATCGAGCACGTGCTTCGGCACGACGATGCTCGACAGGTGCACGCGCGCACCGACCTCGTCGAGGACGTCGAGCGCCTTGTCCGGCAGGAAGCGGTCGGTGATGTAACGCTCGGCCATGAGCACGCACGCCTCGATCGCCTCGTCGGAGTAGCGGACGTTGTGATGCTCCTCGTACTTGTTCCGGATGTTCTTGAGGATCTGGATGGTCTCCTCCACCGACGGCGGATCGACCATGATCTTCTGGAACCGGCGATCGAGCGCTCCATCCTTCTCGATGTACTGGCGATACTCGTCGAGCGTCGTCGCGCCGATGCACTGGATGTCGCCGCGCGCGAGCGCGGGCTTGAACATGTTCGACGCGTCGAGCGATCCGCTGGCGCCGCCGGCGCCGACGATCGTGTGCAGCTCGTCGATGAAGAGGATGACGTCCTTGGCCTTCTCGAGCTCGTTCATCACCGCCTTCATCCGCTCCTCGAACTGTCCGCGGTACTTCGTCCCGGCGACGAGCGCGGCAAGGTCGAGCGTGACGATGCGCTTGTCGTGGAGCACGCGCGAGACCTTCTTCTGAACGATCCGCAGCGCGAGGCCCTCGGCGATCGCGGTCTTGCCGACGCCCGGCTCACCGATGAGCACCGGATTGTTCTTCTTGCGACGCGAGAGGATCTGCGCGACGCGCTCGATCTCCTTCTCGCGACCGATGACCGGGTCGAGCTTGTCGTCGGAGGCGAGCTTCGTCAGGTCGCGTCCGAAGTTGTCGAGCACCGGCGTCTTGACGCGCTCCTGGCGCTCGCGCGAGCGGGTCGCGGCCGCGCTGCCGCCGGCCTGCGACGAACCGCCGGAACCCTTCTGCGACGGCGACGACGGCCGGCCTGCCTGGATGTTCTCCAGCTCGGTGCGCACCGCCTCGTAGGTGATCCCGAACTGCGACAGGATCTGCGCGGCGATGTTGTCGTCGTCGCGCAGCAACGACAGCAGCAGGTGCTCGGTGCCGATGACGTCGCTCTTGTAGAGCTTCGCCTCGAGATAGGTGATCTTCAGCACCTTCTCGGCCTGCTTGGTCAACGGGATGTTGCCGATCGTCAGCGTCCCGCCGGTCGCGCGGACGGTGTCCTCGATCGCCTTCTTGATCTTGAAGAGGTCGCCGCCGAGGTTGCGGAGAATCTTCACCGCCACCCCTTCGCCCTCTCGAATGATTCCCAGCAGGAGATGCTCCGTTCCGATATAGTCGTGACCGAGCCGCAAGGCCTCCTCACGACTCAGCCGGATCACGTCCTGCACACGGTTGGAAAAATTACCTTCCATTGATTCGGCCCCACTGCGCCCGGCGTCGGGCGCTACTTCTGGTTCTCTACGTCGACAGTTCCTGAATTTCGCTTGCAGTGATTTCCGTCCGTCGCCCCGGCATCGCGCCCGGACTCCGGCCAGCAATTGCGCAGTCGCGTCACGGGCACTCGATCGCGTCGGCTCCGGCGATCACACCGCCGACGCCACGTACCGTTCGCGCGCGACCATTGTGCACCGATTGGGTGCGGCTCGATGTCTGCTCGTCAGGGGATGAGGGACACCACGCGTTCGGCTGAATATAGGAGATTTGCCCTCCCTTGCTACCGACGGAGAATGCCCTCGAACGCTTAACCGGCAAAGGCCATGCCCACGCTCGCGTGCCTCGCGCGCCAATCGCGCGGGCCGCCTGCAACAATGTGTCTACGCCGCCGGGACGTGCCTTGGCCGGACGCCCCGATTGCCCGTACCTTTGCCGTCCGCAGGCCGCGATGCTCCCTGTCCGATTCTCCAGGACCATTCACTTTTCCGGACCGAACCGATGCTTCAGCTCGATCTGACCGAGACCCACGAGATGATCCGCGACACCGCGCGCGACTTCGCCCAGAACGAGGTCGCCCCGACCGCGATCGAACGTGACATCAAGGCGGAGTTCCCCTACGACGCGGTCAAGAAGCTCGGCGAGCTCGGATTTCTCGGGATGATGGTGTCCCCCGACTGGGGCGGCGCCGGCCTCGACGCGATCAGCTACGTGATCGCGATGGAGGAGATCTCGAAGGTCGATGCCTCGGTCGGCGTCATCATGTCGGTCAACAACTCGCTCGTCTGCTGGGCGCTCGAGACCTACGGCACCGACGAGCAGAAGGAGCAGTTCCTGCGTCCGCTCGCCACCGGCGAGAAGCTCGGCGCTTATGCGCTGTCGGAGCCCGAGGCGGGCAGCGACGCGACCCAGCAGCGCACGACCGCCACGCGCAATCCCGACGGCTCGTTCACGCTCAACGGCACGAAGAACTGGATCACTAACGGAACCACCGCCGACCTCTTCCTGGTCTACGCGCACACCGACCGCGAGAAGGGCTACAAGGGCATCAACTGCTTCGTCGTTGAGAAGGGCATGCCCGGCTTCACGCACGGCGTCAAGGAGGACAAGCTTGGGATCCGCTCGAGCGACACCTGCTCGCTGCAGTTTCAGGACACCGTCGTGCCGGCGTCGCACGTCCTCGGCGAGGACGGCCAGGGCTTCTACATCGCGATGAACACGCTCAACGGCGGCCGCATCGGCATCGCCTCGCAGGCGCTCGGCATCGCGCAGGGAGCCTTCGAGGCCGCCGTCGCGTACTCGAAGGAGCGCAAGGCGTTCGGCAAGCCGATCTCCGAGCTCCAGGCGATCCAGTTCAAGCTCGCCGACATGGCCACGAAAATCGCCGCGGCGCGCGCGCTCGTCTACAACGCCGCCAGCAAGAAGGACAAGGGCGAGCGCTTCGTCCGCGAGGCCGCGATGGCGAAGCTCTTTGCTTCGAAGACGGCCGTCGAGGTGACGCTCGAGGCCATCCAGGTGCACGGCGGCTACGGGTACGTGCGCGAGTACAAGGTCGAGCGGATGCTCCGCGACGCCAAGATCACCGAGATCTACGAGGGCACCTCCGAGATCCAGCACATCGTCATCGCGCGCGACCTGCTGAAGGAGGGCGTGTAGTCCCCTGGGATCGATCGTGTCGAGAAGGGGCGTCGATGGGCGCCCCTTTTCATTTGGTCCGCGTTCGCCGTTGTTTGTTATTGGAGCCCAGTCCCGTCCGGACGCGGGCCGGCAGTCATGCATCCAGAGCCCTGAATGATCAGATCGATTACGACCGAGGAATTCGCATCCGCCGCGCGCGCGCTCGTCGGACTTGAAATATCCCGCGCCTGGATCGGCTACGGTACCGCCGCAATCCTCGAGCTCGGCGCCCTCCGCGACGAGACCAGTCCGGAGGGAAAGACCTTTCAGAAGGGAGAGGCCACGCTGATGGTCGGCTGGAGCTGGCGCGTCGAGGGTCCGGCCGCGGTGCTCTTCGGCAGCACGAGCACGCGCCGGCAGGTCGCCGAGGGGCTCACGACGCTCGAGTCGTCGATGCTCACCAGCATCAGCGTCGACGGTCCGCTACCGGAGCTCACGCTCGAGCTCTCCAACGGCATGCGCGTGCGCTCGTTCATGTCGGCCGATGGTGATCCGGAGTGGCTCGTGATGCTCGCCGACGGCAGCGCCCTGTTCGTCGAGGATCGAGAGTTGCGCCAGGCGCCGCAGGGCGAGCCGACGGAGCCGGAGATCACCGCCGAGGAGGAGCTCGTCCTGTCGCACTCGGAGCAGTGCGCCCGCCGTTGGGGCACGCAGGTGCCGCCGTCGCACCTGTTCGGTCGCTGCGAGGACTGCGCGTTCTTCCGGCCGATGGAGGGCGAGTTCTACTTCTACGACTTCGGCGTCTGCACCAACCCCGGCAGCGCCCACGACGCGTCGATCGTCGCCGTCGACAGCGGCTGCCCGGCATATTCCGAATCGCTCGCGGGACAGAACTAGCGTCGATCCCGTGCAAACGAGGTTGCGGGACGCTGTCGCTGCGTCGTACGGAGGTCGCATCGCTCCACTCTATCGCACCTGACGTGATTCAGCAGTTACCACCGACTGGCGGACGAAGCACTCGATCCGGGACATCGACGCGATCGAAGTCGCCGCGCTCGAGTGCGCTCATCGTGGCCATGCTGGTCGTGCTGGTAGTGTCGCTCGGTGGCGCTGACGTGCTGGCCCAGCCGGCCGGACCGAACCAGCCGGTGACGATCGAGTATGCCGACCGCATCGTCGGCAACGAGGAGACCGGCGTCACCGAGCTCGTCGGCAACGCGCGCGTGACCCAGGGCGTGACGCACATCAGCGCCGATCGCATCGTCCATTACCGTGACGGCAATCGCGTCGAGCTCATCGGCAGCGTGCGCGTCGTGCAGCCGGGCACGACGCTGCTGGCGCCGCGTGCCGAGTACGACGGCAACACCCGCCTGGCCACCGCTCCCTCGGGCATCACGATTCACGACGGCGACGCGACGATCCGCGCGAGCGCGGGCACCTACGACATGTACTCGCGCCGCGCGTCGTTCAGCGGCGGCGTCACCATGACCGACCCGCAGGGACGCGTGCGCGCGGGCTCGGCCGACTACTACTCCGACGAGCGCCGCGCCGAGTTCCAGCGAGGCGTCACCGTCACCACCGACTCCGGCTCGATCAGCGCTCGCCAGCTCTCGTACTGGCGCGACAGCCAGGAGACCGTCGCGCAGGGCGACGTCGTCGTGATCCCGAAGAAGCGCGACGCGCGGCTGACCGGACAGTCGCTGCGGCACATCCCCGCCGCCGGATACACCGTGGTGACCGGCTCGCCGAAGCTCGTCGACGTCGACACCGCGTCCGATGGACGGCGCGACACGACCGTGATCACGGCGGTGAAGCTCGAAGCCTATCGATCCGGAGCGCACGAGGAATACATCGCGACCGACAGCGTGCGCCTGCGCCGCGGCGACCTCGCGGCGATGGCCGCTCGCGCGAACTTCAGTCCCGACGACGAGGTCATCGGTCTCGGCTCCGGCCGACCGCGCGCGTCGGGCGCCGATGCGCCGTCCGCGTCACCGACGGACTCGGTTGCCGGCGCGGGGCAGAGCTCGAAGTCGGGGGCATCGGGATCGCAGTCGGGCGCTTCGTCGGGATCGCGCTCAGAAGCATCATCGGGATCGCGATCGGGCAAATCGTCCGGATCGCGGTCAGGCTCGTCAAAGGGCTCGCGGTCGAGCACGCCGTCCGCACCGCAGTCCGGCTCCCCGCGGTCGGGCACGTCGTCCGGATTGGGCGCCGGCACGTCGGCGGCCGACAGCGCCGCTATCACGGGCCGCCCGCTCGACACGCTCTTCGCGGGCGACACGGTTGCGCGCGGGCCGTCGCGTCCCGATCCCGCACGGTTCTCGACCGGTACGTGGCCCATCGTCTGGTACGAGGAGTCGCAGCTCAGCGGTGACACGATCACCGTGCGTCTGCGCCGAAAGGAGCTCCGCGCGATCGACGTCGTCGGCGATGCGCTCGCGGTCACGTCGAAGGAGCAGCCCGAGCGCTACGACCAGCTCGCGGGCGTCCGTCTGCTCTTCAGTCTCTCCGACGACACGATCCGACAGGTGCGCAGCGAGGATTACGCATCGAGCGTAATGTTCATCGAGGACGAGGGCAGGCCGAGCGGCGCCGAGAGGATCTCGGCGGACACCGTCGTCATCGACTTCGCCGGCGGTGAGGCCGAGGATGTCTCCGTCTACGGTCCGCGCGCGCGCATCGAGGGGGATCACTATCCCGAGGCGCTCGTCGCCGGCGTGGAGCGGAGCTTCCGCCTCGACAACTTCCGGTGGGTCACCCGGCCGGCCGAGCTCGCGCGGCTGCACGGCCGCCTGCCGAAGGAGCCGGCGATCGCGCCGGTGAGAAACGCCCCCGAGGGAGATTGAACCGCGAGCGACGGCCCGTGAGCGACGGCCCCCGGCCCATGAATCAACCCGTGAACGTGACGTGTCACTGCGCCTCCCAATAGTGTTCGGGCTCCTGCTGCTGCTGGCGGCCGGGGAGGTTGCGGCCCAGACCGGAGGATCGCCGCAGCAGCCGCCGCGCGATCCGTCCGGAGGAACGACGCGGCGTCCCGACAGCGTGTACGTTCCCGGCACGCTCGGCTCCGGCGGAGAGGCTGCGCGCGGCAGCCGGCGCGACTCGCTGTTCGGCCGGCCACGGTTGCGCGGCGACGTGCGGCTCGATTCGCTGGACCTCGTCTACCTGCTCGACAGTCTCGACAACACGCCGGCCGAGCGCATGCGCCGCAACCTCGCGATGTCTCCGTCGGACTGGCGACCCACGCCCGGCGAGCGCGCCGCGCGCGAGGCCGACCTGCGACGGGCGATGGACATGGACTTCGTCTTCCCGAACTCCTACGTCCAGCTCTTCGGCATCTCGACCGGCGCGGTCTTCCGCGCGCTCGGTCTCGTCGAGGACGTGACGCCGCGCATCACCTACACGCTGATGCGCACCGAGCTGGTCACGGTGAAAATCTACACGATGGAAGCGGTGCTCGTCGCGACGCTCGTCGACGCGCCGCAGCGCCCGGGCGCCTATGACTTCGAGTGGGATTTCCTCGACGCCCAGGGTGTGCGCGTGCCGTACGGGAACTACATCGCGGAGGTGATCGTCGGCGGACGGATGGTGCTGCGCAAGCGGATCGAGGCACCGTAGGATTCCGACGGCATGCAGAAAACACAGAAGGGAACGCGGGCAACTGCGTTCCCTTCGGTCATTCTATGGGCAGGCGCGCGCGCTCGTTGCACGCCGGGCGCGATACGATCCGCCCCTTTCGTAGAGACTCGATCCGAAGGGGGGATGTCACGCGCGACGCAAGGGTAAAAAACTCACCCGAATTCGCCACCGCACTGATGCGAGCGCATCATGGAATTGATGCGGAACCATCATTGAGAACCCTGCCGGTGCCCGCCCATTTTGTCCTACCGAACAATACCGGCGTACGCCGCACATACCTCATGACCCTGCGAATTCGATACCTCCTTGCCCTCGTCGTCATCGGCCTCCTCGCGCTTGCCGCCGACGTCGGACTTCAGTCGGCCGAGGGTCCCGCCGAGCGGACGTACGTGGGGACCGGCGCCTGTGAAGGATGTCATGCCGACCAGTACGCCGACGGCAGCGACTACAAGGGCTTCGGCGCATTCCAGCAGACGATGCATCAGCAGATTCACCGGCGTCCGACGCCGGAGTCGATGATCATCGACAAGTACTTCCGCGGCGACTCGGTGCTGCGCGCCTACCAGGCACGCGTGGCGATCCCCGGCAAGGACACGCTGCTGATCTACCTGAGCATGAGTCCGGACAAGAAGGATTACTACGTGCAGCTCAAGATGAGCGGCGATGGCGACACGACGCCGCCGATGCGCGTCGCGTACACCTACGGCGGCAACGGATGGATCCAGCGCTACCTGCTGCAGGTCGG
>DATLHO010000057.1:0-11435 GCA_035539855.1 Kapaibacterium sp. (SeqCode) | reverse complement strand
CGGAACGGTGATCGGGTCGCCCGACTGCGCCGAGATGATGTTGTGCGACGAGAGCATCAGGAGGATGGCCTCGAGCTGCGCATCGTAGCTCAGCGGGATATGCACGGCCATCTGGTCACCGTCGAAGTCGGCGTTGAACGCCGCGCAGACGAGCGGATGCAGATGGATCGCCTTGCCCTCGACCAGTCGCGGCTGGAACGCCTGGATGCCGAGACGGTGCAGCGTCGGCGCGCGGTTGAGCAGCACCGGGTGGCCGTCGATGACGGTCTCGAGGATATCCCACACTTCGGTGGTCTTGCGCTCGACGACCTTCTTCGCCGACTTCACCGTCTTGACGTGTCCGCGCTCGATGAGCTTGCGGATGATGAACGGCTTGAAGAGCTCGACGGCCATGTCCTTCGGGATACCGCACTCGTGCAGCTTCATCTCAGGACCGACCACGATCACCGAACGACCCGAGTAATCGACGCGCTTGCCGAGAAGATTCTGGCGGAAGCGTCCCTGCTTGCCCTTGAGCATGTCGGAGAGCGACTTGAGCGCGCGCTGCGAGTCCGAGCGCGCCGCGTAGCCGCGACGGCTGTTGTCGAACAGCGAGTCGACCGCCTCCTGAAGCATGCGCTTCTCGTTGCGGAGAATGACCTCCGGCGCGTCGATATCCATCAGCCGCTTCAGGCGGTTGTTGCGGATGATCACGCGGCGGTAGAGGTCGTTGAGGTCGGAGGTCGCGAAGCGACCGCCCTCGAGCGGCACCAGCGGGCGCAGCTCCGGCGGGATCACCGGGATGACGTCGAGCACCATCCACTCCGGACGGTTCGGATCACCCTCGCCCTCGCCGCGCTCGCGGAACGCGTTGAGCACGCGCAGGCGCTTGAGCGCCTCGGCCTTCTTCTGCATCGACGTCTCGGTCCGCGCGCGCTCGCGCAGGATGAGCGCGAGCTCGTCGGGGTTGACGCGCTTGAGAAGCTCCTTGACGGCCTCACCGCCGATCAGGGCGATGAACTTGCGCGGATCCTCGTCATCGAGATCGGCGTTCGACGGCGGCAGCGACGCTGAGATGTCGAGGAACTGCTCCTCGGTCAGCAGGTCGTTGACCTGCAGTCCGGTCTGTCCGGGCTGCACGACGACGTACGACTCGTAGTAGACGATGCGCTCGACGTCCTTGGTCGGCAGGCCGAGCACGGCGCCGATCTTCGACGGCAGCGAGCGCAGATACCAGATGTGGACCACCGGCACGGCAAGGGCGATGTGCCCCATGCGCTCGCGGCGGACCGACTTCTGCGTCACTTCAACGCCGCAGCGATCGCAGATGATACCCTTGTACCGGATCCGCTTGTACTTGCCGCAGTGACACTCCCAGTCACGCACCGGGCCGAAGATCTTCTCGCAGAACAGACCATCCTTCTCCGGACGGAACGATCGGTAGTTGATCGTCTCCGGCTTGGTGACCTCGCCGTGCGACCGATTCAGGATGTCGTCCGGTGACGCCAGCCGAATCATGATGCGACGGAAGTTCTGTCCGACGATCTGATGTGGTTGTGTGAACACAGTGATCTCCTGCTTTATTTCTCTACTCGTACTTCAAATTCGCAATCGGAGCAAGGGACTCGCCTAGTCGATCCGCACCTCCAACCCCAGTCCCTGCAGCTCGCGGACGAGGACGTTGAACGACTCCGGGATGTTCGGCTCCGGAAGGTTCTCGCCCTTGACGATCGCCTCGTAGGTCTTGGCTCGACCCTGGACGTCGTCGGACTTGACCGTGAGGATCTCCTGCAGCACGTTGGCGGCGCCATAGGCCTCGAGCGCCCACACTTCCATCTCTCCGAAGCGCTGGCCGCCGAACTGCGCCTTGCCGCCGAGCGGCTGCTGGGTGATCAGCGAGTACGGTCCGATCGAGCGCGCGTGGATCTTGTCGTCGACAAGGTGCGAGAGCTTGAGCATGTAGATGACGCCGACGGTCACCTGCTGGTCGAAGCGCTCACCGGAACGACCGTCGTACAGATCGGTCTTCGCGGTGCGCTCGATGCCCGCCTGCTCGAGGTAGTTCTGCACCTCGTCCCACTTCGCGCCGTCGAAGATCGGCGTCGCGAAGTGCATGCCCAGGCGCAGGCCCGCCCAGCCGAGAGCGGTCTCGAAGAGCTGGCCGAGGTTCATTCGCGAGGGCACGCCCAGCGGGTTGAGCACGATGTCGCACGGAGTGCCATCGGGCAGGAACGGCATGTCCTCGATCGCGACGATCTTGGCGACGACGCCCTTGTTGCCGTGACGGCCGGCCATCTTGTCGCCGACCTGCAGCTTGCGCTTCTTGGCGACATAGACCTTCGCCATCTGCATGATGCCCGGCTGCAGCTCGTCGCCCTGGGCGACCTTGTTCTTCTCGATCCGGATGTCGTCGCTGACGAGTTCGACGACGTTGCGGTAGTTCACGTAGGCCCGCTTGACCAGCGTGTTCTTGCGCTTATTGTCGACCCACGGCTCATCGGGATTCAGCGACGCGAGATCGAAGCCGTCGTGCAGCTTCTGCGTGAAGGTCTCGGCCTTGATCACCGTGCCGGAGCGGATGACCGTCTGGCTGCCGAGGTCGCGGATGCCAAGCGAGGTCTCGCCCTCGAGCAGCGCGCCGAGCTTCTCGGCGAGCGCCCGGTTGTAGCCGGCGATCGACTCGTCGAGCTGGCGGTCGAGCTGCTCCTGACGCTTCTTCTCCTCCTTGCGGATGTCCGTGTCCTTCTTGATCACGCGACGGCTGAAGAGCTGCGCGTTGATGACGACGCCCTTCATTCCCGGCGGCGCCTTCAGCGATGCGTCCTTGACGTCGCCGGCCTTGTCGCCGAAGATCGCGCGGCGCAGCTTCTCCTCCGGTGTCGGATCGGTCACGCCCTTCGGCGTGATCTTGCCGATGATGATGTCGCCTTCGCGAAGGTCGCTTCCGACGCGGATGATGCCCTGCTCGTCGAGGTCCTTGACGGCCTCCTCCGAGACGTTCGGGATCTCGCGCGTGAGCTCCTCCTCGCCGCGCTTGGTGTCGCGGACCTGGAGGGTGAACTCCTCGATGTGGATCGATGTGAAGATGTCCTCGGTGACCACGCGCTCCGAGATGACGATGGCGTCCTCGAAGTTGTAGCCGCGCCAGGGCATGAACGCGACGATCATGTTGCGACCGAGCGCGAGCTCGCCATCCTTGGTCGAACCGCCGTCGGCCAGAACGTCACCGGCCTTGAAGCGCTGGCCGACGCGAACGATCGGCCGCTGATTGATGCACGTGTCCTGGTTGGTCCGGAAGAACTTCGTCATCTGAAATTCCTTCGTCCGGTCGTCGACGAACGAGACGAGCGTCTCCTCCTTCGTCAGGTGCGCGTCGTACTCCACGACGATGCGCATCGAGTCGACGTAGCGGACGATACCGTCACGCTCGGCGAGGATGAGCGAGCGCGAGTCGCGCGCGACCTTCTCCTCCATACCGGTGCCGACGATCGGCTTCTCCGGCCGCAGCAGCGGCACGGCCTGGCGCTGCATGTTCGATCCCATGAGCGCGCGGTTGGCGTCGTCGTGCTCGAGGAACGGAATCAGCGCCGCGGCGGCGGAGACGATCTGGTTGGTCGCGACGTCGGCGTACTGGATCTGGCCGGGCTCGACCATGACGAAGTCACCCGACTGGCGCGCGCGGATGCGGTCCTCGGTGATGCGACCCTTGGCGTCGGTGACGACCGTCGCCGGAGCGATGATCATCCCCTCCTCCTTGTCCGCGGCGATGTACTCGATGTCATCGGTGATCCGGCCGTCGACGACGCGGCGGTACGGCGTCTCGATGAAGCCGAAGTCGTTGATGCGCGCGTGGATGCACAGTGAGGAGATCAGTCCGATGTTCGGGCCTTCCGGCGTCTCGATCGGGCAGAGGCGGCCGTAGTGCGTGTAGTGAACGTCGCGGACCTCGAAGCCTGCGCGCTCACGGGTCAGACCGCCGGGTCCGAGCGCCGACATGCGCCGCTTGTGCGTCATCTCGTCGAGCGGATTGGTCTGCTGCATGAACTGCGACAGCTGGTTGGTGCCGAAGAACGTGTTGATCACCGAGGTGATCGTCCTGGCGTTGACCAGCTCCGAGGGCGTGAAGCTCTCGACGTCGTGGATGTTCATGCGCTCCTTGATGGTGCGCGCCATACGGGCCATGCCGACGTTGATCTGCGCGGCGAGCTGCTCGCCGACGGTGCGCACCCGGCGGTTGCCGAGGTGATCGATGTCGTCGACGGACTTCTTGCCGGCCTGCAGGTCGATCAGGTAGCGGATGATCGCGACGATGTCGTCGCGCGTCAGCGTCGTCTGATCGCCGGGCACGCCGAGGCCGAGCTTCTCGTTGATGCGGTAGCGGCCGACCTCGCCGAGATCGTAGCGCTTCGGGTTGAAGAAGAGCTTGTCGATGAGCGAGCGCGCCGTCTCCAGATCGGGAGCCTCGCCGCTGCGCAGCTGGCGGTAGATCGCCTCGAGGGCGTCCTCCTCGCTGCGGGCGGTGTCCTTCTGGATCGTCTTGACGATGATCGAGTCGGCCTGCGAGGCCTCCTCGGTGAAGATCTTGACGGTCTCGGCGCCGGATGCCTGGATGCGCGCGAACATCTCCTCGGTCAGGCGTGCGTCCTTGGCCGAGATGATCTCGCCGGTGGCCATGTCGATGATGTCCGACGCGATGACGCGGTCGAGATGCTCCTCGCCGAGCTCGTCGACGCGGAGCTCCTCGGTGAGCTCGAAGAGCTGCAGCAGGTCTTCATCGCTGGAGAAGCCGAGGGCACGGAGCAGTGTCGTGACCGGGAACTTCTTCTTGCGATCGATGTACGCGTACATCACGTTCTGGATGTCGGTCGTGAACTCGACCCACGATCCACGGAACGGGATGATTCGCGCGGAGAAGATGCGCGTGCCGTTCGGGTGGATGGCGTCGGAGAAGAACACGCCCGGCGAGCGATGTAGCTGCGAGACGACGACGCGCTCGGCGCCGTTGATGATGAACGTTCCGCGCTCGGTCATGCCCGGGATGTTTCCGAGGTAGACTTCCTGCTCGACGGTCTCGATGAAGTCATCGGACTCGCGATCGGCCTTCGAGCTCAGACGCAGCCTGGCCTTCAGCGGATAAGCATAGGTCAGCTCACGCTCGCGGCACTCCTGGACGGTGTACTTCGGACGCTCGATCCGGTACTCGACGTACTCGAGCGTGAAGATCTCGCGCGCGTCGCTGATCGGGAAGTTCATGACGAACGCCTGCTGGAGCCCGGTCATCTTCCGCTCTTCGACGGCCTCGGCCTGCAGGAAGTCCTGATAGGAGGCAAGCTGTACGTCGAGGAGGTCGGGCATCTCGACAACCTCCTGGACGCGGGCGAACGACAAGCGTCCCTGGCCGTCCTGGCCATTTGCCGCTCCGTTCTTCGAAACGTTGGATATCACTGCTCTCTACCTCCGGTCGGAAAGGGAATTGGCATCGACACCAGACGACAAAAGGACGCCCCGCAGCTCGCGTTTCGCGGGCCGTGAAGTGTCCGTTGCTGGCGATAATGGTGTCGAGAGAATACTGGTGCTCGTAAGCTGTTGGCGTTAGCCGCGGGTGCCCTTGAAGGGGCGCGCCGGCGCGGGGGTACGGGGCCCGCGGGCTGCCTCGACGGCGATGATCGCAGCTCTCGAAAGCCGATCGCGTCGCAGACTTCCGGGCAATCCTGGGCGGATGCTCGGAGGGTCGGGAAGATAAACAATATACATCTCCCCGATACCCCAATTTTCCGTGGAAAACAGACGGGCATCGGGGAGTATGTGACGGTCGACCGCCGGTGCGTATTGCCTCGGAAGGCAGCACGCGCGGCCGTCGGGCGAATTACTTCAGGCTGACCTTCGCGCCGGCCTCTTCGAGCTTCTTCTTGAGCTGCTCGGCCTCCTCCTTCGCGATGCCCTCCTTGACGGCCTTCGGGGCGCCCTCGACGAGGTCCTTGGCCTCCTTCAGGCCGAGGCCCGTGATCTCGCGGACGGCCTTGATGACGTTGATCTTCTGGGCGCCGGCGTCGGTCAGCTCGACGGTGAACTCGGTCTGCTCCTCGACGGCCGGGGCCGCGGCGGCGGCCGGCATCATGCCGCCCATCATCATCGGGGCTGCTGCGGTCACACCGAACTTGTCCTCGAGCGCCTTCTTGAGCTCCGAGGCCTGCACCAGGGTAAGATTGCCGATCTGCTCGACGAGTTCTTCGACGTTTGCCATTGTAGTATCCTGAGTTAGCGTGTAACGGTAAAATTTTCGCTGTTTTCTATCGAACCCTGGTCCGAGGGCCAGGCTCCCGGCGTCCGCGGACTACGCGGCCTCCTTCGAGCGGGCGACCTCCTCGATGACCGAGCCGAGGTCGCGCATGACGGCGTTGATCGCGCCGACGATGCCGGAGGCGGGGGCGTTGATCGAGCCGACGATCGAGCCGAGCAGCTCCATGCGCGAGGGCATGCTCGCCAGCTCGGCGAGAGCCTTCGACTCGAAGATCTGCCCGTCGATGACCGCGAAGTTGAGCTTCGGGAACTCGGCCTTCGGGTCGATGAACTCCTTGAGCACGCGGGCCGGGGCGGCCGGATCGTCGTAGCCGATGGCGATGCCGCTCTGGCCGATGAGGCGTGCGGTGACATCCTCATATCCGCCCTTGTCGGAGAGCGCGCGGCGGACGAGCGTGTTCTTGGCGACGCGGTAGGTCACGCCGGCGTTGCGGAAGGCACGGCGGAGCTTCAGCGTGCTGGCGACGTTGAGGCCGGTGAAGTCGATCGAGTAGACTCCGCTGGCGCCCTCGAACAGCTCGGCGAGCTCGGTGACGACCTCTCCTTTCTTTGTCTTGGTCATAGGGGTATCCCTTCTATCGCTACTGTGTTCGGCGGAGTCTCTTAATGATGTTCGGCCATCGCGGCCTCGGCGACGCGCACGCCAGGGCCCATCGTCGAGCTCAGGGTGATGCCGCGGACGTACTTGCCCTTCGACGTCTGCGGTTTGTTGCGCATGACGCTGTTCATGAAGGCGTTGATGTTGTCGAGCAGCTTGTCGGCCTCGAAGGACGCCTTGCCGATGGAGGCATGAACGATTCCGGTCTTGTCGACGCGGTACTCGATCTTGCCGGCCTTGACCTCGCTCACCGCGGTCGCGATGTCGGCGGTGACGGTACCGGCCTTCGGGTTGGGCATCAGGCCGCGCGGGCCGAGGATCTTGCCGAGCTTGCCGAGCTCGCCCATGACGTCGGGCGTGGCGATGACGACATCGAAGTCGGTCCAGCCGCCCTTGATGCGCTCGAGCACATCCTCGAAGCCGACGAAGTCGGCGCCGGAGTCACGGGCCTCGCCCTGCTTGGCCTCGCGGGCGACGACGAGAACGCGGACGCTCTTGCCGGTGCCGTGGGGCAGCGAGACGGTGCCGCGGACGAGCTGGTCGGCCTTTCGCGGATCGACGCCGAGGCGGATCGCGATGTCGACCGACTCGTCGAACTTCGCGGTGGCGTTCTCCTTGACGAGCGACAGCGCGTCGCGCAACGGATACTCCCGTGCCTTGTCGACCTTCTTGTCGATGCTTGAGAAACGCTTGCTATGCTGTGCCATGTTCTATCGGTATAACTCTTTCTTCAGTGCGAAGTTCGAAGTTCGAAATGCGAAGTGAAGAAGCGCCGGCGATCGCGAGGTCATCCCCCGATCGCGCCCCGCACTCCGCGTTTCGCACTCTCGGGCGCTCTATCCCTCGACGGTGATACCCATGCTGCGCGCGGTGCCGGCCATCATCGAGATGGCGCTGTCCATCGAGTCGCAGTTGAGGTCGTTCATCTTGACCTTCGCGATCTCCTCGAGCTGCGCGCGCGAGACCTTGGCGATCTTGTTGCGGTTCGGCTCGCCGGAGCCCTTGGGGACGCCGGCCGCCTTGGCGATCAGCACCGCCGCGGGAGGCGACTTGATGATGAAGGTGAACGTCTTGTCCGAGAAGAAGCTGACGAGCACCGGCGTGAGCGTGCCGGCGTCCTTCTGCGTCTTGGCGTTGAACTGCTTGACGAACTCCATTCCGTTCAGTCCGCGCTGACCGAAGGCCGGACCCACCGGCGGGGCCATCGTTGCCGAGCCGGCCGTGATCTGGAGCTTGAACGTCCCGATAAGTTTCTTGGCCATTGTCTATTGCTTCGGGCGAGGCCCGCATTATGAATTATCGTTCCAGCTCGACCTGCGAGAAATCCAGCTCGACCGGCGTCTTGCGACCGAAGATCGACACCTCGACCTTGAGCTTCTGCTTGCTCATGTTGACTTCGCGGACGAAGCCGGTGAAGTTGTTGAACGGTCCCTCGATCACCTTGACCGGATCGCCTTCGCGGAAGGTGTCGACGATCGTCTCGACGTTCTTGCGCTCCTCGACCCGATCGAGAATCTTCGAGATCTCCTGCGGCTGCAGGGGCACCGGGTCGGCCTTGGTGCCGACGAAGTTGATGACCGACGGCACGTTCTGGATGAGGTCCTTGACCTTCTTCGTCAGGATCGCCTCGACGAGCACGTAGCCGGGAAGGAAGTTCTTCTGGCGCGTACGCTTCTTGCCGTCGCGCACCTCGAAGACCTTCTCGAGCGGGATGAGCACCACCGGCACGAACTCGCGCAGCCCCAGGCGCTCGACCTCGCTGTCGAGGATCTGCTTGACGCGCGCCTCATGGCCCGAATACGTCCGGAGGGCGTACCACCGCTTCTGAATCGTCGACTCGTTGGCTGTCATTGAGACTCGCTCGACGGATTAGCGGAAAATCAGCGAAAAGATCTGGGAGAAGATCATGTCGACCGCGTAGACGAACACCGTGATCGCCAGGACCGTCACGATCGTGACGATGGTCGACTCCTGAAGCTGCTCGCGCGACGGCCACGAAACGCGCTTCATCTCGCTTCCGACATCCGACACGAAAGACTTGATATTCTGCTTCATGGAATTGGCTCTGCTGGAATCACGCGCCGGGCCTGTCCGGACATCGTTGGCGAACGCCCCGACCGCGAGCGATCGAGGCGCTTCGGAGCGACCCGGGGCCGCGCCCCGACGTCGACACTTCTTGCACGGGCGGCAGGAATCGAACCCGCAACCTACGGTTTTGGAGACCGTCGCTCTACCAGTTGAGCTACGCCCGTGTCTCGACTGCGGAGCTCCGCAACCTTACTTGGTTTCCTTGTGCGTCGTGCGCTTGTTGTCCCACGGACAATACTTCTTGTACTCGACGCGGCCGGACTGCGTCTTCTTGTTCTTCGTCGTCGTGTAGTTGCGACGCTTGCACTCAGTGCACTCGAGCGTGATGATATCGCGCATGGCTCTTCGGAGACTGGGATTCTATGGTCCGGCGACGTTCGTCGACGGGAAGCATCGATTCGTTAAGAGCGGGAGACGGGACTCGAACCCGCGACCAACAGCTTGGAAGGCTGTGACTCTACCAACTGAGTTACTCCCGCGGCCGAGGTGCGGCGCCGGCCGGCCGAACGCCGGTGACGACAGCAGGGCTCACGACCGGGATTGAACCGGTGACCTCTTCCTTACCAAGGAAGTGCTCTACCAACTGAGCTACGTGAGCAGGAGATGTTCTGAAATGCGGTGAGTCGAGCGCGGCATGACGATCACCACCCTAGCGAGGGCGATCGGCGATACGGCGGAACAGGACTGTTCGAGCGACTCCCGCGTTTCGTGCTTATGAGCCCCGATGTTATCGGCCGACGCGGTCGGCACGGGCTCTGAGCGGTGGCGCTCCGCATCAAGCGGAGCTAACGTGGCTCTCTGTCTCTGGACTGTCAAGGATCAATAGTCGCGTGGGCAGGGAAGGATTCGAACCTCCGAACTCTTACGAGAACAGATTTACAGTCTGTCGCCTTTAACCACTCGGCCACCTGCCCTTCTGTGCCCGTTCCCCGATGGATCGAGCCCGAAAGAGCTTGCAAATATAGCCGGGCGTCGGGGCCGCGCAAAGTGTATTTCTCGTTATTACATTTGTGACCTCACACAAACCGGCCCCCATGTATCGATTCCTCCTGCCTGTACTCATTGCTCCCCTGCTGGCACTCCCCGCCCTTGCGCAGACGTCGCCGGGACCCCTCTGGGCGCTCGAGGCATACGGCTTTCGCCATGGTTTCGGCGCCCTCTCCGTCGCAGACGCTCCCGACGGCGACCTTCTTGTCGCGGGCGTCGGCAGCGAGTCGATCACCATCGGCGCGGCGACGGTTGCGCTACCGAACGAGCAAACGGCCGTCCTCGCCAGGCTGACACCGGCTGGGGACCTTCGCTGGGTCTCTCACTCGAGCGCCGGCAGCGTCGCAGGAATCAGAGTCGCCGCGCTGCCCGACGGAGCGATCGTGAGCTTCTCGTCCTACCAGACTGAAGCCGACAGCCCGCACGTCGCCTTCGGGCCATTGAGCAGCTCGCCGCACACCATGAGCCTCGTGAGATTCGACGAGCAGGGGACCGCGATCGCGGTCTGGGCGCCGATGGACACGTCGTTCTGCCGGATCGAACAGATGTCGACGACACCATTGGGCGAGGTCGTCATCGAGGGCTATTCGGTTGGTCCGCAGCGTTTCGACAACGGTGACATCGTCCTCTCCGTCGACCCGCCCAACGGCCACGTCCGATTCGTTGCTCGCCTTGACCGAGGGCTGCGAACGCTCTGGGCACGGAGCATTCCGATGGGTCCCTGCTACTCGCTCACCTCGATTGCCGGCGACGACGACGGCAATACCATCATCGGAGGCTCCGTCGGCTCGACCGCATGCGAAACGGGCGTCATCGTCCTCGGCGGCGATACGCTTCGCGGCAACGGCTACTTCCTCGCCAGCTACGACGACGACGGGCGCGTTCGCTGGGTGCGCAATGGACGGGGCGAACGCCACTCCTCGATCGAACGCCTCGCGATCGGCCGAGACGGAGGGATCGCCGCGATCGGCCAGCTCCGCTCGGCGGCGCTGAATCTGCCGGCCTCGGGACACCTCTTCCCCTTTGCCGACACGTCGCTCGTCGCCGAGCGCGACGTCGACGCGTTCGTGGCCGCCTTCGACGCAATCGGAACCGAGCGGTGGATACACCGGATCGCGTCGGCCGAAGGCGATCGCGGCCATGGCGTTGCCATCGGTGACAACGGCGACGTGACCGCGCTCGTCGGCGTCTCGAACACCGCGTACGTCGATCGCACTCCCGTTGTCAGCCACGGCTGGCGCGGCACCCTGGCATTGTCATTCGATCCCGATGGGCGCCGTCGCTGGATCTCCGAGGTCGCCGGCTCCATGGGTCACATCGACGCAACCGAGCTCTCTCTCGATTCCGCCGGACGACCTGTCGTCGCACTGTTGCGCAGCGGCCCCCGCTTCGTCTCCGCCGGTCGCCGTCTTCCCGATCTGCCGACCGGCGCGATCGTCGGCGGGCTTTTCGTGACCGTGCTCGATGAGAGCATTCGCTACCG
>DATLHO010000056.1:0-2067 GCA_035539855.1 Kapaibacterium sp. (SeqCode) | reverse complement strand
GGAGATCATCGATGCCGGGCGCCGGCTCGTCGCCGCGCTCGGTCCGCAGGCGGTCGCGCGCGCCGTCGGATTCATGCTCCCGGCGATGGACGCGGTCGACAGGCTCGAGTACGTGCGAACCGTCACGGCTGCGCTTCCGCCTGCCGCCGCCACGTCGCTAATGGGACTCGCCGAGACGTCGCTCACCGCCGCGGAGTTCGAGCGACTCGCGAGCGAGCTCGGCTGGATCGCTGCATAGCGTACCGGCGCGCGCGATCATCCCGGCCCGACGACGGAGCATTCGAGCTCCCTGTAAGGGTCACGCGCACCGTCGCAGCGCAAAGGGCCCCGCATCGTATGCGGGGCCCTTTGCGCGCGCAGCCGTGTGCAGCCGTGTGCAGCCGTGTGACGCAGTATGAGTCCAATTACCACCGTATTCCGCCGTGTGCGGCATCTCAGTCTCCAGCAAACGCCTCGGCAATCACCCGCTGCCGGTGTGCGAAGATCCTCTTCAACTGAAGCTTCACCAACGGAAGTGCGACGTCGCCCAGTGGCGACAGCGGCAGGCGGTAGCGCACCTCATCATCGATGGCCGTGCCGTCGGCGGTCTCGCGGAAGCTGTGTCGGTGCACCCACAGGGCGTACGGTCCCTTCACCTGGGTGTCGACGAACTCGTACGGCGGCCTCCACTCGCTGATCTCGGTGCGCCAGCGAAACGGCAGTCCGAAGAGGCGGAGCTCGTAGTCAATGATGGCCCCGGCGCGCAGGTCAATCGGACCCGGCGTGAGGACTCGGAAGTTGAGCTCGGGCGGCGTAATGCGCTCGAGGTTCTCGGCAGCGGCGAAGAACGCGAAGACGTCCGCGAGCGGGCGCCGAACGGTCATGGAGGTACGCAGGACGTGGATCATACTCTCTGTACGCTGCTGAGGCTCGGCGCGATTGCTTCCATTCGCATCGTTGTGCAACGGTCAATGCTCGGGCGATCCGGAGCAAGCCTTCGTCGGGATTCGCGGGAGGCGCGCCAGCGCCGCGGGGATGTCATGCGGCGACGAGCACAGCGTGTCGGCGCCTGCCTCGAGGAGCTCCTCAGCGCTCCCGTAGCCCCACATCACGCCGATCGTTTGAACGCCGTTGCTTCGTCCGGCGCGGATGTCGTAGAGCCTGTCGCCGATCATCACGCATGATGCGCACGCGGCGCCGCTGGTCGTGAGGACATGTGCCACGAGCTCGCCCTTGTCGTCGAATCGACCATCGAGCTCACTGCCGTGCACGTCGTCGAAGTACCGCGCGAGATCGAAGTGCTCGACGATACGTCGTGCGGCGACCAGCACCTTCGAGGTCACGACTCTCAGACTGTGACCGCGCGCGCGCAGCGTATCGAGCATCACGTGCACTCCGTCGTACGGCATGTTCTCGTAGAGGCCGACGTCGAAGTACCGTTCGCGGTAGTGCGCGACGGCCTGCTCGATGAGCGCGACCTCGTCGGTCGCGAGGATCGCCGCGAAGGTCTCTCGCAGTGGAGGTCCGATGCGATGGCGAAGCGCCTCGGCGTCAATCGGCTCGCGTCCGAGCGCGGTCATAGCGTGCTGAAGGCTGCGCGTGATGCCGATGGCAGGGTCGGTAAGCGTCCCATCGAGGTCGAAAAGCAGGGTGGCCTTGGCGGATGTCGGCATGCCGCGAAGATAGGCGACGTCGACGGATCGAGTCTCTGTAATCCTGATGTAATATGACCGGGACAGTTTCGCAATGCCGTCGTCCGCCGACCCGTATCGGTACGCGACGGTGGCACGTGTGCCCGCACGGCCGGCGGTCGGTACGGGCCCATTCTCGCGAAAGGGCCCGTACCCCCACCGCCACTCTTCAGAACGGTCCGCCCTTCGCCACCCTCGACATCAGAAATGCCAGCGCGACCGCACCGAGGCCCTTGACGAGCGTCGGGTTCCTCGCGTAGAAATCGCTGACGTTGTCGATGATCGACGGGTCCTTCTTCTCCGCCTCCGCCGCGATCTCCTCGACGACCTTCGGATCGATCTGCTCCGCCTCCTCGGGAGTTACCTCGCTTTTGCGGCCGCTCATGAGATCTCCGAG
>DATLHO010000055.1:0-14408 GCA_035539855.1 Kapaibacterium sp. (SeqCode) | reverse complement strand
CGGTCGCGCGGCACATCCGCGCTGCGCAGGCGCACGCGGCCGACCTCGAGATCCTCGCCGCGCTCGAACGGATGCTCGAGCTCCGGCGGCAGCGGCAGTTCGCGGAGCACGACGAGCGAGTCGCGATCACGCAGCGCCGTCAAGCCGGCGCCGAGATCGGTCTTCTGTCCGGTCTCGCGGTACAGCAGCGCCAGCGCGCGCTCGGTTGCGTTGAACGAGATCGGCGGAATGTCGAAGGCCTGCGAGACCCCGCGCTGCACGATCTCGGTCTGCATCGCCGGCAGGTAGTGCTTGATCTGGTGGAGGTTGAGCGCCAGGCGCTCCTTGCTCTTCTCGACGATCACCCGCTCGATTGCGGTCTGCACTGACTGGCTGAGATACTGCTCGAGGTTGCGCATGATCTCGGCCGTCGTGTTGAGCGTGCCGATGATCGACGGATTGTACTGCTGCAGCATCGGCAGCAGCTCGCTGCGCAAGCGGTTGCGCATGAACCGTGTGGATTCGTTCGACTCGTCCTCGCGCCACTCGATCTCGAGCTCGCGCGCATAGCGCTCGATCTCGGAGCGCTCGAAGTCGAGGAACGGACGGCCCAGGATCACGCCCTCGCCCATCTGCCGCATCGGCGGGATCGCCGCGAGCCCGCGCACGCCGCTGCCGCGGATGAGGTTCAGCAGCACCGTCTCGGCGTTGTCGTTCGCGCTGTGCGCGGTGACGACGACCGGAAAGCGATGCTTGCGGGCAACCTTGCGCAGGAAGGTGTACCGCGCACGACGCGCGGCCTCCTCGAGCGAAAGCTTGTGATCCTCTGCGATCTGTTTGACGTCGCCGTGGCCGACGTAGACCTTGAGGCCGTGACGGCGCGCGGCCTCGACGACGAACTGCGCGTCCTGCTTGGACGCCTCACCGCGCAGGCCGTGCTCGTAGTGAGCGACGCCCAGCTTGAGGTTCATCGTCGGCGCGAGCCGGAGGAGCATATCGAGAAGCACCATCGAATCGACACCGCCACTGACGGCGACGAGCACTGGCTCGCCCCCGAGGAGCATCTCGTGTCGGCGGATGAAGCGTCTGAGCTTCTGGAGATAACCGGAGTAAACGTTCGTGGTCGCAAGCATATGACCGGGAAGTTACGACATGGCGGTCAACCCCGACGGCACTCAATCGTCCGGTGCGACAAACTGGCGGTCGCGCATTCGCGAGGTTGCGCGGGAGGCGACGCGACGACCAGGACGCCCGCGAACGGCACACAACGCAGCAGGGCCCGCACTGGCGGGCCCTGCTGTCGGCATCGTTCGCGCGCTCGTGTCCGAGCGGCGGCTACGGGTTGACCGGCGCCGCCGCGTCGACCGGCGTCTCGATGGTCACCGTGACCGTGCGGCAGTAGTAGCGGCCTTCCGGCAGCGCGTTGTCGTAGAGCAGGCGCTTCTCGCCCAGCCCCTTGATCTCCTTGACCTGCAGCGGCACGCCGAGGTTCTGCGATGCGACCTGGGCGCGGCGCTCGGAGAGCTCCTGGTTGTAGTACGGCAGCCCGATGCGATCGGTATGGCCGACGACGCTGACGATCGACTTGTCGTTGAGGTGGCTCGTCATGAGCGTCGACGCCTGCTGCGTGAAGTCGAGGATCGCATCGCTGTCGAAGCTGTAGAGCAGCAGCGTGTAGACGTCGACGAACTTCCCGGCGACGACGTTGCGCTCCTCCTCGATACGACCTTCCTGGCGCAGCATCACCGTGTCGCTGGCGTAGGCGCCGATCTCCTGGAAGAGCGTATCGCGTGCGATGAAGCGGCCGGTGACCGCCGTCGGATTCGGAAGCTCGAGATCGGTGCGCGCGGCGATCGAGAAATCGATCTCCGGCGGAGGCGGACCGTAGCCGGTCTCGACGTTCTCGATGAGCGAGTCGCCGATCATCACGTTGAGCGACCAGGAGTCGAGGTTGTTCGTGTCGACGGCGGGCGGGAAGAACCGCACGATGCCGGCCGGCGCGAGCAGTGACGTATCGGGCAGGGTGACCGGCGCGAGCACGGAGTACTCGGTCGAGGCGAACTCGACGCGCTGATTCTCGCGATCGCTCTCGCGCGGATCGACGCCGCTGAGCGAGGGGTTCGCAGGCAGTCCACGTCCGACGACGGTGATGCGCGACTTGGCGACGCGCCACGTCTCGGTAAGATAGTCGGCGACCGCCTGTGCGCGTCGCAGGCCGAGCGTCGTATCGCCGGCTTCGGCCTCGCTGGCGCAGCCGGTGAGCGTGATGCGGGCCTTGCGGTTGTCGCGCAGTCGCATGCCGATGATGTTCAGCATGTGGTAGTACACCTCGAGCGCGTCGCCGCGATCGATGTCTCCGAGATTGAACTCGCGCATCGAGCGCCGGTCGGTGCGATGGTAGCGCGACGGGATCGTCGCGGTGTCGCGCGCGAAGAAGACGTACGGCAGGAACGCGTACGCCTCGGTCGCCTTGACGCGACGGCCGGTGATCGTCAGATCGGGAACGAGCTGGCCGTCGACGACCGCCGCGGCGCGCATGCGCCCGTCGGTGTTGACCGGCTCGCGCTCGACCGGAACGATGACGACCGGCGGCGCCTCGGTCTCGCCGAAGAGGCCGAAGCGGATGCCCGCGGCGAGTCCGAGCGTCGAGGTCTTCCACTCGCCGCCGCCGCCGAGATTGGTGACGATGTCGCCGAGCGTCGAGGAGTACTGCACCTCGAAGAGCAGTCCGACATCGCTCGAGAGCGCGAGGTCGTAGCCGATGCCGACCGTCGCGGCCGGCGTGATCGTCGAGGTCTTCAGGTCGCCGCGCGCGATCGTGCGCGTACGGCGCGAGTTCTCCTCGAACGTCGCGCCCTGCGGCTCGACGACCGTCTCGCCGTACGTGTAGGTCGCGTCCAGCGGATAGAGCACGCTCGGACCGGCGATGAAGTACAGCGGCAAGGAGCTCGGCGTCACCTTGATGTGCGGCAGCAGGTTCAGATACGAGATGTCCGCGACGAGCTCGCTGAGCACCGCGGCATCGACGTTCGGCTGGTCGGAGCTGACGACGTCCTCGGAGTTGGTGTAGGTCGTCTCGAGCGTTCCGCCGCGCGACTGGTAGCCGGCGCGAAGACCGAGCGAGAAGACCCGTGAGAACGGCAGCTCGAAGAGCAGCCCCGCCTGGATCCCCGTGCCCGCGCCCGTCTCGAGGGTCGCCGAGGCCGGCATGTCCGCCATCCGCGTGTTGAAGTCCTCCGGTCGGATCGTCGCGTTGTGGTTGATCCAGTTGAATCCGCCGAACGCGCCGATGTAGAAGTCGGCGATCGCCGGCTCGACCGCCGAGCCACCGGGCTCCGGTTCGGTCTGTGCCTGCGCCATGATCGTCCCGCCGATGACGCCGAGGATCGCGCCGATGAGATACCGTGAAGTCGATCGCAACTGTCTCATTCTCAAGGCCTGAGTGCGAGTGGAGTGGAGCCGGGCCCGTCGTGTCCCGATCCATGAAGCAACATTCGAGAAAGCAACAATCCGGCCAAGGCCGAAAACGGCGCGACGGAGCCCGGACGACGCGAATATGCACGTCCAAATAGAAACCCCACCCCTTACCTCCCAGTGCACGTGGGAGAAAGGAGTGGGGTTCCGGGCACGAAGGGACAACGGGAGCCCCCGATCAAAGGTTAGCGCGGGCTCCGGGCGGGCAGCCACAGGCGCGTTCGGGACCCGCGTTCGGGACGCTTCGGGCCTCGATCACATCCGCGTGCCGATCAGGTTGCCGCTCTCGTAGCGCCGCAGCCCGAGCCGGAAGATGGCCGCGGCCAGCAGCGGCGAGGCGATCGCCAGCGCCGTGAGTCCGAGCAGCCTCGGCGCGGATGGGCCGAAGGTCTGCTGCGCCTGCACCGTCCCGAGATAGGCGGCCGGGATGATCGTGTAGAGCACGAAGCGCACCGCGAACGAGAAGATGTTCGCCGGCTTCTTCGCGAAGTGGAGGATCACCGAGAGGAGCTTGTAGACGACGGTGGCGTTGCCGAGCCAGAAGGTCAACGCGTGGATGGTCACGACCCACGACGAGAAGATCGCCGTGCCGACGACGAGACCGAACAGCAGCAGCGCGACCGACTCGAGCGTGGGCGGAACGAAGGCGAAGTACAGGATCATCCCGACGATGACCTGGATGCCGCGCATCGGCTGCGCGCCGGAGAAGAAGAGCTGGAAGACCGCCGACTTCGGCTGCACGAGGTAGACGTCGAGCTGTCCCTTGACGACGGAATCCACCGCGCTCCACAGGTGGTTGCCCATGAGCACGTCGGCGCCGCCGTAGATGATGTGGTTGAAGGCGATGAGCGCCGCCATCTGCTCGAAGCTCATCCCCGGAACGCCGTCGCTGATGGTGAAGAACAACCGCCAGTAGAACAGGTACATCCCCACCTCGACGACCGAGAGGATCGCCTCGAAGATGAAGTTCGTGCGGTACTCGAGCGCACTGCGCCAGTTGACGCGCATGTACGACAGCAGTACGACGAGGTAGGCGCGGATCGTGTTCAACGGATGATCGTCTCGATGCTGGGTGGTCGGTGTCGTCGGCTCCGAACAAACGAGTTGAATCTGCCGCGCGAGACCGAAACGCCGTGTCGGAGCATCCCTGTCTCGTCCTCAAGCCGTAAGTTTGCTCCGTCGAAAGCGCTTCGCCACTGTGTCGACCCGGTATCTGGGCTCAACAATGTCTCTCACCATCCCGATCTCGATCGAAGATAAGCCGAGCGAGCTCGTCGTCGAGCTTCGCAGCCTGATCGACGGGCGCCTGATTGCGCCGATCTTCCACGACCACTGCCAGCCCGGCATCCACACCATCGAGTTCGATCCCCGGTCGGTTCCGGGCGGACTGGAGGCGGGGATTTACGGGCTGCGCGTCGCGATCGACGGAGAGGCAAAGGTCTACCCGATCCAGTACATGCCCTGAGGCCGTTCGAGGCCATCGCCCCCCGATCCCCCGCAGTCTGTCAACCGGAGACATGTCGCCGCCACCACGCGGGACATCCATCCACCATGCAGGAGGGACGCATCATGAGGAACAGTCCACGACTCGCGCCGGATCGCGGCGCTCCATCGCGGTCGTCGATCGCAATTCGCAGCGGCGTACGCGGCGGAAAGCTCGCGGCCAATCACACCGAGATTACCGTCCGCACCGGCGTGCGCGGCGGCAAGCTCTCGGCCAATCACACCGAAGCGATGCGCGCGAGCTGACGGCTCCGCACCATGCGTAACGAGACCGGCCCGGTTCTCCGAGGGAGATCCGGGCCGGCGTGCATTCGGCGTCATCGGTGGCGTGCGTGCACGGCGCCGCGGTCGCGCCTCAGCGCAGCAACCAGCCCGCGAGGGCACCCGCAGCGATGAGCCAGGTCGGATTGATGCGCGTCGAGGCCAGGACGATCGCGGCGACGAGCGCGATGGCCCAGAGAGCGGGCGAGGTGAGCGTGTCGCGACCCAGCACGACCATCGCCGCGGCGATCGCGCCGACGGCCGCCGCGGAGACTCCCTCGAGGAAGCCGACGGCCGTGGCGTTCGAGCGCATGCGCAATACGAACCGGTGCAGCAGCAGGACGAAGAGGAACGACGGGAGAAAGATGCCGACGGTGGAGACGATTGCGCCGGGAGTACCGTCGAGGAGGTAGCCGACGAAGGTGGCGGTCGTGAAGACGGGACCGGGCGTCACCTGACCAATCGCGATGGCGTCGAAGAGCTCCCGCTCCGAGAGCCAGCCCAGCGACTCGACAAGATCGCGACGCAGCAGCGCGACGAGCACGTAACCGCTGCCGTAGAGGACGCTGCCGGCATAGAGGAAGTACGCGAAGAGCGATCCGGTGGTCGGGCTCGCCGGAAGGAGCGAGCCGAGCGCGCCCGCACCGAAGAGCAGCGTGCGACGCGGACCGCCGCCGGCGGGTCCGGAGCGCGCGCGGGCGATGAGTGCGCCGGCCAGGCCGCACGCCAGCAAGAGCGCCAGTTCGTGGATGCCGGCCAGGGCGCCGGCGAGCGCGACGGCCGCGGCAAGCAGCGGGAACCATCGACGCCCGAACGAGAACAGCAGCCGCCACACCGCCTGCAGGATGATCGCCAGTACGACCGCCTTGACGCCGAGCAGCATCGGCGTGACGTCGGGCAGTGTGCCGTAGCGACGGTAGAGGATCGCGAGCGCAAGGACGATGAGGAAGGCGGGTGCGATGAATGCGACGCCGGCAATCGCGAGTCCGCGAGGACCGTGCACCTCGTAGCCGATGGCAATTGCCAGCTCGGTCGAGTTCGGACCGGGGATGAGGTTTACGGCGCCGACGAGGTCGAGAAAGCGCTGGCGATCGATCCACCGCCGCTGTTCGACGAGCTCGCGCTGCATCATCGCGATGTGCGCGGCGGGACCGCCAAAGCCGGTCGCGCCGAGACGCAGGAACAGGAGCGCGACGTCGCGGAGCGACGGCGGCGCGACCTCGGGCGCCGCCTCGGTCACTACTTGATTCCCGCGGTCTGCATCGCCTGGGCCTCGGGCTTGCCCATCGCGAGCTCGCGGGCGAGCGTCTCGAGTTGCTGGGGCGTGCCGCCCTTGCGCGCGAACGTGAGCAGGCCCGCGTCGGAAATGCCGAACTGCTTCAGACGCGTGTATTCGCCGCCCGAGAGGATCTCCTTGTTCTCGACGAAGCGAAGCTTGGCGATCTCGACGATCGTGACGTCATCGACGCCGAACTCCTTGAGCGCACGCATGTCGTCGGCCCAGCGCGGAATCGCTCCCATCTGCACGAGCTGCGTGATCGCGGTCGCGCCCATCCCGGCCTGCGTCAGCAACTGCGTCTCGGTGCCGATCACGAAGCGCAGATCCTCCTCGTGCATCGCCTTGACCATCGACGTCAGCGAGGCTTCGTCGAGTCCGTTCTGTCGGGCCTTGACGAGGTTGTCGACCTCCTCCTTCGTGAGCTCCATCCGGCTGAGCTCGGCCGCGGCGGGCTCGCCGAATCCGCCGGCGCGCAACGCGGCCTTTGCGGCGTCATCCTCCTTCGCACAACCGACGGCGACAAGAGCGAACGCGATCGCGGCAACAAAGAGTGCTCGTGTATGCATGATGCGTAGTCGTTGAGTGTTGATGCTACTCGCGATCCTCGTCGAGGTCGGCGCCCGTACGATCGCCGGCACCGTCGCCGACGTCGGCGCCCTCGTCGCCGTCGTCGTCGTCGTCGGCCGTGAGAGTGTCCGATGAGAATGCGTGCGCAATCTCCTCGAGGTCGGCTGCAACCTCGACCTGATCCGGCGCCTCATCGACGGTCTCATCGTAGGGCGATTCCGGCGACTCGTCGACAACGTAAGTGTCCTGCGACTCGTCGACGGCCACTTCGTGCTGCGACTCCGGCGCCTGTGCGACTCCATCTTCGTGCTGCGACTCAGGCGCCTCGTCACCCGCGTCCTCGCGCTCGGCGCCGGCTGCTCCGACGATCGCCTCGATCTGCTCGGCGTCGCTCGAGGGGTCGACGTTGACGACCTCGATGCGCTCGGCCGAGTAGGCGTCCTCCTCCATCAACTCCTCGATCTCGCGGAGCTTTGGAAGCTCGTTGAGGGAGTTGAGTCCGAAGATGCGGAGGAACTCCTCGGTCGTGCCATACAGCAACGGTCGGCCGACGCTCTCGGAGCGACCCGTGATCGCGACGAGCGTCTTCTCGAGCAGCGAGAGCAGCACCTGGTCACTGTTGACGCCGCGGATGGCCTCGATCTCGGGCTTCGAGATCGGCTGGCGAAATGCGATGATCGCGAGCGTCTCGAGTGCGGCCGGCGACAACCGGCGGCGCTGCTTCTCCTTCGACAGCAGCGCAACGTACTCGCCGAACTCGCGGACCGTCGCGAACTGGAATCCACCGGCGACCTCGACGATGCGGAAGGCACGACTCGTCTCCTCGTACTCCGCGTTGAGATCGTCGATGAGCCGGCGCACGAGGCGCTGGTCGATCGTCACGATCTGCTCCTCGGGAAACAGCCGCTCGCTGTAGTCCCGGCTGAGATCGACGTAGGCCGTCGCGAGCGCGTCGGCACTCTCGGAGCCGTCGGCGAGCCGCATGCCGTCGGCGTCATCGTCGGTCGCGGGCTGCTCCGCTACGATCTCCGATTGCTCGTCGAGATTCTCGACCGCGAGCTCGACCTCGTCGGACGCATCGGCGACCTCGTCGGATGCACTGCCAACCTCGTCGGATGCACTGGCAACCTCGTCGGATGCACTGGTGACTTCATCGGACGAATCGCCGACCTCGTCCGATGCGATGGCGACTTCGCCGGACGCATCGGCGACCCCGTCGGATGCGCTGGCGACCACGTCGGACGCATCGGCCACCTCGCCGGACGCATCGGCGTCACCCGCTTCGCCGGCTGCGAGCTCCTCGGGATCGACCGCGGCGCCCTTCGGATCGTCGCGCTCGCCGGCGAGCAGTCGGACGAGGACGCGCGGTGGCAGCGGCTCCTCGCTCGCGAAGATCAGCGCCTCGATGATCGGGCGGAGTACACGGGTATCGGTATGAATCGGACGGGACATCAGAGCTTGTACAGAAGAACATCCTCGAAGTCGCCTTCCTGATGGAACGCGACGAACTTGTTGCGGATCAGCTCGAGCAACGCGAGGAACGTGACGATGACGCCGACGCGCGGTAGCGTGTCGACGAGCTCGAAGAGCGTCACCTGCTGGCGATGGTTGAAGATCGAGAGGATGTGCTCGGTCTGCTCCTCGATCGTGTACGCCCACTGCTCGACGACGTGCGCGGTCTTCTTCGGCGCCTTGTCGACCGCCTTCTTGAAGGCCGCGAGCAGATCGAACATCGTGACGTTGCGCAGCATCTCCTCGGCCGTCGCCTCGCGATGCACCTTCTCGTCGGCCTTGAAATACTGCCGGTAGTAGACGTGCCGCTGCTCCTCCTCGCGCTCGCGGAGGTGCCCGGCGACCTCCTTGTACTGGCGATACTCGAGCAGCCGCCGCACCAGCTCGGCGCGCGGATCCTCCTCCTCCTCCTCGTCCGGACCGCGCTCGGGCTTCGGCAGCAGCATCTTGGCCTTGATCTGCATCAGCGTCGCGGCCATGACGATGAACTCGCCGGCGATCTCCAGATCGAGCGCCTGGAGTGCCTGCGTGTACAGCAGGAACTCCTCGGTGATCTGCGCGATCGGGATGTCGTAGATGTCCAGCTCGTCCCGCTTGATGAAGAACAGCAGCAGGTCGAGCGGGCCCTCGAAATTCGGAAGCGAGACGACGTAGGAGGTCGGGTTCATGGAATTCGTAAGATACGGAGGAGTGCCCGACTGAGAAGGTCGCGCGGCAAATCCGGCCGTGATCGACGGGACAGGCACCTGAGGACAATCTCCTCGAAGCCAATTGCCGTACATTTTCGCATGAAAACGACCATCGTCTCGCTCGTGCTCGCCCTCTGCTCGGTTGCCGTGTACGTCGCCTGCTCGCAGGAGGACGACGCATTCCGCTTCGCCGAGCCCGGTCGGGGGATCTCCCTGCCGGCCGATCACGCCGCGCACCCCGAGTACGCGACCGAGTGGTGGTACTACACCGGGCACCTGCGCTCGAAGGACGGCGGCCGCTATGGTTTCCAGCTCACGTGGTTCCGGGTCGGGCTCACCGCCGAGCAGCAGGCCGAGTCGAAGTTCAAGGCCAGGACGGTGTACTTCGCCCATTTCACCGTGACCGACAAGACGGGTCGGACCTTCCGGTTCGCCGAGAAGCTCTCGCGCGGCGGCAGTTACGACAACGCCGGCGCCGACAACCGCGTGCTCCACACATGGCTGGGGGATTGGAAGCTCGAGGGCCTCGGGTCCATGTTCTACATGAGCGCCCGCGAGGACTCGATGGCGCTGTCGCTCATCGGCATCCCGCGCAAGCCGGCCGTGCTCCAGGGTGAGAACGGCTACTCGCGCAAGGGCGCCGCGGCGACGAACGCGTCGATGTACTACTCGATGCCGCGCATCGCCGTGACCGGTGTGCTGACGCTCGACGGCACGCCGATCGACGTCGAGGGAACCGCGTGGATGGATCACGAATTCGGCACCTCGCAACTCGACCCCGGGACGATCGGTTGGGACTGGTTCTCGCTGCAGCTCGACAACGGCGAGGAGCTCATGGTCTACGGCCTGCGCCGCGCCGACGGCAGCTACGACCCGCGCTCGAGCGGCGCGCTCGTCCTCGCTGACGGCACGAAGGTCCCGCTCGCCGCCGGAGACTTCCGCATCGAGGTGTTGGAGCGATGGAGAAGTCCGAAGAGCGGCGCCACGTATCCCGCGAAATGGCGCGTGTCGGTGCCGTCGCAATCGCTTCAGGCGACGGTCACGCCGTACGTCGCCGATCAGGAGCTGCGCAGCGAGAACAGCGTGCGGATCACGTACTGGGAAGGCGCGGCAAGTGTCGCCGCGACCCGCAACGGAGCATCGGTCACCGGCGAGGGCTACGTCGAGCTGACGGGGTACGCGAAGCCGTTGAGCTTCTGATTGCGCTCGCGAGCGATCCCGAGGGCATCGCGCAACCCAACCGGCCCACATGCGGCCGTCGTGCCGAAAGAGAGTTCCCCTCCGAGGATGACAGGTGCCCGCGGTGTCAGGAGGCCCTCGCTGCATCCGTGCGAATCCCCACTACACTCGTTACCTTCGGAACGATGTCCCGCACCCAACGAGCATTCTCATGAAGTCGATCTCCACACTCGCTGCACTGATCCTCTCGCTCCTTCTGACGACCTGCTCGGCGCCCGCGCCGACAGACCCGGCACTGGACGAGTCCGCCCCGGTGACGCTACGCGTGATTCCGCAGGACGCGCGCACCGTGCTCGTCGCCTGGGACGCGGCGCCGCGCGCGCATGACGGCTACCGCCTCGAGTGGACCCATGCGGACGGGCGCTTCGGAGTGCTCGACCTCGCGGGTTCGGCGCGGACCGCGCTCATCGGCGAGGTCGACGAGAGCGGCCTGTCGCTCGAGCTCAGGACGTCCGGTGCACAGCCGGTCGAGCTCGCTTCGGCGAGCTGGACGGGAACGATGATTCCGCCCGCACCGACGAATCCCACGACCGAGCGAATCGACGCGACGAGCCTGCGCGTCGCCTGGACGCGTCCGGCCGATCCGAGCCTGACGGGATACATGCTGCTGTACGGCGGTGGCGATGTCGATGGCGTCGGCGTGCTCGTCGTCGGTGCCGAAAGTGCCGAGGCGACGATCACCGGGATCGATGCGTTCAAGGCGCACCGGGTTCTCATCATGAGCATGCGCGGCGCCCGACTGTCGACGCCCGCGGCGGTGACGTCCGACGAGGAGATGGGACCGCGCGTCGTGCAGAACCTCACCGCGTCGTCGCTCGATGCCTCGAGCGTGAGCGTGCGATGGGATCTTCCCTCCGGTGGCACGGCGCCGACCGGATACCGCGTCGCGTGGCAGGCGCTCGTCGGCGGAGCCAGCGGATCGCTCGACACCGATCTGGAGTCCGCGACGGTCTCCGGCCTGGCGCCCGGAGTGTACACGTTCTCGGTCTCGTCGCTGCTTGGCTCGCAGGTCTCCGATCCTGTCTCGATCGCGTGGGCGCCCGCCCGTCGCATCACCGACCTGCCCGCGAGCGGACAGAAGATCCGCATCTACGAACAGGCCTCGACGAATCACTCCGCCCTCTCGATCGACGCCGAGCCCGGCGGACCGCGCACCGTCAGCACGTCGCCGGGAACGCCGGGCCGCGGACAGCTCGCGGTCTTCATCGAGCCGGTCGCCGGTGGCGACGAGCGGATCATCCTTGGACCGCTCTGGGCGATCACCGAGTACGACGTCTCGGCCGGTCGCGATCTGACGAAGGTCGACCCGGAGGTCTACATCTCGTCGACGACGTTCGAGGCCTTCAGTCTCGACGAGTGGTACCTCGCCGCGCCGCTCGACCAGTTGATCCTTCCCGGCGGCAACTCGGCGGCGTTCATCTTCGCGTCGCGTGGCATCGGCATCAGTCAGGGCTTCGTCGTGCGCACCGGCGTGGCCGGCAGCTACCACTACGTGCGCGTCCTCGCGAAAATGGTCGCGGGGTCCCTGCTGCAGGGCACCTCACCGGACCGCTTCGTCGAGCTCGAGCTCTCCTACCAGGATGTCGCGAACATCCCCTTCGCCAAGCTTGCGCGCACGCCCATTGGGCTCGCGAGCACGCCGAGGCGCTGACCGCACTCGGCTACGCCTCCGCCTCTCCGTCGAAGCGTCGATAGCGCTGCTCCATGCGCACGATCTCCTCGAGCTCGGCCGCCGCTGCGATCGGGTCGCGCTCGCGGAGCTCGTCGGCTCGCAGCCGGCGCAGGTGGAAGTAGTGCGCGAGCCGTCCGTCGATCTCCTCGCGCTGCGCCTCGAGCTCCTCGAAGATCACGTCGTAACGGCTCTCGATCGACATGAACGTGTCGTCGCCGTCGACGACCTCGTAGTCCGCGGGCTCGTCATCCACCGCATCGGCATCGATCTGCGCCGCCTCGATCTCCTCCTCGGACACGGAATAGTGGTTGCCCTGCGAATCGACGAAGGTGGCATCGGCGCGCTCGGCCTCGAGACGCTCGCGCGCCTCGCGTTCGAGCCGGTCGAGCTGCGAGAGCGCGTCGAGCGCGGCGTCGAGATCCATCGGCGCGAGCTCGTGCCCGACGGCGGCGGCGACGAGCTCGGGGTCCATCTCACCGGATCGCTCGACCTGTTCCCAGTAGTCGTCGGTCTTCCTTCGTTTGCGAGCGAAAACGGAGATCGACTGATAGACGGTCAGGACGACCGCGATCACGATGAGCGGGACGAGGATCCAGAACATGAGGTCCATGGCGGGTATCGGGGAAGGGTTGCACGGACAAGATACACCCCCTCACACCCGGCGCGCTGACGGTCGGCGGCTTCGTTGTTAGCTTTGTGGTTTCGCGCGAGGAACCAACACTGGAGCAGCAGAGCATGGCCGACACGTACATGAACTTCATCAACGGCCAGTGGGTGCCCAGCAGCACCGCACGGACGTTCGAGAACCGCAACCCCGCCGATCGCGACGACGTGGTCGGGCTGTTCCCGCTCAGCGGCGAGATCGATGTCGAGGCCGCCGCGGCCGCGGCGAGCGAGGCGTTCAAGCAGTGGCGGCTGGTGCCCGCGCCGAAGCGCGGCGACATCCTGCGACGTGCCGGCGACATCCTCAACAGTCGCAAGGACGAGCTCGCCCGCGCGATGACCCGCGAGATGGGCAAGCCGGTGTTCGAGACGAAGGGCGACGTGCAGGAGGCGATCGACACCGCGTACTACGCGGCGACCGAGGCGCGCCGGCTCTTCGGCTACAACACGCCGAGCGAAATGCCGAACAAGATGAACATGTCGTTCCGCATGCCGGTCGGCGTCTGCGGCATCATCACCGCCTGGAACTTCCCGATGGCCGTGCCGAGCTGGAAGATCTTCCCGGCACTCATCTGCGGAAACACGATCGTCTACAAGCCGTCGGAGGACGCGCCGCACTCCGGCGTGCTCATGGCAGAGATCCTCGAGGAAGCAGGCCTGCCCCCCGGCGTCTTCAACGTCGTGCACGGCACCGCTGAGTGCGGCCGCGCGATCGTCGAGCACCCGGCGACGAAGGTCATCGGCTTCACCGGCTCGACCGCGGTCGGCAACGAGATCGCCTCGCGCGGCGGCGCGATGAACAAGAAGGTCTCGCTCGAGATGGGCGGTAAGAACGCGCAGATCGTCATGCCCGACGCGAACCTCGACCTCGCGCTCGACGGCGTGCTCTGGGGCGCCTTCGGCACCACCGGCCAGCGCTGCACCGCGACGAGCCGCCTGATCCTGCACGAGGACATCTACGACGACTTCATCAACCGCCTGATCACGCGAGCCGGAAAGCTCAAGCTCGGTCCCGGACTCGAGGATGGAACCGAGATGGGTCCGGTCATCAACGAGGCACAATTGCGCCGCGTGGAAGAGTACGTGAAGATCGGCCGGGACGAGGGCGCGGTGTGTGTGCTCGGAGGCGATCGGGCGTCGGAGGATCCGGCGCTCGCGAACGGAAACTTCTTCCTGCCGACGATCTTCATCGACGTGACGCGCGACATGCGCATCGCCCGCGAGGAGATCTTCGGACCGGTCCTCTCTGTGCTCAAGACGACCGGACTCGACGACGCGATCAGCATCCTCAACGACACGCCGTACGGCCTGTCGTCGAGCATCTACACGAGCAACGTCAACGACGCCTTCATGGCGATCCGCGACATCGAGGCGGGCATCACCTACATCAACGTCCCGACGATCGGCGCCGAAGCGCACATGCCCTTCGGCGGCGTCAAAGGCACCGGCAACGGCCACCGCGAGGGCGGCTGGACGGTGTACGACATCTTCACGGAGTGGAAGACGGTGTACGTGGATTACTCAGGGTCGCTGCAGCGGGCGCAGATTGATAATTACTAGAACCCCACCC
>DATLHO010000054.1:0-15673 GCA_035539855.1 Kapaibacterium sp. (SeqCode) | reverse complement strand
GTGGCGCACGAGCACCTCGCCGACGCTTCCGTCCTCGTCGACGAGGACGTCGGCGACGAGCACGGCCTTGTCGCGTCGGTTTGTCCGGCTCTTCATCGCGGGCACGACGATCGTGCGACGGAGCTCGTCGTAGGAGAAGTCGGGCGCGCTGTCGATCGACTGCGCTTCGAAGCGCGGCAGATCATCGACGAATTGTCGAGGCGAGGTCGACGACGACGCGACAACCTCCTGCTTCCGGTCGTCGGTCGGTCGGGTACGCGACGACCGCGCGCTCGCACTCGCCGTCGAAGCGACATCGACGATCGGATCGGCCGGCGCCGCGAACTGTCGCAGGCGCACCGGCGATGCGATGCGGACGACCGTGTTGTCCTCGGCGGCCACGATCGCCATCTGCGAGATGAGATCCTCCTGCAGCCATCGGTAGCCCATCGCGCGGTACTCGGTGCCGAGCGCCTCGACGGGAATCGCCAGGTACGAATCGGTGCTCTGGTAGCGGCGGTTCAGGCCGTAGATCGTCACCGGCTGATCGGTCACGACGTGGACCCCGAGGTTCTCGACGACGCCGCTGGCGCGCAGCTGCGCCTCCTTCGGGACCGCGACGACGGTGACGGTCCCGGGATCGACCGTGAAGCTCCTGCGGTAGCCGAGGCCGGGCACCTCGAGCGTGCCGCTGGCCGAGACGCTCGACGTGATGTGGAGGTCGAGCTCGAGCGGCGCCGCCGGGTCCTGCTTCTGCGTTCGCTCGTTGACGACGAAGTCGCGGAAGTTCTTCTGGAACGCCAGCCAGAATTCCCGCCCCGATGCCGACGGCACCGACAGCGGCTGCTGCGCGACGAGCGTGGAGGAGCCGGCCAGGATGATGGTGGCGGCAAGCGTTGCGCGCAGCGTTGGGTGCATGCGAGGCCTCGCGCGATGTGCCGCCCGGGGTGCGGCGATTACTTGATGACGAGCATGCGGCGCTGGTAGATCTCGCCACCGGCGCGGAGCTCGTAGAAGTACATGCCGGAGTAGCTGATCGAGCCGTTCTCCGACGCTGCCACCGAGAAGCGCGCGAAGTGCGCTCCCGGTTCCATCTCCTCGTTGTCGATGAGCGTCTCGACTTCGCCGTACCAGAAGTCGTACACCGTAAGCGTGACGTTCATCCGGGCCGCGAGCGAAAAGTCGATGCGCGTGGACTCGGAGAACGGGTTCGGGCTGTTCGGACCGAGCGACGTGCGCGCTCCGGGCGTGACGACGGTGTCGAGACCGGCGATGCGTGCGCCGCCGCGCTCGGGCAGGCCGTCGGGCTCGAGCGCGTCGACGATGCCGTCGCCGCCGTCGGGCTCGGGCGTCGCCGCGAGCGCGACATACGGACTCTCATCGCCACCGCCCCCAGCGCCGAGCAGGACGCCGGCGAGCAGCAGAGTGAGTGCGATCAGGTGAGGGACGAGCGAGCCGCGCCTGTATCGGGACAGACGGCTCATGGAGTCGCCGGGGTTTGCGTGGACCGAGCCGGGCGCTGCGTTCCCGACGGCCAGCTCTCGTCGTACAGAAGGCAGCGCGTGAAATGTCCCGTGCCGTCGTCGCCGAGCCCAGGGTGGATCACCTTGTGCTCGGCCTCGACCTTCGGACAGCGGGGATGGAAGTAGCAGCCGCTCGGCACGTTCGCCGGCGAGGGCACGTCGCCGGTGAGCACGATCCGCTGCGTCTTGCGCCGGGGATCGGGCACCGGCACCGCCGAGAGCAGCGCCTGCGTGTACGGATGCTTCGGGTTGGCGTAGAGCTCTCGCGCCTCGGCGAGCTCGACGATCTCGCCGAGATACATCACCGCGACGCGGTCACTGATGTGCTCGACGACCGACAGATCGTGCGCGATGAACAGGTACGTCAGCTCGAAGCGCTCCTGGAGCTCCTGCAGCAGGTTGAGCACCTGCGACTGGATCGAGACGTCGAGCGCCGAGACCGGCTCGTCGAGCACGATGAAGCTCGGCTCGACCGACAGCGCGCGCGCGATGCCGATGCGCTGGCGCTGTCCGCCGGAGAACTCGTGCGGGTAGCGCCGGGCGTACTCCGGGCGCAGACCGACGACGTCGAGCAGCTCCTCGACGCGGTCGCGCACCTCGGCGTCGTTCTTGCGCAACCCGTGGAACTTGATGATCTCCGCGAGCATCCCGCCGACGGTGATGCGCGGATTGAGCGACGAGTAGGGATCCTGGAAGACGATCTGCATCTGACGCCGCAGCGTCCGCATCTCGCTGCCTCCCATCTCGGTGACCTCGCGGCCGTTGAACTTCACCGAGCCCGCGGTCGGCTCGATCAGTCGCAACAGCGCGCGCCCGGTCGTGGTCTTGCCACAGCCCGATTCGCCGACGAGCCCGAGAGTCTCCCCCTTTCGGATCGAGAACGTCACGTCGTCGACCGCCTTGACATGGCCGACCGTCTTCGAAAGAAGTCCCCGCTTGATCGGGAAGTACTTCTTGAGTCCCGTGACCTCGATCAGGTAATCGCTCATTCTATTGTCGGATTGAACCGTAGTCCGTGGTCGTTGTTCGATCGCGGGCGCGCCATCAGGTCGCGTCGCCGGTGCCGAGCATGTTCACCAGAGCAACGCCGACGAGCGCCGCGGTCTCCGCACGCAGCCGCGTGTCGCCAAGAGAGACGATCTCGCACCCGGCATGGGCGAGGGTCTCGACCTCACTGTCGCTGAATCCGCCCTCCGGTCCGATGACCACGAGCGCGCGCGACGGCCGCTCGGCGACCAGTCGTGCCGCGAGCACATTCTCGAGCGGTGCGCTCTCGTGACAGACGTAGACGCGGCCGAGCCCGTCGAGGCGCGCGGCCAGCGCCGCAACGCTGAGCGGTTCGTCGATCGTCGGCAGCCACGAGCGCTGCGACTGCTTCAGCGCAGCAATCGCCACACGCTCGAGCCGGCCGCGATGCAGCCGCCCCTCGGTGCGCTCGGACTCGAGCGGGAGGAACTGCCGGACGCCGAGCTCGACGCCCTTCTCCACACACCACTCGACCCGGGATTTATCGGCCAGAAGGCCAAAAGAGAGAGCAATATACGGTCCCGCTTCCGCCCCATCAAAGCTGACGGCGCCGCATCGGACAACCATTCCCCGCTTCTCGACGCGCTCGATCGAGCCGCTCGCGCGGTGGCCCTTTCCGTCGAGCAACAGAACACTGGAGCCCTCGCGCAGCCGCAGCGCGCGGGCGTGCTGCGCCTCGTCGGGCGCCAGGGCGATCGAGGCGCCCTCGGCGAAGCCCTCGGGAACGTATAGTGCGGGCAGGTCGGAGTCGAAGCGATGATTCACGGGCCGGAAGGTATGAAGACCGGGAGGAAACGGCGAAGGGCCCCCGCTGCAATTGCAGACTGGGAGCCCCTGCCGGTGTGCCCACGCGAATCGTATGTGCGGTCCCGATTGGACCAGCGCGGCGCCTGTGGCCCTCCCCAGGATTCCGTCCGGCGCCGCGCCGGGTCCGTGCGGGCGGCTTAGCGGACGATCTGGAGTGCGCGGACGGTCGACGTGGTGCCGACGGTGAGCCGCTCGAAGTAGGCGCCGGCGGTGAGGCCCGCCAGGTCGAGCGTCCGCTCGTGCGATCCGCGCTCGAGGCGCTCGCCGTCGATCGCGCTCAGGACCACCGTGCCCATGGCGTCGAGCAGCTCGAGGCGAACGCTCTGCGGGGTCGCGAGGCTGAAGCGGGTCGTCGCGGTCGTCGTCGCCGGGTTCGGCCAGAGCATGAGATCCGAGGCGTCGTTCGAGGAGCCCGATGCGTCGATCGATGCCGAGCCCTCGACCTGCGTCACCACCGTGACCGTGCCTGCGGGGTTGCTCGAGTAGTCGACCGGATAGGCTCCGCGCTTGATGAGCAGTCGCTCTGCGCCGAGCGGGGCTCCGGTGGTCGGGTCGAACGGCACGTCCTCATCGACGAAGAGCGTGTCGCCGGAGAGCGCCGAGCGCTCGGAGAACGCGATCGTCATCGTCGAGCCGGCGGTCTCGGCCGCGGCGTAGCCGACGGCATCGCTCGGGCTGGTGCGGGTCGACAGGGCGATGATGATGCGGCAGACTCCGAAGCCGCGGATGCACTCTGACGTCCGACCGAAGTGAATCTCGATGCTGATGCCCCTGGCGGCGATCGGGATCACGAGGCTGCCGAACGGGTTGCTGCTGCGATCGATGGCGTAGACGCCGCGCTTGAGCGTGATGTCGTTGTAGCGGAGCAGGCGCGAGGTCGCCGCGTCGAGCGTCAGGTCCTCGTCGATCGTCAGCGCGTCACCGGTCTCCGGCGCTTCGCCGAGGAGGTCGAGCGACATCATGCCGTTGCTCACGGAGAGGACTGCCGGCACCGAGCGCTCGGTCGCGTCCGCGCCGATCGTGATGCTGCAGATGCCGAGTCCGCGGCAGCCCTTCGACGCCCGTCCGATCTCGACGGTGACGACGATGCCCTGCGAGGAGACCGGGATGACGAGGCGGCCGTTGGGGTTGACGCTGAAGTCGAGCTCGTAGGTGCCGGCCTGGAGCGTGAGCTGCTGGCGTCCGAGCTTCGTGGCGAGGTCGCGCTCGATCACGTAGTCCTGCTCCAGCACGAACGGCTCGCGACCCGAGTGCGGGCGGCCGAGGAAGTCGACGAGCATCGCCTTTCCGTCGAGCGAGACGACGGCCGGCGCCTGGTTGATCCGTGCGAAGTCGAAGCCGACGGTGATCGAGCAGATGCCGGCGCGGGTGCAGCCCAGGCTCTTGCGGCCGATGTCGATCGTCACGGTGATGCCGATGCGTGCGACGGCGAAGTCGACGTGGCCGTTCGGATTCTCGCTGTAGTCGACGCGGTAGGCTCCCTTGAGAATCGTCACCGACCGCGCGCCCAGCGCCAGCGATGACTGCTCGTCGAGCGCGATGTCCTCGTCGACGTAGATCACCGAGCTGTCCTCGGACGACTCGACACGCTGCGTGAAGTCGAACGAAAGGCTGCTGCCCTCGAGCGTACCCGTGCCGGGCGCGGGCTTGTTCATCGCGAGGTCGAATCCGACCGTGATCGAACAGACACCGAAGCGCTCGCATCCGTACGCCCTGCGGCCGATGTCCGCGGTGATGGTGATGCCGATCGTACGCAGCCCGATCAGGACCGAGCCGTGGTCGCCGGCGGAGCGATCGATCGGGTAACGACCCCTCAGCAGCGTCACCTGCTTGTAGCCGAGCTCGAGCGAGTGCTGACGATCGAGCACGACGTCCTGCTCGATCTCGAAGGTGTCGCCCTTCTCGGTGAGCTCGGAGAGGAACACCATGCGACCGGTCGCGGTGCCAGGCCCGGACTGCGGCGTGCCCTCGACGACGAAGGCGACCTCGGTGCCGGCGGTGCCGATGGGACCGAACAGATCGATGCACACACCGAGTCCGCGCTGACAGTTGATGCTGGGGCGGGCGATCTTGACCGACCAGTAGGCCGGCGCCGCGACGACGGGCATGGCCTTCTGCATCGTGGCCAGGAGCATGAAGAGTCCGGCGATCCGGATCAGGCGGCGGCGAAGGCGCGTCGTACGGGAGTAGGAGTTGGAAGCCATGATACCCTCGATTGAAAGGAGTTGATTGGGTCTCTCTTTCGAGCGATCCGCCGTCGTCCGGCGCGTCGTCGCTCTCATGGGTATTCATGCTATCGCGAGCGCTTAAAGGCCTCCTAAAGGGCGAAAAGAAAAAATTTGACGGGATGGTGGGTGGGGATGTCCTTCCCCGGGAACGCGGGCCCTCACAATGTCCCTCCCCCCACATTCGAGGCGAGCACGTCATCGTCGCAAGCGAAGCGCCGCGGGGATCCGTCTTCCGCGGTAGCGGGACTGTCCGGCACCGCTACCGCCGAAGAGGGATCCACGCTACGCGCGGATGACGTGGGCGCGTGGTCGTGGTGGAAGGAGACCGAACGACTACCGCACCCGCGCCTCGCCGACGACGGGCTCGTCGATGATCAGGGTCTTCGCGGTAGCATCGAGAGTCGCCAGCCCGCCGACGGGGATCGTCAGCTTGCTGCGGATGTGCCCGATCGACAGGCCGTAGAGCGTCGGAATCCCGAGCGGCTCGAGGATGCCCCGCAGCACCTGCTCGAGCGACAGCGACAGCGCGAACTCGCCGCCGCGCGACGGCGCCTCGCACTTGCTGAAGCGGCCGAGCGCGACTCCGGCGCACGCGCCGAGGCGTCCGCTGATCGCGAGCTGCGTCAGCATCCGGTCGACGCGGTAGGGCTCCTCGTTGACCTCCTCAAGGAACAGGATGTTGTCGGTCGTGTCGATCTCCCACTTCGTGCCCATCAGTCCGAGCACGAGCGAGAGGTTGCCGCCGACGAGGCGCCCCTGGGCGCGGCCGGGGACGATCGTCGCGGCGCGCGCCTCGCCGAAGCGGGCGCCGTTGAACTCCCCGCTCTCGGCGAACGAGCCCGGCGTCGTCGGGCTCATGAGCGTGCGGCGGAACGAATCGAGCGTGTAGGGATCGAAGCTCGAGGTGGCGACCGGTCCATGGAACGCGATGAGGCCGGAGAGCTGATGGATCGGGTTGACCAGGCCGGTGATGTCGGAATAGCCGATGTGCACCTTCGGGTTGGCGCGGATGACGTCGAAGTCGAGCATCGGCAGAATGCGCATCACGCCGTAGCCCCCACGCACCGCCATGACGCAGTCGACCTCCGGATCGCGGACCATTCGCATGTAGTCGGCGGCGCGATCGGCGTCGGGCGCCGAGAGGTACCCGAAGCCCTTCGACAGATGCTCGCCGAGCTTCACGTTGAAACCGAGATTGCGCAGCGTCGCGGCCGCGTCGAGCACCTCGCCGCGCGAGACGCCGCTGGCCGGCGCGGCGATGCCGATCGTCGAGCCTTCGACGAGCGCCGGAGGCTTGATCAGCGCCGGCCGGCGCGCGTCGCCGCGACGACGCGATTCGGCACGCCGTCCCGTCGGCGATCGCTCGCCGGCGGTGCCCGGCGGATCGTCCGCCGGCGTGCTCTGCGCGCGCAACGCGCCCGGCAGCGCGATCGCGCCGCCGAGCAGTGTCCGCAGAAAGCCGCGTCTGGATCGTTCACTCACGCGTGGGTTCTCCTCGTCATCGGGTGCCGGCCGCGGCCAGGCGCTCCGCGATGATCCGCTCGAGCTCGAGCGGACCCGTCGCCGTGCGTGCCTTGGCCTCGTAGATCGCGTCGGCAAGCGACGCCAGCTCCCCCTGCAGATACCGGTAGACGTGGAAGCCGAGCCGGTGTCCGTCGTTCATCTCGATGAACTCGATGCCCGCGAGCGCATCGTAGGCGATGGCCGCGAGCTCGTCCTTTGATCTCCCCTCGACACGCGGACGTGGGACTGCGTTGAATGCATCGGTGCTCATGTCGTGAATTCCTCGAAGGTTGCGAGTCGCAAAGATGCGAAGCAGATCGTCGCGGCGGCGTCGCGCCGGCGGTTCAGATGCGATCGAGCAGATCCGGGTAGTGGTGCGGGCTCTCGACGGTGTCGACGTGCACGAACGCGACGGCGATGTCGTCGGCGGTCTCGGCGGCGTTGCGGACGCGGTCGGCGATCTCGGCCGACTCGCGCGTCGAGAGCTCGGCACTGCAGGCGATGATGATCTCGAAGTGCAGCTCGTTGCCGACGTAGTGCCCGCGACAGAAGCGCACCTCCTCGACGCCGTCGATCGAGCGGACGCGGGCGAGCACGTCGACCTGCGTGAGGTCGCTGGGCGCGCGGCCGAGCAGCATGTCGAGGTTCTCGCGGATGATCTTGACGCCGCTCCAGAGAATCAGGCAGCCGACGACAGCGCCCGCGATCTCGTCGGCGGATTCGTACCCGAGCGACGCGCCGGTGATGCCGACGAGCGCGGCGATCGACGACAGCACATCGTTGCGCGAGTCGACCGCCAGCGCCACGACCGCAGGACTCTTGCCGGCGCGGCCGACTCGGCCCTGCCACATCGACAACCCGATCTTCGCGAGGATCGCCACGCCGAGGATGGCGAAGACCAGCGGGTTGATCTCGTGCGGGTGCGGCAGGACGAACTTCATCGTCGACTCCTGCAGCACCTCGATGCCGAGAACGCAGGCGATGACCGCGATCACGAAGCCTGCGATCGGCTCCGCCCGCGAATGCCCGAACGGGTGCTCGCGGTCCGGCATCTTGCGCGCCACCTGCACCGAGATGAGCACCGCCGTCGTCGAGGCGACGTCGAGCAGTGAGTTCAGCGCGTCCGACAGCAGCGCCACCGAGCCCGACAGCGAGAAGCCCCAGAGCTTCAGTCCGAACAGCGCGGCGTTCGCCAGCAGGGCGATGAGCGTGACTCGCTTGAGAGCCGGAAGACTGTTGGACATTGCGTCTGGAAATCCCTTAGAAGCCCAGCATCGATCGGCGCACCTCGAGGGCGAGCCCCGTTGCCGACGGGTCGATCTCGAGACGCTCGACGGTCGATGGACTCATCGTCACGGTCGCCGGAATCCTCACCGGCCGGCCATCGCGCATCACCGAGACGGTCTTGATGACGTACACAGGTTCGCCTCCGCGGCTGGCCGACTCGTCCTCGTTCGCGAAGAACTGGTCGAGGTACTCCAGCGGGACCGCGCGCACGGGAATCGAGTATCCCTCGAAGTCGAGCGTCGTGATGACGTCGCCGACGCGCAGATCCATCCGCTCGGCCGATCCCCCCGGCAGCACCCGCGAGATCCGCGCTCCCTCGCGGGAGGCCGTGAGCACCGCGCCGATCGCGGGCCGCACGGTGTCGCGCACGACATAGCGCAGACCCGTGCGCGCGAACGCCTCGCGGAACGGCAGCGTGTCGCGCCCGGCAATATACCGCCGGTGGAAGTCGCCCAACGACGCGCCGGTCGCCCGCTCCATGATCGGGATGATCTCGTCGTCGGAGAACGTCCTGCCCGTGCGGCCGTACTCGGCGTTGAAGTGGCGCATCGCGTCGTCGAGCGATCGCGCGTTCTTGGTCTGCCATCGGATCTCCGCGTCGAGCAGGTAGCCCAGCAGCGGTCCCTTCTTGTACAGGTCGATGACCTCGGTCATCGGCGCGTGGACGATCCGTCGGCTGAGCTCGGTCATCGGCTCGGCCTGCGGCTCGTCGATCAGTCCGGAGAGGTCGCTCTGGAACTCGCGAAGGAATCCCCCCGGCGTCGACAGGCCGATGCGCGCGTTGATCGCGCGCGCGTAGTACTCGGTGAGTCCCTCGGCGAACCACAGCGACGTGGTCTCGGGTCCCTTCTGATAGTCGAACGGCCCGAGCTGGTGCACGTGGATGCGCTTCGGTATCCAGAGGTGCCAGAACTCGTGCGCCACGACCGAGGCGAGCGACGAGGCCACGGCATCCTGTCCGTAGTACGGCATGCGATACGTCGAGCTCGCCGCGTGCTCGAGCGCTCCGAAGCTGCCGCGCGCACGCGTCGCGCCCATGTCGACGAGGTAGTGCTGGAACAGGTATCGCTCGTACGGGATATCCCCGAAGAGCCCGCTCATGGCCTCGACGACGCGACGCGTCATCGCCACGAGCTGCTCGCCGGTCGTGTCGTCGATCCGCTCCGGCGCGGTCACCGTGATCACGTGCGGCACGCCCTTGTACGCGAACTCGAAGCGCTGAAACGCTCCCATCTGCACCGGCGCGTCGACCAGCTCGTCGTACCCGGCGGCGACGAACCGGTGATCGTCGGTGCCGGCGCGATCGAGCGCCACGGCGATCTCCCAGCGTCGCGGCACCTCGTAGGTCACGGCGTACGGGATCTCTTTGTGTCCGGCGGGATAGCCGAAGAGCGCCGTGCCGTTGGCGAAGACGCGGTCCTCCTCGATGTCCGACAGCCCGAACCATGCGGAGTTCGGAAGGTGCTCGATGTCGTCGACGGTGTATACAAGCTCGACGCGCGCGGTGGTGCCGACGATCCTGAACGTGTTCGTGTCGGTCCGCAGCACCGTCAGCGCGCGACCGTCCTCGGCGCGCGCGGTGAAGTCGCTGACGTAGGCGCCGAAGTCGACGATGTCGTAGGCGCCCGGAGCCCACACCGGGAAGTGGAACACGAGCGTGTCGTCGGCCAGGCCGTACAGCGTCGCCTCGACGCGGAAGCGCTCGGCGTCGACGTCGGGAATCGAGACGCGGTACTCGACCGAGGCGCCGACTGTCTGCGCCGGACGCGTCGCGCCGCTGCTGCCGGCGCATCCGACGCCGATGATTGCCGAAAGGAATGCGAACAGGAGTGCGGTGAAGCGGGTCATGAACTGCGGGTCATCGTCGGAGTGATTGGAGACGAGAACGCCCGGCAGCGTTCGACTGCCGAGCGTCGTATTCCGGGCGCCTGCGGCGCGTTCGTTCCTGATCAGGACTTCGCGCGCTTGAACTCGTCGAAGGCCGTGGTCTTGTAGTGCTCCTCGGCCAGGAACTCCAGCAGCAGTCGGAAGTCGCCGGCCGGCAGATACCCCGGCACCACCGTGATGAGCTCTCCCTTCGACGTGAAGAACGCCGTCGCGGGATACCCGTTCACGCCCAAGGCCTTGCCGAACTCGGCCTGCGAGAACTCGCGGCCGTCGTAGCGGACCGTTCCCTCCTTCTCCGGGTTCATCTTCGCGGCGATGAACCGCTCGGCGATGTAGGCGCCGACGGCGCTGTCGGCGTACGTGTCGCGGTCCATGCGCTTGCACCATCCGCACCAGTCGGTGTAGACGTCGACGAGAATCAGCTTCTCCTCGGTCGGTGCCTGCTCGAGCGCTGCGCTGACCGACTGCCAGGCAAACGTCCCGCCCTCCGTGCTCTGCGCCTTCGCTTCAGTGTTCATGGCAATCATCATGGCCGCGAGCGCGAGTCCCGCGGCGATTCTCGTGTGTATGCGTTTCATTGCTCTCCCTCGTCGAATCGTCGAGCCGATCATCGTATCGAGGGATATTGGTTTCAAGAAATGAGCCATCAGGTCTTCTGCTTCTTCTTTCGCGCCGAGGGGAACAGCACGTTGTTGAGGATCAGCCGGTAGCCCGGCGAGCTTTTGTGCAGCGACAGATCGGTCGGGGGATCGTTGACCGCGTGCTGGTAGTCCTCGGGATCGTGTCCCGCATACCACGTATAGGTGCCGCGTCCGACGTTGCCGGTAATGTACTTCACCTCGTCGGTTCCCTCGCGCTCGGCGAGCACCGTGATGCCTTTCTTGATGAATCGCTTGTGGAACGCGGTCGTCTGTCCGAGGAACCCTCGCACGACGCCGACGTGGTTCTGCGTGAGCATTGACGGGACGGGATCGTACTTCGCCGAGAAGTCGAAGAGCGTGAAGAAGTCGGTCTCCGGCGAGGACATGAAGCTCGGCTGCACGTCGATGTCGGAGTACTCGTAGACGTACGGGTTCATCTCGACGGTGAAGTTCTCGAACGCGAGCGTCTCGGCGAAGTCGAGCTCCTGCTGCGCGTTCGGCGACGGCGAGTCGCCGTCCATCATCGCGTCGGCGATGTCGGTACGATGCGCGGCAAGGGCGATGTCGTAGCTGTCGGTCGCCGAGCACATCGCGAACAGGAAGCCTCCGCCGGCGACGTAGCGCTTGAGCTCCTGCGCGACGGCGAGCTTGAGCTGCGAGACCTTGGCGAAACCGAGCTCGCTGGCGGTCTTCTCGAGCATGCCGACCTGCTGCTGATACCACGGGGCGGTCGCGAAGCTCGCATAGAACTTGCCGTACTGCCCGGTGAAGTCCTCATGGTGCAGGTGCACCCAGTCGTACTTCTTCAGCTCGCCGGCAATCACCTCCTTGTCCCAGATCTTCTCGTATGGGATCTCCGCGTACTGCATCGCGAGCGTCACCGCGTCGTCCCACGGCTGGAACGTGGGCGGCACGTACACGGCGATCTTCGGCACCGACTCCAGGCGCACCACGTCCATGTTCGTCGCCTCGGCCTGGACCTCGCTGTAGATCTGCGCGGTCTGTGCGCCCGAGATCGTCTCGAACGAGACGCCGCGTACGCGACACTCCGCCGCGACGATGTCGGCGTAGTCGAGCATGAACGCGCCGGACCGGTAGTTCAGCAGCCAGTCGACCTGCACGCCGCGGGCGAGCGCCCAGTAGGCGATGCCGTAGGCCTTCAGGTGATCGGTCTGCGTGTTGTCCATCGGGATGAGGACCTTCGCCTGCGCGTGCGCGAGGGTGCTCGCCGCGACGAGGACCAGGAACGACGTGAGTGCGTGTCTGAGCATTGGCAATCGGGGATTCATCGACTCCGATGATTGTGCGGGCTCGGCGTCGGTGCAAAGCAAAAACGTATCCGGACGGCTCAGGAAGCGACGTCGCCGCAGGGCGGAAATTGGGCCGCTCACTACGGAGCCCCCGCCGGCCGTGCCGACGGGGGCTCTTCCGTCTCGTGATCACTGCGTCTAGTGCTCGACCGGGGTCGCGCCGGCGGTCACGGTTTCGGCGTGGGCCGCGGCGATGAGGCTCTCGATGTGCTCGATGAGCTTCGGGCTGTAGCGCAGGCGATAATAGCCGTACTCGTCGTCGTAGCGCTTGTCGAGCACGTCGGCGTACTCGTGAATCTTGGCGATGCGGTTGGCCTCGGCCACGGGCACGCGGATCGTCCGCTCGACGTACGTGGCCTCCATCATCGCGGCCATGCGCTCGCGCAGGGCGCTGATGTGCAGGCCGCGGGCCGCGGAAATCGCGACCGACTCGGGGTAGCGCCCGCTGAGCTCGGCGAGCACGTCGGGATCCTCGAGCACATCGACCTTGTTGAAGACCATGAGCGTCGGGATGCCGACCGCGCCGATCTCGCGGAGCGTTTCGTCGACGACGCTGATCTGATCCATCAGGTTCGGCGACGCGATGTCGACGACGTGCAGCAGCACGTCCGCCTCCTTCGCCTCGGCGAGCGTCGAGCGGAAGCTGGCGATGAGGTTCGGAGGAAGCTTGCGGATGAATCCGACGGTATCCGACAGCAGCGCTCGGCGTCCCGGCGCCAGGTCGATCTGGCGCACGGTCGTGTCGAGCGTCGCGAAGAGGCGATCCTCGGCGTGCACGGTCGGTCCGGCCAGCTCGTTCATGAGCGTCGACTTGCCGGCGTTGGTGTAGCCGACGAGCGCGACGCGGAACTGGTCGGCGCGGCCCTTGCGCTGGGTCTCGCGCTGGGTCTCGATCTTGTCGAGCTTCTCGCGCAGGTGCGAGATCCGGTCGCGGATGAGTCGGCGGTCGGTCTCGATCTGCGTCTCGCCCGGACCCTTCGTGCCGATGCCGCCGAACTGCTTCGAAAGGTGGGTCCACTGCCTGGTCAGCCGCGGCAGCATGTACTGCAACTGCGCGAGCTCGACCTGTGTGCGTGCCTCGCTCGACTGCGCGCGGCTGGCGAAGATGTCGAGGATCAACTGCGTGCGGTCGATGACCTTGCGCTTGATGACCTTCTCGAGGTTGCGCGACTGCATCGGCGAGAGCTCGTCGTCGACGACGATGAGCGAGATGTTGTCGTCCTCGACCATCTGCGCGAGCTCCTCGACCTTGCCCTTGCCGAGCAGGAACGCGCCGTCGTGGCGCGGCAGGCCCTGGACGACCTTCATGATCGAGTCACCGCCGGCGGTGTCGAGAAGCAGCTCGAGCTCGTCGAGATGTTCGAGGGTGGTTTCGCGGGTCTCGGGGTAGACGGTCACGCCGACCAGAATCGCCCGCTCCCGCTCCTTCGCTACTGTGTGAAGCTTCTGTTCTGACAAGTGTTTCTCGTGTTTCTCGTAATGGCTACCACGGGTAGACGGATCATCCGGGCACTTCGTCTGGAGCCGACGGATTATGCGACGCGCGCCACGAGCCCGCGGATTACCGCGGTCATCTTCGGCTCGGCGTCGTTCGCCGCCGCGATGATCTCGCGGACGTCGACCGCGTGCAGGCTGTCGGGGAAGCACTCGTCGGTGACGATCGACAGCCCGAAGACGCTCATGTTCATATGACGTGCCACGATGACCTCCGGCACGGTGCTCATGCCGACGACGTCGGCGCCGATCGTCCTCAGAAACCGGTACTCGGCGCGCGTCTCCAGATTGGGACCCGGCACGGCGACGAAGGTTCCCTTGTGCACGTGAATCCGCCACTCGATCGCCACCTCTTCGGCCAGCTCGATGAGCGCGTGACTGTACGGCTCCGACATGTCGGGGAAGCGCGGGCCGAGCGAATCGTCGTTCGGTCCGATGAGAGGGTTGTCGCCGAGCAGGTTGATATGATCCTCGATGATCATCAGGTCGCCGCGGCGGTAGCGGGGGTTCATGCCTCCGCACGCGTTCGAGACGATGAGCGTGCGCACGCCGAGCTCGTGCATCACGCGGACGGGGAAGGTGATCTGCTGCATCGAGTAGCCTTCATAGAAATGAAAGCGACCCTGCATCGCGACGACGGGCCGGCCGTCGAGGTGACCGACGATCAGTCGTCCGTGATGCGACTCGACGGTCGACAGCGGGAACCCGGGAATCTCGCCGTAGTCGATGGTCGCGTCGTGCTCGATCTCCTCGGCCAGCCGTCCGAGCCCCGTGCCGAGAATGATGCCGATCGACGGTTGAAGCTGTGAGTGCCGGCGGATCGCTGCGGCCGCCTCGGCCATGTGCGTGCGGAGGGACATCGGAGAAGAGTCAGGTTCTGAAAATGTAGTCGCGAAGGTACGGGAGGCGCGCGGATCAACGCGCGTCGACGCGACCACCCCGGGAGATCGCGCCCCTGTCATCCCCATCGGGGATCTTTCTTTGGGTGCGAGTCACCGCATGTCGCGATGGGGGCACTGCGTGTTCTTCTTCGCGGCGGCCGCAGGCGGCTGCCAACGCACTACCCCACCGCCCCACATGCGGCGGTCGTTCCGAAAGAAAGATCCCCAAGGGGATGACAGTTGCCGGCCGTCAATGGGAGGCGACGGAACCCTTCCCCAACGCGTGCCGCACCGACAGCACGCCGGTGCTTCCGAAACCGACGAGGAACACGAGCTGGAACGGTATCACCGCGAGCTCGCCGAGGGCGATCGCCAGGATGATGCCCGCGACGAAGTAGAGCGCGATCAGCAGCTCGATGATCGCCTCGGCGCTGATGCGCGCGCTGCGGTAGCGGCTCGACTCCCATTGATCGGAGCGCGTGACGATGTTGTACTTCGGCGTGCGCTCGAAGGCGCTCGGCCGGCGCACGAGCGCCTCGACGACCGCGCGCGTGTTGCTGACCGCCATGCCCATCGTCCCCGCGATGAACAGCGGGAAGATCAGCATCCGGCGCCGCCAGTCGCTCGTCAGATCGCGCTGCGCGCTGATGTAGAATGCGAGCGTCGTGAACGACGCGACGAGGAACGAGCCGAGGTAGTCGAACCAGCGCGAGAACGAGGGATCGGTGCCCTTGAGAATCACCATCGGTACGTTGAGCAGCGCGACGAGCAACACGAACGGGAAGATCAGGTTCGCCGTCAGATGGCTCGTCGCCTGGATCTTCACGGTCAGCGACTGGTCCGAGCGCCAGACGCTTCCGAGCAGCTTGCGTGCGGTCTCGATCGCTCCCTTCGTCCAGCGGAACTGCTGCGTCTTCAGGCCGTTGATCTCCGACGGCAGCTCCGCCGGCACCGTCACGTCATTGCGGTAGAGAAAACGCCAGCCGCGCAACTGCGCGCGGTAGGAGATGTCGAGGTCCTCGGTGAGCGTGTCGACGTGCCAGCCGCCGGCGTCGTCGATGCAGCTCCGGCGCCACACGCCCGCGGTGCCGTTGAAGTTGATGAAGT
>DATLHO010000053.1:0-26258 GCA_035539855.1 Kapaibacterium sp. (SeqCode) | reverse complement strand
GTTCGGTAACTACGACACCGTGAACTTCGAGCCCCGGTACTATCAGCGTGTGCTCTTCCGGCCGGGACACGAGGAACGTGTATACAGCTGCGACGTCGTTCTCGTAATGCGCGACGGGTTTGAAGCAAGAAACACGCTGCGCGGCATCGGCATCGAGTCGCACATCGCTGCGCCCGGTCCGACCGACTTCGGCCGGGAGATCTTCGAGCCGAACGCGCCCGCGGTGACGCGCACCGTGACGTTCGCCACGTCGAGCCCGCTCGGCGGCACGCGGCCGGTGTCGATCACCGACCTTCGCATCATCCCGGCCAACCCGCAGAGTGTCGGAGTGTTCACGATCCTGAACGCCGTCGCAATCGTGGGGGCGACGTTGCCCGCGCGCGCGACGTTCGACGTCCTCGTGGCGTATGCCCCGACGGCTCCGGGCGAGCATGCGGCGGAGCTCGTGCTCGGCGGTTCCTTCTCGCCGTGCGACGACTCGACGGCCTCGCTGATCGCCGAGCGCTCCACGCTATCTGTTCGCCCGACGGGCAGTGCCATGGGCACCATCGCCGGATGCTTCGACACGACCTCGAGCGTCTTCGTCGAGAACGACGGCAGCGACTCCGTCGTCGTCCGGAGCGTGACGCTCGAGGACATGGTCGGCGCGTTCGAGATCACGAAGCCGACATTGCCATTGGCACTCGCTCCCGGAGAGCGGCTCCTTGTCCCGGTCCGCTTCGCGCCGAACCAGAACGCCTCGACAGATTACACGGCGCGCGTCGTCTTCGGCATCACCGACGTCACCGGTACGCACTCGGTCGGCTTCGGCGGCAACCCGGTCGCGGCGGATGTCGTCGGCAGGGGAGAGCGATACGAGGCCACAGCGCACATCACCCGCGACGCCCACGGTCTGCCCGGGGACACCATCGCCGTCGAGGTCGTGCTCGATCGACAGATCGACGCGGCGCGCATCGACGAGCTCGACATCTCGTTCCGCTTCGCGCACGAAATGATGCGGCACCTGATCGATCCGAACAATCTGGCCGCACTGGTTGCCGGGACGATCCTCGACGGATGGACCGTGGCCCTCTCGCCGACTCCCCCAGTCATCGATCCCGCGGATTCGAGGCGGACCGTCATCTTCCTGAAGCTCATGGCCCCTGCCGGTGAGATCCTCTCCGGAACGGGAACGATGCTAAGGATCCCCTTCGCGATCGTCAACGGCGACACGTCGTCGACGGAGCTTCCCTTCTTCGTGACGCCAACGACGCGGCTCGCCTGCGCGGAATTCGTCACATCCAGCGGCTTCGCCCGGGTCGACTCGGTTCCGGGCTCGGCCGTCGACGACGGACTCGTCGAGGCAGGTGCGGCGCAGGACCCCGCCACGCGCGAGGTCGTCGTGACGTTCAGGAATGTCGCGCCGGGCGACATCGCGATCGATCTCTTCAACACGCGCGGCGAGCTCGTGCACACGGTGGCCGCCCGGCATTTCGATGCGGGACGCCAGACAGTGCGCGTCGGCTCCGACGGGATTGCGGTCGGACAGTACTTCGTGCGCTTCGTCACGTCGACGGGCGAGCGGACGATCAAGCTCATGCTCGCCCCCTGATTCTAACCGCCGCGCCGCGCGGCCCGTTGTTCAAGAATCCGTTGCCGATGCTCGTTCGATACCTCGCTCCGTTGTTCGCGCTGCTGATGGCCGCGCCGTCTGCGCTCGCGCAGTCGGAGGCCAACGTCTGGTATTTCGGGCGAGGTGCTGGGATCGACTTCAACGGGGCCGTGCCGACGCCGCTGGCCGACGGGGCGATCGATCAGGAGGAGGGATGCGCCTCGATCGCCGATCCGACGACGGGGCAGTTGCTCTTCTACACCGACGGGATGACGGTATGGAACCGGCAGCACCGTGCGATGCCGAACGGCACCGGCCTGATGGGCCATGCGTCGTCGACGCAGTCGGCGCTCATCGTTCCGGCGCCGTGCGATCCGCGTCGTTTCTACGTGTTCACCGTCGACGCGAGCCCGCTGCAGGATCCGCCGAACGAAGGACTTCATTACTCGATCGTCGACCTCGACGGCGACGGCGGGCTCGGGGTGGTGACCGCGAAGAACGTCCCGATCTATGCGCCGACCACCGAGAAGCTCACGGCCGTGCGCCACGCCAACGGCATCGACGTCTGGGTGGTCACGCACGAATGGAGCTCGAACGCCTTCCGCGCCTACCTCGTGAGCGCCGCGGGCGTGGCTTCGACGCCGAACCTCTCGTACACCGGCAGCGCGCACGAGGGCGGCGCACAGTACGCGATCGGATATCTCAAGGCCTCGAGCGACGGCCGCCGCATCGCCTCGGTGGTCGCGACCTCGTTCGTCGAGCTCTTCGACTTCAACGCGGCGACGGGCTTGCTGACATACACGACGCGATTGAGCGATCGGGCGAAGTACGGCCTGAGCTTCTCGCCCGACGGTCGTTTCCTCTACCTCGTCGAATGGCAGCCGGGGTGGATCTACGACTCGCTCTTTCAGTACGACGTGACCGCTGGCGACGCGCAGGCGATCTTCGACTCTCGGACGCCGATCGCGACGGGGGATTTCTACGCGATGCAGTGCGCGCCCGACGGACGCATCTACATCGCGAACAACAGCGCCCTGCTGGCGGCGAACACCGGCTGGATGCCGACGATCGATCGGCCCAACGACAAGGGGATCGCCTGCGGATTCAACCCGCGCGGCTTCCGCATGCAGGTCGGCGCGGTCGAGCCACGCGTGGCCGTCGGACTGCCCAACATGATCGAAAGCTACCGTGATGGGCTGATCAGGCCGTGCGGGCCGCCCGAGGCCCTGATCAGTCTGGACGATCCGATCTGCGCCGGCGAGTGCACGACGATCCGTGACTCGAGCCGCAACCTGCCGACCGAGTGGCAGTGGACGTTCGAGGGAGGCCGGCCCGCGACGTCGAGCGAGCGCGATCCGGGTCCGGTCTGTTTCGACTCGGCCGGCGTGTTCACCGTGCGCCTCGTCGCGACCAACGCGAAGGGAACCAGCGAGATCACGCGCACGATCACCGTGCGAGCCGCCGCGGCGATCGACGCCGGCGCCGCTGAGATCGTCGCGTCGCCGGGGGATACCGTCGCGGTGCCCGTGACGATCGGAACGATGGAGTCCGCGGTGCCCGTCGGCGCGATCACCGTCCGCCTGGGCTACGACCGCGCGATCATGCGTCCGATCGACGTCGTCACGGGCGGATCGCTCGTCGACGGCTGGGGCGTCGCGCTCGTCGACGACACCGCGACGTCGACCGCGATCGCCACCGTGACGCCGCCGCCGGGCGTTGCGCTCGGGGGAGCCGGCAGGATCCTCTCGATCCGCTTCGCGACCTGGCTGACGAGCACGACGACCGCGACGCTGCCGCTCGCACTCGAAGTGCCCGGGACGCTCTGCAGCGTCGTGCCGGGCCGCGCCGGACGGCTGACGCTGCAGATCTGCGGTCTGCAGGCGCGCCTGATCGAGCTCGACACGGCGCGGCCCGTCCTGCGGCCGAATCGCCCGAATCCGTTCGCCGCGGGCACGCGGATCGCCTTCGCGACGCCGCGTGACGGACACGTCCGGCTCGCCGTGCTCGACGCGGCCGGCACGGTCGTCGCGACGCTCGTCGACGGCTGGCTCTCGGCCGGGGACCACGAAATCGACTTCACGGCCGCCGGGCTCGCCAGCGGCATCTACCATTGTCAGTTACGGCTCGGCGCCGACGTCCTTCTCCGGAGGATGGCGCTGGTGCGCTGAGATCCTCGCCAATGCGCCGGTTCGTTGTATTTTCAGCGGCTCGGCTTTCACACGCTCCCGCCGCAGGGCACGGCGCCGGAGAGCTGACACGATGCGGCACTTCCCCTGCGCAGCGCTCCACCGGCGTCGCCCGCGCTCGCCGCTTCGAACGGACCTGTCGGTGACCCCCCGTGCTTCGATGAGATCGCCCTCGATGAACATCGCCTCTGTTCGCATCGCGTCACTGCTGATCGTCGCGGCCGCGCTTCTGTGCGCGCCGATCGCCGCGACCGCTCAGCTCGAGAATTCCCTCTGGTACTTCGGCTACCGGGCCGGCCTCGACTTCCGCGGCGGCTCGGCCGTCGGCACGCCGGGCTTCGACCACCAGTCCGAAGGCACCGCGACGCTCTGCGACCACCGCACCGGCCGGATGCTCATGCACACCGACGGCGACACGGTCTGGAATCGCAACGGGCGCGTCATGCCCGGCGGCGCCGGCATCGCCAGCCCGGCGATCATCTCGTCGACCCAGGGAGCCACGATCATCCCCATGCCCGGGGACTCCACGAAGTTCTACATCGTCTCGATCGATGCCGGCGAGTACAACGGCGGCACGTCGGTCGCGACGTGGTCGATCGTCGACATGGAGCTCGATGGCGGACTGGGCGCCGTCACGACGTCGCATCGCTTCCTGCACGGGAACGTCACCGAGAAGATCGCCGTCGTCAAGCACTGCAATGGCCGCGGCTTCTGGGTGATCATGCACGAGCTGCAGTCGACGCGCTTCATCGTCTACTACCTGTCGAAGTCCGGTTTCGAGGGACCCGCCACCTACGACCTCGGCACGCCGCACATCGGCTGGCCGGAGGCCGCGATCGGGGGGATGAAGTTCAACCAGGCTGGCGATCGACTCGCGGTCGCGATCTTCCGCGCGCCGGCGATCGACCTCATCGACTTCGACCGCCGCACCGGTACGCTCTCGAACGCCATCAGGATCGACATCGCGCCCGAGGACTCGGTCGTCTACGACATCTGCTTCTCGCCCGACGGCACGAAGCTGTATTCGAGCGGCGAGCAGGCGCGCTACATCGCGCAGCACGACCTCACGCGCGGCTCCCGCGCCGCGATCATCGCCAGCCGCACCGTTCTGCATCGCAACACGTTCCGCCTGGTCTCCTACGGCCACACCGGCCAGATGCAGGTCGGACCCGACGGGCGCATCTACGCGGCGATCCGCGACGAGTCGGAGCTCAGCGTCATCACCGATCCGAACCGCGCCGGCGTCGCGTGCGACTATCGTCACCGCGCGGTGTCGCTGGGCGCTCCGTACGCGAAGCTCGGCATGCCGAACATCACGCACGGCATGTACGATCCGACGCGCGAGACCTGCCGTCCGCCGCGGGCGCTCTTCCGATCGTCGGAGATCGAGATCTGCGCCGGCGACACGATCGAGATCACCGACGAGAGCTACGATAATCCTACGGCGTGGGAGTGGACGATACCGGGCGGCGTCAAGGCGGGCGACGATCCGGGCAGCCCGTACGGCCGGCATCCCGGGTTCGTGCGCTTCCCCGATGCGGGCGTCTTCCGCGTCATGCTCGTCGCCTCGAACGACAACGGCACCGACACGTTCTCGCTCGACGTCACGGTCAATCCCCGTCCGGCGATCGAGGCTGGACCCGACCGCACGATCTGCATCGGCGACGCCGTGCAGCTCGACCTCGCCGCGGTCGAGGCCGCGTCGATCCGATGGACGCCCGCGCTCGGCCTCAGCTGCGCCAACTGCCCCGCTCCCGTCGCCGCACCCGCAGTGACGACGACCTATCACATCGTCGCCACGAGCGCAGCTGGATGCGTCACGACCGACTCGGTGACGATCATCGTGGAGCCGTTCCCGGCGGTCGATGCCGGACCCGACACGTCGATCTGCGTCGGCGAGAGCGTCGAGCTCGCCGGTCGCGGCGGCACCGAGCTGACGTGGAGCCCGGCGACCGGGCTGTCGTGCGTGACGTGCGCGACCCCCGTCGCGACGCCGCTCGTGAGCACGACGTATACGCTCGTGACCTCCAACAACGGCCGCTGCGTCTCGATCGATTCTATGCGCATTACCGTCAGCGAGAAGCCCGTCGCCGAGGCGGGCGAGGACGCGCGCATCTGCCTCGGCGAGAGCGCGACGCTGCGCGCCAGTGGCGGAACACGGTACTTGTGGTCGCCGGCCGAATCGCTGAGCTGCGTCGAGTGCGCCGAGCCGAGCGCATATCCGACGCAGACGACGACCTACACGGTGCGCGTGTTCAACGCGCTTGGGTGCGCCTCGACCGACTCGGTCACCGTCGTCGTCGATCCCGCTCCGCGTCTCGTGCACGCGAACCTCGGACCCGACATCGGGATCTATCCCGGCACCGAGCTCGAGCTGCCGGTGGAGCTCGAGGAGCCGCTCGACCAGGCCTTCGTGTCGGTGCTGGAGATCGAAGTCACCTACGATCCCACGATCATGCGCCTCGAGCGCGCGTTCCTCGATTCGACGCTGGTCGAGGGCTGGGCGATCCTCCCGATCTCGCAGGACCCTTCGCGCGGCGAGTTCGTGGCGCGACTGTTCGCGACCGACGGCTCGTGGCTCGAGGGAACGGGACTGCTCGCGCGCCTACGCTTCGCGACGTTCATCAACCACGGCGACAGCTCGATCGCTCGCCTGGAGGTGCGGCTGCCGGGCAAGGAGTGCACGCGCGTCGAGACGCGGCCGGCGATGGTGCGTCTCGACTCGGTCTGCGGACTGAGCCAGCGCCTGCTCGATGCCACCGGCGAGAGCTACGCGCTGCGACAGAACTCTCCGAACCCCTTCAACCCGACGACGACGATCGAGTTCTCGCTCGGCCTCGACGCTCCGACGCGGGTCGAGATCCTCGACCTCGGCGGTCGCAGTGTCGCCGTGCTCGCCGACAGACCGATGGCGGCAGGGCGTCACGTCCTCGAGTGGGACGCCGCCGCGCACCCGTCGGGACTCTACTACTGCCTGATCATCAGCGGCCACTGGAGCGAGACGATCGTCATGACGCTCGCGAAGTAATCCCCTATGCACGACACCGTCGGCGGCCGATGGCGATCCGCGCTCGCGGAGTCGCGCTTTCGCATTCAGTTCGTCGGCATGACCGCGGCGCTCGTCGCGGCGCTTGCGGGGTTCTCACGCTTTCTCGGCGTCAACGAGGCGCGGCAGGGAGCCTCGCTCGCCGATCCGCTGCTGGCGCTGCTTCCGGCCCACGACGTCACGTGGGTGGCGTTCGGGCTCATCTACCTGTCGCTGTTCTCGGCGCTCTACTTCCTCGTCGGTCACCCCCGCGAGCTCCTCGTCGCGATCACGTCGTATGCGATCCTCGCGATCGTGCGGATGTCGATGATGTACGTCACGCCGCTGGAGGCGCCTGCCGGGTTCATCCCGCTGGTCGATCCGGTCATCGAGTTCTTCGGAACGGGCACGACGGTTAATAAGGATCTCTTCTTCTCGGGCCACACCTCCACGCTGTTCCTGCTGTACCTGACCGCGACGCGGCCGCGTCTGCGCGCGCTGTTTCTGGCGTGCACGACGCTCGTCGCCGTCTGCGTGCTGCTTCAGCACGTCCACTACACGATCGACGTGCTCGTGGCGCCGTTCGCCGCGTACGGCTGCTGGCGCATCGCGCGGCGTCTGCTCGGCGTCTGAGCGAGAACTCGCCGGCCTCCGATTGTTCCTCGCAGAGGACGATCGCGCGGCGGCGACAACATTTCCCCGAGTCGCCGTGTTCCTGTGACATTCGGGCCTCTCATGGGCTCATTAGAGAGGCGCAGGAGTGGGCACGCCATTCGGCGGATTCGTCATACCTTTCGTCCTCTTCCGCACGCCTCAGCCGACCAGTTGCGCGTGATCCGACCTTCACGGATCTCGCTCACCCCGAGGATTCGTATGCCCTCTCCCCAGTATCGCGGTTGGCAGACCGTGCTCCTCATGCTGCTGCCTCTGGCCGTCACGGCGCAGTCGGTCGAACCGACGACGCCGGACACGACGCGGCCCGACACGATGGTGGCGATCGAGATGCCGGCGACGCTCGACGAACAGCCGCTTCCGCCGCCGTCGCTGTATGCCACCGACGAGCCGCCGCTCCTGACGACCCAGCCTGTGACCTATCCGTTCGGAATGATCCTCGATCGCTCCGACGATGCGGTCGTCCTCGATTACGCGCCCGCGCGCGAGACGGCCGAGCCGATCGTGCTCGACTCCGGTCTTGTGCGCGCGCTGATGTCGAGCGCGCGCGGGCACCTCGAGTCGAGCGAGCTCGAGCTGGCGCGCTCGGAGTTCGACGCGGCGGCCCAGGCCGATCCCGCGAACATCGACGCGCTCAACGGGGTCGGGTGGACCAGTGCGTGGTCGGGTCGGTTCACCGAGGCAGGCGACGCGTTCCATCGCGCGCTGGCGATCGACTCGCAGAACTTCGATGCGGCCAAGGGCCTGGCCTACGTCGCCCACTGGCGCGGGCGCAACGACGAGGCCGCCGCGCGCTTCGGCGCCCTCGCGGCCGAGCGTCCCGCCGACGAGGAGCTCGCGATGATGCACGCCCGCACGCTGCTGGCCGATCGGCGCATGAGCGAGGCGCGCGCGGCGTACGAGCGCGTGATCGATCTCGATCCCGACAACATCGACGCGCGCAACGGACTGGTGATCGCGCGCAGCGCCCGGCCGAAGGTCGAGCTCACGTCGTGGCTCGGCGTCACGTGGTTCGATGACGAGGAGCGACCGCGCGCAGAGTCGAATCTCGGCTTCCGCTTCGTCGAGGTCGCGATCTGGCCGACGTCGACGTCGCGCGTGTGGTTCCAGTACGACAACGGCCTGTCGCTCGACAACGTCGTGCTCAGCGCCGGTAACCGCGCGGTGCCCGCCGGTTACATCGGCGGGTTCATTGCCTACGGCGACGAGCGCAACCACACGACGCGCATCGAGCTCGGCTGGCGATCGCTTCCGGGAAGCATCGGCGAGACGCTCCTGCGCAGCGAGCACGTGATCACGCTGCCCGGACGCTACGCGCTCAAGGGAGGCCTGTGGCTCGGACTGCGCTCCGACGATCGCACCGAATGGGTCGGGCACACCGGCCTGCGCATTCCCCTCGGCGATCGCTTCGAGCTCAACCCGACGTTTTTCCTGGCGAGCAACGGAATGCCGAACGAGCGGGAGTGGCGTTTGCTGCTCAGCGGCGAATACCGCTTCGAGAACGGCTGGCAGCTCTGCGGCGGCCTCGCCGGCGGTCAGGCGTCGACCGGCTACATCGACGACTATCGGGGCATCTCCGATCGCTACCTGAAGGTCTCCGCGCCCTTCGGCCGTGCCAACCGCATGCACGCTCTCTTCCGAACCGAGTACGTCGGCGAGACCGACGCGACGACGATTCTCTCGGTCGGGGTCACCATCGGTCTGGCGGAGAGGTGACCCCAATGAAGCGTCGATACTCTCCGAAGCCCTGGCAGTACCTCTTCATCGTCGTCGCCTGGATCGCCTCGGTCGCGTGGTTCCACCCGCGCCTGGCCGGCCTTCTCGATCTGGCGGACACGACGTTCGCGTACAGCGCCCTGCTGTTCTTCATCCTCTTCACCGAGGTGGCGTGGCTCTACGCGTTCTTCAACGTGTCGGTGATCGTCTTCGGAACGATCTACCGCTGGCGCCATCGTCCGGCGAAGCCCACCGGTGAGCTGTCCGCGAATCCTCCGGCGGTCGCAATCCTCTACACGACGGCGAACGACTTCGTCGAGGCGAGCGCGGCGTCGTGCGTGCGGCAGGACTATCCGAACTACACGGTCTACATCCTCGACGACTCCAGCGACCCGGCGTTTCGCGCGATGGTCGACGCGTTCGCCGAACGGCATCGCGAGCGCGTGCAGGTCGTGCGACGCGCCGATCGCCGCGGTTTCAAGGCAGGCAATCTCAACAACGGACTGACGAATGTCGCGACGACGGAGCCATACTTCGCGCTCGTCGACGCGGACGAGATCCTGCCGGAGGATTTCCTCCGACGGACCGTCCCGACGCTCGAGGCCGACGAGTCGATCGGCTTCGTGCAGTGCAATCACCGCTCGAATCCCGAGTCGACGAGTCCGCTCGCGAAGTACATGGGCGTCGGCATCGACATCCACTGGCGGTGGTACCAGCCGCTGCGCAACCGCTACGGCTTCGTGATGCTGCTCGGTCACGGCGCGGTCATCCGGCGCGAGTGCTGGCAGGCGGCCGGTGGGTTCCCCAACCTCGTGAGCGAGGACCTCGCGTTCGCTCTTGCGGTGCGCAAGCTCGGCTGGCGCGGGTACTTCGAGGAGGACGTCGTCTGCTTCGAGGACTTCCCCGAGACCGTCCGTGCGTTCCGCGTTCGGCACATGAAGTGGACGCGCGGCACCTGTGAGTTCCTTCAGAAGGAGATGCGCTCGATGCTGCGCTCGAAGGAGATCTCGCTGGTCGAGAAGTGCGACATCCTCTTCCCGACGCTCAACCTGCCGCTGTCGCTGTTCTACTTCCTCTTCGTCGTCGACGCGAACATCGTGCTGGCGTCGCTGTTCGGACGCAGCCAGCCGCTGACGGTCGAGCTCGGCTCGACGGCGCTGCAGCTACCGGCATGGCGGCTCGACGAGGCGTTCGGCGCGCTCAACGGCGTCGACTTCTTCGCGATCACGATGCTGACGCTGCTGGCGCCGATCCTCTGCTTCATCATCGACCTGTGGCGGCGGCCCGGGACGCTGTTCCTGTTCCTCTGCCGCAGCACCGCGCTCTACGGCGCGCTCGGACCGCTGAGCTGTCTCGGCGTGCTGTTCTTCCTGGTGACCGGCAAGGCGATCTTCCACGTGACGGCCGACCGCGCCAACGGACAGTGGCGCCCGGCGCACGTGCACGCGGCGTCGATCGTCCCGATCGGCTCGCTGCGCGACGGCGTCAAGCGGCTGCTGACGAACAGCCATCCGGACCATCTCTTCGTGCAGGGCTTTGAGATCATCTGCGGCGTCGTCTTCGGCGTGATGTGCCTGAAGATGGTCCAGGTGAGTTTCTTCGGCGTCGCGTTCGGATTCATCCTGCTGCCGCTGATGCACCGCGTCTCGTGGGATCATCCGCTGGTGCGGCCCCTCGTGTTCGTGCCGTTCGTCCTCGTGATGGCCGGCGTGCTCATGGGCGCGATGGCTCTCGCCGGCATGCAGTCGGTACTCTTCGGATTCGGGTTCCACTTCTGAGAGGCGGCGAGAACAGATGACCCGACGCACAATCCGGATCGCGACGCCGGTCGCGACGCTGGCGTCCGCGCTGCCGCGTGCGGTGGCGGCGATGGTACCGACGCTACTGATCGCGCTGCTGCTCGGCTCGTGCTCGCCGGGCACGGATCCCGGACCGTGCACGAGCATCGACTGCTTCGAGAACCGCGGCGTGCTCATCATCCGCAGCTATCGCGACCACCTCGGCGATACGACCATCCTCGAGAGCTACGCGCGCGCGTCGTTCATTCGTCCGTATGGTCCCTACATGGGCTTCGGAGTGCAGGTTGGGCGCGTGCGTCTCAACGACGTCGACCTCGTCTTCGGCGACGTCTTCGAGTATCATCTCGTCGATTCGATCACCCCATTGCGCGTCGAGCCGGACGTGAATGTCTGGTCGATCTCCGGCAGCGGCGAGATCGCCTCATTCGTCGACACTGCGACGATCCCGGCCGAACGCCCCACGCTCTTGTCGCCGCGGCCCGGCGACACGATCTCGATCGCGAAGGGATTCACGGCGCGGTGGCTCGTTGCTGCCGGGGACTCGGGGAGTTACCAGTTGAGCCTGGCGGAGGTGCAGGGAGGCACGGAGCAGCGCGTCGTCACCATCGGCGATCTACCCGACTCTGGTTCCATTCATTACTCGCCATCCTTCATGCATGCGGGACCGGCGAACGTCCATCTCGCTCACACCCGCAGCCACTTCATCGAGATCGCCGAAGGGATTCGGATCACCAGCACCGTCGCGCTCGTAGAACGCGTGCCCGTCGTTCTGATCGACTAACCAAGCATCTCTCGACATGCGGAACACGCCTCGTCCGTTCGTCGGCCGCCTCGTCGCGATGCTCGTCGCGATGCTCGTCGCGGTGCTCGCCGCAGCGACGGCCGCGCACGCTCAGACGTCGACCGACACATCGCGCTCGTCCTGGCTCGATCGCATCTCGCTCGACCTTTCGGGTGCGACCTGGTACGAGCCGACCGGAGCGTTCGTCGAGCACAGTGCGCCCGCTGCGATCGCATCACGACGTCCCGGCGAGACGCTGCGACGCTGGGCCTGGGAGCTCGACGAGACGACCGTCAGCGACAACCCGCTGATTCACGTCGGCGTCGCAGTGACGTTCGGCGTGTCGGCGCGGCCGATCGACGGACTGCTTGTGCGCGGCGAGCTCCTCGGCGAGATCCGTGGATTCTCCTACGGTGCCACCAACCTCTCGAACGCGCTCGTCGTGCCGCGCGTCGCGCTGACGATCGACACGTCGACGATGCTCGCAGGCGACACGCTCGGCTTCGTCGCGACGTTCGGTCACATGGCCGACGTGAGGGTCGACGAGGGACTGATGCTCTACAACATCGACGTGCAGGGAGTGCGCGCGGCCGCTCGATGGCGCTCGGTGAGACTCGGGTACACCAAGGTCGCCGATCTCTACGCCGGCATCGGTCTCGGCGTCCAGGACTACGACGAGCTGTGGGCCGGACTGGCCGGCGTGCAGCTCGCCGACGAGATGACGGCGGGCGTCTCCGCCGGACTGATCTCGATGCCGCGAGCGGGCGAGCGCATTCGCTACGCAGAGAACAGTCCGCGCGCGCAAATGATGGAAGTGTCTGCGATGGGCGACTTCTCGGCGACCCTGTCCGGCCGTGTCGCAACCGGCAGTCATGCGATCTACGGGCAGCTCGCGATGCGCGACGGCACGAGCGAGCACATCCTCTCCCGTGCAGCGTGGGTTGCCGGCGCCCGCTCGGCACTCGGCGGCGACGATGCGTCGATCGACCTCAACGCGGAGTACCGTTTCTACGGCGGTCTCTTCAACGCGGAGAGGCACACGCTCGACGTCGAGTATCGTGATCCCGAGCGCCCGCTCTACGGCAACACGATCGGGCCGAGCTACTATCCGCTGGCGCACTTCGATCGTCCGTTCAGCCAGTGGGCGGTCTTCACCGAGTACCAGGATCTCAAGGACGTCGAGGGAGCGACGCTCACCGCCGAGGCCCGTGTGCGCATCGGGCGCACGTGGGCGCTGCGCGGGTCGCTCGACCTCAACCACGTCGCCGCCGAGGGACTCGAGGGATTCCTCTATGCGTTCTACGCCGCCGGCATCGCATGGGAGCCCTCGCCGCGCTTCACCGTCGGCATGGCCGCGACCAACCGGGCGATGAACCTCGACAAGTCGTATCCGACGCTCTACCAGATGAGCATGCCGACGGCGCTATTGACGATGCGATGGACGACAAAGTAGAAGCGCGGCGATCGCTCGCGATTTCTTTCCACCAAGAGAGCAGAGATTCCGAAATGAAGATCCATCACTTCCTGCTCATGGTGATCGTAGCCGCGGCACCGCTGGGGGCGCAGACGACCGTGTCGGGCGTCATCGACGCCGCAACGATCTGGACACTCGCCGGCAGCCCGTACCACGTCAGCGGTGACATCACGATTGCGCGTGATGCGTCGCTTACGATCGAGCCGGGTGTCGAAGTGCGGTTCGCTTCGGCGACGGGGCTGCGGGCGGAGGGACCGCTCATCGTAGAAGGAAGCGCGACGGCACGTATCCGCTTCGTTCCCGCGTCCGGGTCCGACTCGGTCGACTGGAAGGGGATCTCGATCCGCAAAACCGGCGCGACGGTCTTCGACTCGACCACGAGCCGGATCGGCGGTAGCCTCATCAGGAACGTCGAGATCATTGGCGCGAGCGTGGGACTCAATGTCTTCGGCGGCGGCATCATCGTCGACAGCTCGCTCTTCGAACACAACGAGTTCTCGCTCGCATTCGCGAACACGCGCCACGCCTTCATTCGCGGCAACATCTTCCGCGATAACTACTGGGGCGAGATCGTCACGGCGTCGTTCGAGCCGGGCGATGTGGGCTACGAGCTTTACGACACGCGGATCATCGGCAACGAGATCTACGGCGGCGCGAGTCCGATTCGTCTGGAGGTCCGCCACCAGAAGCTCACGTACTTCGAGTTCGCCTACAATCGACTGCGACGCGCCGATGGGCTCACGGTCTCCGGAATGGTCCCCGGCGACGTTCAGTCGGTGCACATCCATCACAACCTCATCGAATCGCTCCTCGACGGACTCGTACTCCAGCTCCGACCAGCCGCGGGCATACCCGTCACGGCGCAACGGCACGTGCTCGTCGAGAAGAACATTATTTCGGGCGGCAAGTATGCGGCCTGCCTGTTCGGCGGGGACGGCGTCATTCGGACTCACTTCGAGATGAACTCCATCGCGGACTTCGGCGCCGGCGCGCTAGCGATGTACAACGGTCTGCGCACGCTCCGCTCGAATACGTTCGTCGACAACGGCTTCCATGTGCAGCTCGGCAGCGGGGGCATACCGGGTGACTCGGTCACCGTGCTGCAGCACAACGTCTTCGGCTCGATGCTGGGTTATACGTTGTACACGACGGGGAACGTACGAGTGGTGGCGGAAGAGAACGACTTCATCGGTGCCATGGGAATCGCGGTGTGGAACGGAAGCGGCAATCGGATTTCGGCGGTCAACAGCTACTGGGGTAACGGCGCCGATGAGCGGAGCGTCCGTAAGCGGCTCACCTACGACTCCGTGAACGCTCCCGTCGACTACCTTCCGATGGCGGGTTCGGGCTACTGGCGCGCTCCGCTCCTACGGCCCGACGCCGTCCACATCCGGCGCGATCTCTTCGATGGCGGCTGGTTCGTGACCTGGTCGCCGAGCCCGGACCCGCGCGTCACCGGATACCGCGTCCATTACGGACGTGGTCGCGATGGTCGATTCGCGTACAGTGAGGCGGCGGGTCTCGACTCGATCTTCACCGTCAATGGGCCGTTCCGTGACATCGCGGTGACTGCAGTCATCGGCGGCGCCGGCGGCGAGCTCGACCAGCTCGAGGGACGCGAAAGCTGGTTCGCGTTTCCGGAGGAACCCAGCCCGTCGAGCGTTCCGACAATGACCAGTCCGCGTCCGCTGAAGCTCGACCTGCGGTGAGAGCCGGTCCGCCTCCGGCTGGTGATCCTACACAGCTCCGCCCAAAACGAACCGAGGCGCTCCGGAGATCCCGGAGCGCCTCGGCTCTTCTACCGTATGTCCGGAGGTCAGACCGCGGAACGCGTCGACATCATGCGGCTGTCGTTGAGCAGCGCCGCGACCGCGTCGCGCTCTTCGACGAGCTCCTGCACGGAGGCGCGGAACTTGCCTTCGCCGAACTCATTGTGATTGACGCCCTCGACGACCTGCCACGTGCCGTCGGCATTGGTGCGCACGGGGAAGCCGACCATGAGTCCCTCGGGCGTGCCGTACTCGCCCTTGGAGCAGACGGCGACCGAGTGCCAGTCGCTCGACGGCGTCGGGTTCGTCAGCGCGACGACGGTGTCGACGACGGCGTTGGCGGCCGAGGCGGCCGAGCTCGCGCCGCGGGCGTTGATGATCGCCGCGCCGCGCTTCTGGACGGTCTCGATGAAGTCCGTCTGCAGCCACGGGTGATCGGCGATGACGTCCGTCACCGGACGATCGCCGATGCGCGCGTTGTAGAAGTCCGGATACTGCGTCGCCGAGTGGTTGCCCCAGATGCCGAGGTTCGACACCTGCGACACGGGCACGCCCGCCTTGTGCGCGAGCTGCGACTTGGCGCGGTTCTCGTCGAGGCGCGTCATCGCGAAGAAATTCTCGCGGGGGACGTCCGGCGCGCTGTTCATGCAGATCAGCGCGTTGGTGTTGCACGGGTTGCCGACGACGAGGACCTTCACGTCCTTCTTCGCATTGGCGTTGATCGCGTGCCCCTGCTGGGTGAAGATGCTGCCGTTGATGTTCAGCAGATCGCCACGCTCCATGCCCGCCTTGCGCGGCACCGACCCGATCAGCAGCGCCCAGTCGACGTCCTTGAAGCCGGCGTCGATGTCGCTCGTCTGGATGATCTCCTCGACCAGCGGGAACGCGCAGTCGTCGAGCTCCATGACCACGCCGCGCAGTGCGTCCATCGCGTGGGCGAGCTCGATGAGGTTGAGGGAGACCCTGGTATCGGGGCCGAACATCTGGCCGGAGGCGATGCGGAACACGAGGGCGTAGCCGATCTGTCCGGCCGCACCTGTTACGGCAACGCGAACATGCTTGCTCATAATCCCACTCGAATAGATGAAATGATAGGCTGAGAATGTGCGAGGGCCCCAAGATACCGAAAGCGCGAGGATCGCGTGCCTATTGGAACGACCGCCATCCGCGCAGATCCGAGGTGTTGATCTCGAGCGTCGGATACCGGCGGCCGACGCGGACCGACTCGACCCAGCTTCGCAGCGCCGGAAGCAGGATCCGCTCCTTCGCCACGCGCCCGAGCGTGCAGTCGTTGGCGTCGATGTCGTAGCAGAAGTACCACCAGTGCCGGGCCGACTGCGCGATGACGTGGATGACCGTCCCGAACTCGTGGAAGTGTGTGTAGAACTGGTTCGAGATCGAGATGTAGCGCTCGTCCTCCTCCGGATCGCGCTCGGTGATCACCGCCGTCAGATCGACGTAGTTGATGTAGCAGTTGAGCATGTCGACCGACGCGCACTCGATGAGCGTCCCGGCCGGCAGGATGTCGTCGACCAGCAGCGTCCGCTCGAGGGTCTTGACGATGCGCTCGAACGGACCCGGGACGCCGCGAGGCGTCGAGCCGTCGAGCGACACGGGGGCGCCCGCGGACATCTCGCGGGAGGCCTCGTCGTCGCTGCGGATATGGGTGCGGGGCTGAGTCATGGGTAGCTGGTGCCGGAAGTTAGACCATGCCGGCGAAACGGCGAACCGCGCCGCTCCCGTGCACGCGCTCACTGCGGAGACGTGTGCGGTGGAGGCCGCAGTGACGTGCGCCGTGAAGGCCGCGGCGTGTCGTCGACTCGCGACTCGGAGCTACTTGTACGAGAAGGTGAAGGTGATCGCGGAGCGAACCGGAACCTGCGGTACGTCCTCCGACAGCGGCCGGACCTTGGCCGCGCGCAGGCGCGAGACGGCGAGCTCGACGAGCGCGGGAGAAGCGCGCTTGATCGGCTGGATGTTCGTGATCTCTCCGTTCGGCAGCACGGTGAACGCGAGGCGGACCGTGCCCGAGCCGGGCAGGTCTCCGGGCGCGCGGCTCGAGGGACGTCGGATCCAGCCGCGGCCGCCGAGTCCCTCGCCGTCGCCGATGCCCAGACCAACGCCGCGTCCGATGCCGGCGCCGCCGGAGCCACCGGCGTCGCGCGTGCCCTTGCCGTCGAGGTGCTGGCCGCGCTCGCCGTAGCCGGTCGTCGGACCCTTGGCCGTGTCGCGATCGGTGGTCGCGACGCGGCGGTCGTCGGTCGGTCGGTCGACCGGCTTGATTCTCGTCGGCGTCTTCGGATCGAAGTCCGGCGCGTTCGGCTGCGGAGGCTTCTTCGGCACGTACTTCGGCGTCGCGTGGGGATCACCCTTCTTCGACCGGCCGACGGGCTCGTCGGAATCCGGCGCGCCGCCGCCGCCGCCGGGCTGCAGCACGGTCACCTGGCGCATGTCGATGGCGATGAAGCTCGTGTCGCGCACGAGCGAGTCGAGCGACCCGAGCACGATGTCCCGGCGAGGCGTGAGTGCCGGCGCATCCGACTGCGCCAGCCAGTACAGACCGATGATCAACGCGTGGATGCCGAGCGAGATCGCGAACGCCAGCGTGAAATTCCTGTTCTCGATGAAGCGAATGCCGCCGCCGAGACGATGGATCACGCGCGCGATCACGAGCGTGCGGTCGTCGCCACTCGCGTCGTGCGTGTCGTTGCCGGTATCGATGCGGACGTCGTTCATTGGTCCCGGGGTTCGGACGAGACGGATGCTGAGAACTGCAAGTTGGCCGGCGCACGTGACGCGCCGATGACCGGCGCGCGTGACACGCGGATGATCGGCGGCGCCCTGACTCTGCCGGACGATCAGAACGTGACCCTGGCGCCGGCGCGAAGCTCGAGGCCCGGGGCGCTGTAGCCGTCCCAGAGATCGTAGCTCGCGCCGAGAAGATTCGTGACCTCGCCGAAAAGGGCGATGCCGGGCGAGAATTGGAGCGTCGCGCCGGCGTCGAGCAGCAGCCGCGCATCGACCTCGCGCGAGCGGTCGCCGAGGCTGGTGCGCTGGGCAGACTCGTAGCGAACGGCCCCGAAGAGGCCGAGCGCCTCGCCGATCTCGTAGTCGCCGCGCACGCGCACGTCGATCTGCGGCACCATCGGCAGTTGTTCGTCGGTCTCCTGGTCGACCGCGCTGCGGATCTCGGCCTCGGCCAGCAGGCCGAGCCTCGGGAGCAGTTCCGTCTGCACGCCGGCGCGGATCGAGAGCGTGCGCGAGTCGACGTGCTCGTAGCGCAGCGATCCCCGGATCGCGGTGTCGGCCGACACGACCGGCGTGCCCTCGGCGGTCTCCAGGAGAACGCGGGCGTCGAGCGAGGTCGACGCGCCGGTGAAGCGCGCGCCGGCCGCGAGACTCAGCGGCACTTTCTCCGGACGCAGCGTGATCGCGCGGTCGACATAGGCCGAGCGCATGATCCGATTGCGGTAGGAGGGAGCCCGCAGCTCCGGCAGGTACGAGGCATACAGCGCGAGCGACGGCGCTGCCTGTAGTCTCAGAGAGACGCGCGGCAGCAGGAGTGTCACCGCATCGGCGGTGTCGGAGCGCTGCGCGCCGCCGTAGGCCAACCCTCCGGTCACGAGAAACTGCGGGCTCGCGTGCCATTCGAGATCGCCGTGCGCCGAAACCCAGTTCGGCGTCGATGCCGAGCGGCCGTAGCGCAGCGACGCGATCTGATAGTCGACGCCGATGCGTCCGCGGAGCGTGTCGTTGCCGGCGGCCAGCGCCAGGCCGAAGCCGGGAATGCTCGCGGTCGCGGTGGCCGTCGAGTCGCCCAGCAGGTCGTCGACCGCAGTGTGCTCGAGGTGGAAGTAGAGGTCGTAATCGAGCAGCGCGTCCTGCGCGCTGTGCAGGGCGGCCTGCACGCGCGTCGCCGCGCGCGAGCGGTCGTAGGCCGCGACGCGGCTGCCGTACAGGAAGTAGCTGTCGCCGATGCGATCGAACCCGGCGGTGATCCGCACGCGGGGCGCCGCGGGATCGTCGCTGCCGAGCAGGATTCCGCCGCGCGCTTCGAGCAGCAGCGAGCTCGCCTCCGCGCTGTCGACGTGGCCGGCGGTGCCGCGGAAGTCGATCGTCCCCATCAGGTCGAACGACCGCTGGTTGTACTCCGCATGCGCCATCAGCCGCGGCGAGAGGTACGTGCCGAAGCTCGCCTCGGCGTGCGCGCTCATCGGCGGCTCGAACTCGCGATAGCCAGGCAGCGCGCCACCGGGACCACCAAAGCCCGACAGCCGTGAAGCGAACAGCAACGTGTCCTTCGGCGGCAGCACGTACACCGACGAATCGACGACCTCGCCCTTGCGCGCCGGCGGCAGTCGCACCGTGCGCGTGCCGACGATGGTCACGTTCTCGACCTCGAGCTCGGGCAGACCGCCCTCCTCCTGCGCGAGGAGAGGGGTTGCGATGAGAAGGAGTATGGCTGTGAGTCGACGCACTCGTGGGAAACCTCACCCCCCCGGCCCCCCTCTCCGCATGCGGAGAGGGGGGAGGCGGAGGTAGTACTGAAATGAACTTTTGGGTCTATGCGACGCCGGCGCGATCGCGACGCCTTACGGCTGCAGGCGCCCCATCCTGTGCCTCCATCTCCCCCCTCTCCGCATGCGGAGAGGGGGGTGGTGGGGTGAGGTCTAACGGCGAAGTCTTTTCAGCCGCGCTTCCGCCTCTGCCGTGATCTTCTGGTTCTCCGACGACTCCGCGAGCTGTGACCAGACCTCCTTTGCCGCCTGGTAGTTGGTCAGCCGGACGTAGAGGTCGCCCAGCAGCAGCATGCCCGGCTCGACGTACTCGACGTACTCGGCGAACTCGCTCTGAAGGCGGCGCAGCTCGGCGAGGGCGCCGGAGAGGTCGTTCGTTGCCAGCAGAAGCTCGCCGCGCAGCAGCAGTGCTTCGGCGGCGATGTCGTCGAGACGCCGGGCGACGACCGCGGCGAGGATCTCGAGCGCTTCGTCGTTGCGCCCCTGGCTCGCGCCGATGCGCGCGATCATCAGGCGGCTGCGGTCGACCAGCAGGTCGTCCTCCGAGCGCGTCGAGTCGACGATCATGTCGAACTGCTCGAGCGCGCCGGCGGTGTCCGCGAGCGACAGCAGCGCGCTCGCCAGGCCGTAGCGGGCCTCGGTCAGGCGGGCCGATTCGGGAAAGCGCTCGATGAACAGCGCGAAGCTCGAGCGCGCGGCCTGCGGGTCGCGCTGGCGCATGCGGATCGCCCCCTGCTCCAGCAGCGCCTTCTGCGTCGCGGCGCTCTGCGGGTGCTTCGCGACGACCTCGCCGAAGTAGACCAGCGCGCTGTCGACCGCGCCGGTGTACTCGTGGCTCAGGCCGATCTGAAAGAGGGCGTCGGGCACGATCGGACTCTCGGGGAACCCGGCGACGAGCGACGCGAACATGGGGATCGCCTCGCTGTAGGCGCCTTCGTCGAAGATGATCATCCCCTTGCGGAAGCCGAGCGAATCGGCGGGCAGACGGTCGGGATTGCGCGCCATGAACGTGTCGATCACCGCGATCGCCTCGCGGCCGCGCCCGGCCGCGGTCAGCGAGAAGCGCACCGCCTCCATCGCCTCGGGCACGATCGGACTCGACGGGTACTTCTCGAGCACCGCGTAGTACCACACGAATGCGCTGTCGAACTGCTGCAGGTTGTAGTACGAGTCGCCGATCATGTAATGCGCCTGCGGCTGCAACCGCGACTCGGGGTACTCGGCGATGAATCCCTCGAGCTCCGGAATCGCCAGCGTGTCGAGCTCGCGCTCGTTGTACAGCGAGCCGATGTTGAACGCGTAGATGTCGCGGCGCGCGGACTCCGGGTAGTAGGTCACGAGCGAGCGGAAGGCCGCCACCGCGCGGTCGATCTCGCCCATCTCGATGAACGCCTCGGCGAGCCGGTAGCGCGCCTCCTCGGCACGCGCGCTCTTGCCGACGCGACCTTCGATCGATTCGTAGATCGAGATCGCCTTGTCCCACTGCCTCGTGAAGCGGTAGGCATCGGCAAGCCGGATCGTCGCGTCGATCATGCTGCGATGCTCGGGATAGGTCTCGATGAACTGCTCGAACGTCGCCGCCGCACCGCGGAAGTCCTTCTGCATGAAGCGCGCCCACGCCAGGCCGTACATCGCCTCGTCCGTCGCGCTGATGTTGGGAAAGCGCTCGAGGTGCGCGGCGAAGTACCGCTCGGACTCCTCGTAGGCGCCATCCTGGTACAGCGCTTCGGCCAGCCAGAACGTCGCCCCCGCGATGTCCTCGCCCTCTCCGTGCTCGGCGACGTACTCGCGCAGGCGGTCGAGCGCGCTGCGGAACTGGCCGAGCCGGTACAGCATCACGCCCTCTCGAAACAGCGCGCTCTCGAACATCGCGCCGCTCGCGCCGAGCTGTCGCGTGCGCTGGAAGCTGTACTGCGCGTTGCGCCAGTCGCCGAGCGCCGCGTAGGACTCGCCGAGCAGGTAGTACGCGTCGAGCCGCAGCTCGCTCTCGGGGAACTGCCGCGCGGCGATGTTGAGGTAGTGTCGGGCGGAGTCGAACTCGCCGCGACGATAGAAGATGCGGCCGAGCTGGTAGTACGCGTTGTCCGAGAAGCTCTCGTACGGCAGCCGGTAGACGAGCATCTCGAACGTCCTGACCGCGCCGGCCGTGTCGGAGCGCAGCGTCTGGATCGCACCGATCTGGTACAGCGATGCGGCGGCGATCGAGTCGTGCGCGTCGGCGAGCTGCCGGTACGTGGCGATCGCGTCGTCGTAGCGCGCGAGCTGCTGCTCGCTCCACCCCGCGCCGTAGCGCGCCGGCCGGTCACGCTTGCTCGCGGGGAACTCTCGCAGATAGCTACGATAGTCTCTGAGCGCCTCCTCGTGCCGCTCCAGCGCCGATGCCGCCTCGGCCATGTAGAATAACTGCTCCTCGCGCTGGCGCTCGGTCCGCGGCGTGAGCGTCCCCAGCAGGTTCAGCGCCGACTCGTAGTGACCCCGGCGCGCCTCGATCACCCCGAGGCGGAGCTGCGCGTCGAGCTCGAGGTCGCTTCCGGGAAACCGTCCGAGCACCGTGCGATACAGCGTCGCCGCGGCGTCGATCTCGTTGCGCCCCTCCTTGATCCAGCCGGAGATGTAGAGCGCGTCGTCGAAGAAATCCTCGCGGTCGAGCGATCGCTCCGATCGGCCAGCGATCGGCTCGCCGGTCGGCAGCGGGATGCCGCCGCGCAGCGTGATGTACCGGTCGACATAATGCTCGGCCGAGTCGAGCTTTCCCGCCTCCGAGTGCATGCGGGCGAGCCAGAATCCTGCGTCGCTCGTATACGGCTCCTCCGATGCAAGCGCCAGTCGGTGGAACGCGCTTCGGGACTCTTCGAGATTTCCCTCCTGATAGGCCGAGACCCCACGGATGTAGTCGATCGCGGAGGAGCGGGCGTGGCCAGGGTAGTTGAACGCGAACTCGCGCGAGACGTCGAGCGCGGGTCGGTACTGACCGGCGGAAAAGCTCGCCGTCGCCAGGATCGCGAGCGCCTCGGCATGCGGCTCGCCGGGACGCGCCGAATCGAGCGCCGCCTCGAGCGTCGCGACGGCCCAGGCGTGATCGCCAAGCTCGAGGTGCGCCGCCGCCTCACGCACGGCGCGCGCGAGCGGGCGCTCGTCTTCGACGCGCGGCTGGGCCGCGAGCGAGAGCGGTACGGCGAGGAGTAGAAGGAGGGTACGTCTCAGGAAATTCACAGTCGCTCGATGATCGCCGACGGCCGGTCGGAAGTTCCGTTCTGCCCGATTCCGTGGCCCGCCGGATGATGCGAACCACAAAGATAGGCATTGAGGATAGTGAGAGGGAGCCAATGCTCGCCTGGTTGAACCGAACGATGGTGATCGACGTCCGGCGGGAAAAAAAGCCCCCCGGCGCCGTGCGCACGGAGGGCTCGTTTCCATTATCACGACTGTCGTAGGTGTCGCGCCGGAGCGGTTGGAGTGCGCTTCGGATCGATCGCCGCTACTCTCCCTCGACCACCTCGATGACGACCGTGCGGTTGTAGTAGCGATGCTCCGGCCTTTCGTTGGCGAACGGAGCGCGGCGCTCGTCCTCGCCGAAACCGTAGGCGTCGAAGGTGACGTGCTTGCCGGACTTCGCGAGCTCGCGGGCGAGCATGCGCTGGGTCTCCTCGGCGCGGCGCTGCGAGAGCTTCGCGTTGTAGTCCTCGTCGCCGATGAGGTCGGTGTGGCCGTGCACCACGACGACCGCGCCGTGCGGGATCGCCGGGGCGACCGTCTCGGCGAGGAACTGCTCGTAGGTCTGCACGGTCTTCGAGTCGTCGAACTCGAAGAGGATGGAGTAGCGATCGGCCGTCTGCTCGTCGGTGCCCGAGGCTCGCTCCAGGCGGATCGTGCGCGTGCCGCTGCGCATCGTGCGTCCCTCGCGGGTCGTCGCAAGCACGCGTGCGGTGTAGCCCGCCTCGACCCGTCCGTCGAGAAGCGGCTTCGCCGCAACGCGGCCGATGGCGCCGGTGAACGGGCCGAACGTGCGGACCTCGTCGCCGTCTCCGACGAGCTCGACCGACCACGAGGCGAACATCGTGTCGCTCGGGAGTGTGAAGACGATGTCGTTGCCGAGCGGCTCCTCCTGCATCGACATGATGCGAACCGGTCGGACGATCTCGGCCGGACCTTCGACGACGACGCGGATGTTCTCGGCGGCGACGAGCGCGCCGTCCTCACCGCGCGCTCCGCCGGAGCCCGAGCGGTTCGGGGGCATCGCCTGCCCGTCGGTCGCGATGCGTCCGGCGTCGATGTCGAACGTGTTGACGAGGTAGCGCTTGATGCTCTCGGCCATCTCGAGTCCCATCGCCGCGTCGCCGTTGGCGGCGCCGATCAGGCGGATGTCGGCCTTCTCGTTGCGACGCAGGCGGTCGCCGAGGATGTTGAGCGCCTCGTAGTAGACGAGCATCTGGCGGCGCTCGCGGCGATCGATCGTGGGATTGCCGCCGGTCAGCGAGCTCTGGTCGGTCAGCTGCTCCTCGCGGAACGAGCCGGCACCGGATCGGTCGATGCGGTGATAGCGCGCGGGGATCTCGCTGGAGCCCGGCTCGAAGAAAATGTAGTTGCGGAACGGGAAGGTCTCGTTGACCCGGCGGCTCGCGCTGACGTGCCGCGGCACGCGCAGATCGAAGCCGAAGTCGCCGCCCTCGGCCTCGACGATGTCTCGACCGCCCATCGACGTGCTGCCGAGCTTTACCGCGAGGCCGAGACGGATGGTCGTGATCCCGAAGCTCGTCTGGCTGCCCTCCGGCGGCGACAGGTGCGCCTGGCCGAAGCGAAGCTGCGCGAACGGCGTCGCGACGATCGGCGAGCGGGTCTCGAAGAGCTCGACCGGAATGTCGTAGCCGACGCCAAGCTGCGCGCCGACATGCAGGCTGCGGACGTCGTCGAGATCGCCCTCGACGACCGTGTCGGCGCCGGAGACGCGCGAGGCATAGGTGAAGCCCTTGCCGAGGTTGATGCCGATGCTCGGACCGGCGAAGGCGTGCAGCCGATCCTCGTACAGGTTGACGCGCACGTTCGGCTCGATCGACAGGTAGGAGAGCGAGGTCGAGACGTCGTGGCTCCAGGCCGTGTCGGTGACCGCGGCGCCGGTGCTCGAGCTCTCGAAGGAGATGCTGCGGTTGTCGTAGCCGAGCATGACCGAGCCGCCGAAGAGTCCGCCGGGCAGATACTCGGCGATCGCGCCGAGGGTCATGCCGAAGCCGCTGCCGTCGTCATAGCCGCCCGGGGGCACGAGCCGGGGGAAGTTGTGGCTCAGATCGTCGACCCGGCCGCTGAACATGTTGATGTTCCCGCCGAGGTATCCGCCGAACCACCAGCGCGGGGTCGACGCGACACCGTCCTGCGCGCGCAGGGAGGGTCCGGACAGCGCAACGAGCACGGCCGCGGCCGACGCGGCGATGCCGAGCCTGGGGAGAAGTCTCTTCATCGGAATGAGGTGTTTGTCGGATTCGTGTTGCGCCGCAACGGGGTCAATCGGTCGAATCCGGCCGCATCGCTACGCACGTATGCGCGCGAAACAGCGCCCGGGCACGACTGGACCAACTGCGAGGTTAGCGGACCGACATGAGAGGGAGATGACAGCCCCTGTATTGGCGCGCCCGCGCGCCAATACAGGGCCGTAGGCGCACGCTTCAGCGTGCGCGCACGCCGACGCGCGCGCCTACGGCACAACCTCGATCACCACCGTCCGATTGTAGAACCGCTGTTCCGGCAGCACGTTGTCGAACGGAGCCCGACGCTCGTCCTCGCCGAACCCGTACGTATCGAACGTCACGGTCTTGCCCGCCCGTGTGAGCTCGCGCGTGAGGATCTTCTGCGTCTCGTCGACGCGGCGCTGGGCCAGCGCCGTGTTGTACTCGGGCGTGCCGACGATGTCGGTGTGTCCGTGGATGATCACGGTCGCTCCGGAGGGAATCGACGGCGCGACGGTCTGCGCGAGGAAGGTCTCGTACGTCTGCACCGTCTTCGATTCGTCGAACTCGAAGAGGATCGAGAAGCGCGTAGCGGTCTTCTGCTCGATCGCCTCGGCGCGCGTCAGTCGCAGCTCCTTCGCTCCGCTGGTCACCGTGGAGCCGTCCTTGAGCGTGACCGTTCCGCGCGCGACCAGGCGTACGTCGCGCTGGTCGCCGAGCAGCGGCTTGGCGCCGATCCGCGCGGTCGTCGTGTTGCGGAACGGACCGAACTTCTGCGGCTCCCCGTCCGGGCCCGTCACCTCGACGCTCCAGAAGGCGATCTCCTCGCTCGCGCGAATCGAGACGACGACGTCGTTGTCGATCGGCTCCTCCTGGACGGTCGTAATGTTCAGCGGGCGGACGATCTCCTCGGGACCCGCGATCGTCACGCGGTAGTTCTCCGCCGCGATCATCTTCGCGTCCTCGCCGGCGGAGGAGCCCGAGCCGGAGCGGTTCGGCGGCAGCGGCTGGGCCTCGGTCGCGATGCGACGCTCGTCGATGCCGAAGGTGTCGACGAGGTAGCGTCGGACGTTCTCGGCCATCACCATGCCCGCTGCGGCGTCGCCGCCGCCGGCGCCGATGAGACGCACCGACGTCGCGGGCGCGCGGCGCATGCGATCGCCGAGCACGTTGAGCACGTTGTAGTACGCGTTCATCTGCTGTCGCGAGCGCACCTCGAGCGGCGTGGCGCCGCCGGGCGCGCCGCCCTCGCGCAGGAGCTGCTCCTCGCGGAAGGTCGCGGCCTCCTCG
>DATLHO010000052.1:0-10820 GCA_035539855.1 Kapaibacterium sp. (SeqCode) | reverse complement strand
GCGGGATTCACGCTCACCGATCTGGGCTATCGCGCGCTCGTCACGAGCTTCTCGGCCGGACATCGCGAATGGGTCGCGCTCTCCTCGGTCGACGGCGAGCAATGGTCGCAGCGGCGCGGCTCGCACGACGGACCTCCGCTCAAGGGCGGCGATGTCTTCTGGTCCGAGCGCGATCGCTTCCACGTCGTCGGACGCGGAGCCAGCATTCTCTACTCCGGTGACGGCGGCTCGAGCATGGCCGTGCACCACGACGCCGAACCACGCTTCGTCCACGCGCTGCCGACCGACTCGACCGCCGATCTCCTGTTCCGTCCGCTGATCAGCGCGCGCGACGGACGCGACATCTACGTCGCGGATTACTTCCGCAACACCGGACGATGGACGATCGGCGACGACGTCCTCGACGCGCCGATCGAGGTCGCGACGCGCGGACTCGATGCGCGGCTGCTCGTCGCGCGCGACCGTTCGAGCGCGCGCCTCGAGGTCGATGCCGATGACCCGCCGCAGGTGTGGCTCGTCGACATGCGTGGCATGCGGCGTTCCGTTGAGCTCGTACCTCAGACGAGCGGACGCCATGGCGCGCGCATCGACCTGCGGCCGCTGCCGCCGGGAGCGTACCTGTTGCGCGTCGGCTCCGCAAGAGGCGCAGTCACGATACCACTCGTCGTCACACGATAACCCGCGGACTTCACGCCGAACCCATGAACGGCATACGCACCCCGGCCGCATTCGCGGCGATCGCGATCCTCCTGTTGTGCACGGCCGCTCCGGCCGCTGCGCAGGGATTCTCGTGGGAGCCGATCGGGCCGACCGGCGGCTTCCGCTACGAGACGATCGGCGCCGACTCGACGGGCGTGGTCTACGCCGCGCGCTATCGTCACGCCGGCGTCTACCGCTCGCTCGATAGGGGATCGAACTGGGAGCTCGTCGCGCCGTTCTCGATGCCGTCATTCGCCGCCTCGCGGACGGCGGTCTTCCTCGTCGACGGCGGAGGCCGCCTTCAGCGCTCGAGCGATCGCGGCGCCACCTGGTCGCGCGTCGAGCTCTACAGCGCGAAGGGCGACTCCGCGATGGCGACCATCGCGGCATCTCCGGACGGCGTGCTCTACGCGATGACGCGCGCGTTCTTTCCGACGCCCGCCGAGATTCTCCGCTCGACCGACGACGGCGCAAGCTGGGCGACGCTGTTCACTCCGGGCGAGCGCGGCGTGCGCATCGTCGGCTTCGCGCGTGACGGATCGATCTTCATCGACGCCGACGACTCGTCGTATCGCTCGAGCGATCGCGGTGACACGTGGGCGACGATGCCCGGTCTCGACCGCGCGATCGGCGACGTGCGCCACGACGCGGCCGGACGACTCTACACGGCGTTCGGACGTCTGCTCCACGTCTCGACCGACCACGGCCTGACGTGGACGGCGGGCGATTCGATACTCGGAGGTGGCGTCTCGCATCTGGCGGTCGCGCACGACGGCACGATCGCCGCCGCGGGATCCGGCACATTCGTCTCGAGCGTCGATCAGGGCTCGACGTGGCGCGTCGCGTCGTTGCCGACGCCAGGCTCGTTCGTGCCGAGCGCCCTCGTCGCCGCCGGGAGTGACTTCTATACATCGGGAGTCAGCGTCGCGGGAGTGACCGAGGATGTTGGCCTCCTGCGCTCGACCGATCGCGGTGCGAGCTTCCAGTCGGTGGGCAGGGGGTTGCCGGGGCCCGCGATCGCGACGGTGCAGGCCGTGGGCGACAGCGTGATCCTCGCCGTGTCGAGCAGTTACGTGCGCTTCCGACTGCGCCGCGCCGACGGCGTCTGGCTGCAACAGCCCAACGGCGCGCGCGAGATCGAGCGCGGCGGCGACGGCGCTCTTTACGCGATCGGCAACAACGGCTACTTCCGCTCGACCGACGCCGGGCTGACGTGGGTGCTCTCGGATACCACCGCCGGTGTCTTCCCGCGACTGGGCGCGCCGGCTCCCGACGGTGCGTACGTCGTCGCCACCGGCGGCAACGCGCTCATGCGCACGAGCGACTTCGGCGTGACGTGGGAGCGGCTCGACAGCGAGTTCATCGAGACCGTCACCGCGATGGCGTTCGACTCCAGCGGCGCGCTCATCGTCGGCACAGAGCAGGCGGGAGTCTTCCGTCACGATGCATCCGCGAACCGCATGCGCGCGCTCGACGCGCGCGTGAGCTCGTCGACGGTGACCGACATCGTCGTCGCGCCCAACGGCGACATCGTGATCGCCACCAGCGGACAGGGAGTCCGCCACTCGAGCGACGGCGGCGCGACGTTCCGCGAGGCCAACGGCGGTCTCGGCTCGCTCGTCGTCCACGCGCTCGCCGTCTCCGCGGGCGGCGCGCTCCTTGCCGCCACCGACAGCAGCATCTTTCTCTCGCGCACCGACGGCAGGTTCTGGGGACCCATCGGCGCCGGACTCCCGATCCCCGTCACCTCGATCTCGATCGATCCCGTCGGTCGCATCGTCGTCGGCACGTCCGACGGCGTACACCTCGGACAGGAGTCGGTCAACGCCGCGCCGCTCGTGCCGGACCGCGCGGTCGCCCTGCGTCTTGCGTGCGCCCCGAATCCCGCGTCGTCGGTCGTGCGCTTCGAGTTGACCGTAGACGACGGCCGCACGACCGTGCGCATCATCGACCTGCGCGGCGCGATCGTCGCGACAGTGCTCGACGACAGGATACCGCAGGGCGCGACGAGCGTCCTCTGGGACGCGAGCGCGACGCCGGCCGGCGCGTATCGTGTCGTCGTCGAGAGCTCCGGCCGAACGCAGTCGCTGCCGCTGGTCGTCGTGCGCTGACGCATCTCATTCCTTCATTCGCGAACACAGCCATGCTTCGCACTCACCTGCTTCCACTGCTCCTGCTCGCGCTTGCGACGACGATGCCGCTTGCCGCGCAGGAGATCCGCTGCGACGAGCAGCCGGCGACGACGCTCGAGGAGCTGCTTCGACCCGACGGCACGTTCCGCGAGGAGATCGGGTTCCGCGGCGCGGTCGACGCGCGTGGCTGGCGCATCACCACCGACTCGGCCGGCCGCCCGCGATTCGTCCGCTCCGACACGATGCATCTCGACGCCGCGGCCGTGCCCGACGACGAGTACTGGAGCGCGTTCGCGCTGCCTGGCGTCAACGGCGTCGTCGAAGCGCTGCTGGTGCGTGACGGCCTCGTCTACATCGGCGGCAACTTCACGAAGGCGGGCGGGGAGGATGCGGGCTACGTCGCGGTCTGGAACAGCGTCAACTACCAGTTCTCGAATCTCTCCGGCGGAGTCAACGGCGCGGTCTACGCGCTCGCGCTCGACGGGAACGACCTGTTCGTCGGCGGCAGCTTCACGCGCGCCGGCAGCGTGACGGTCGCGAACGTCGCGCGCTACGACCTGACGGCGGGCACGTGGCATGCGATGGGCGACGCGGCGGCCGCGGGCGTCGAGACGCCCGCGAACATCGCGTTCGTCCGCGCGCTCGCCGTCGCCGGCGACACGGTGCACGTCGGCGGACGCTTCACGCGCGCCGGCGGACGCACGGCCAATTCGATCGCCGCCTACAGCCGCTCGTCGAACCAGTGGTCGGCGCTCGGCGTCGGCATCGGCGGCCTCGACGCGACGGTCTGGGCGCTGCATCAGATCGGGCCGCAGCTCTATGTCGGCGGACGCTTCACGACGGCCGGCGGCCTGCGCTCGCGCTCGATCGCGATGTGGGATCGCTCGCTGTCGCAATGGGCTCCGTTCGACTCCGGCGTCAACGGCGTCGTCCGCTCGTTCGCCTCGCAGGGGCAGGAGCTCTACGTCGGCGGCGACTACAACCGGATCCAGAACGTGCCGACGCCGAACGTCGCGCGCATGAACATCGTGTCGCGACGCATCACCCGCCTCGGCAACCCGGCAGCGGCCGGCCAGAACTTCGGGATCTACCAGCCGGTGCATGCGGTCGCCCTCGGGTCGCGGGGACTCTATGTCGGCGGCCTCTTCGATCGCACCGCCACGAACGTGCCGGTCCGGCGGATCGTGCTGTGGGATGGCTCGACCTGGCGTGCGCTCTCGAGCGGCGTCGCCGGCGTCGGCGTCAATGCGATCGCGGTGGAGGACGAGCGCGTGTTCGCCGGCGGGGACTTCACCGGAGCCGGCGAGCGCATCGTCAACTACGTCGCGCAGTATGGCGGCGGCAACTGGCAGGGCCTGGCCAACGCTCCGGACAACGGCGTCAACGGCAACGTGTACGCGGTCGCCAGCGACGGCAACACGCTCTTCGTCGGCGGCGACTTCACGGTCGCCGGCGGCGTGCGCGTCAGCCGCATCGCGCGCTGGGACGGGCTCGCGTGGAGCGCGCTGGCACCGGGAGGCGCAGCCGACCTCGACGGCGCCGTGCGCGCGCTCGCGCTCAGCGGCGACGGACTGTACGCGGCAGGGGAGTTTACGCGCGCCGGCGGCGCTCCGGCCGCGCACGTCGCGCGCTGGAGCTTCACGCAGTCGCGATGGACACCGCTCGGCGCCGGCACCAACGGCGCCGTCCGCGCGCTCGCGGCGAGCGGCTCGCGGCTCTACGCCGCGGGGCGCTTCGACAGCGCCGGCGGCAGCGGCGCGCGCAACGTCGCGGTCTGGAACGGCACGGCCTGGTCGCGCCTCGGCGACGGAACGTTCGACGGCGTCAACGATACCGTCCAGACATTGCTCGCCAATGGCGACGATCTCTACGTCGGCGGATACTTCACGCGCGCCGGCGGCGCTCCTGCGCTGCGCATCGCGCAGTGGAACGAGGTCTCGCGCACGTGGGCTCCGCTGGACTCCGGCGTGCGCACGCGCGACGCCGCGCCCGCGGCCGTGCACGCGCTCGCGCGCGACGGCTCGACGCTCTACGTCGGCGGCGAGTTCACGCGCGCCGGTGGGCTGGTCGCCAACTACGTCGCCCGGTGGGACATCGCGTCGAAAGCTTGGTCGGCGATCGGTGAGGAGGCCGGTCGCGGCGTTTGCAACACCGTCTATTCCATCCTTGTCGATCGGGGATCGCTCTACGTCGGCGGACGCTTCGTCGTCGCCGGCGAGATCGGCGCGTGGCGCATCGCGCGCTACGACGCCGGCGGATGGAGCGCGCTCGGGATCGGGCTGAACAACGGCACCGACAACGATGTCTACGCGCTCGGCTCCTATCGCAACGAGGTCTACGCCGGCGGCCGCCTGAGCATCGCCGGCGGCATGCGCGCCAACCAGATCGCGCGATGGGACGGACAGTCGTGGGCGCGCCTCGGCGGCGATCCGCAGCTCGGCGTCGATGGCGTCGTGCGCGCGCTCGCGATCAACGGCGACGACATCTACGTCGGCGGCAGCTTCATCGCCGCCGGCGACGCGGCCTCGAGCCGGATCGCTCGCTGGAACCGCCGCACCGGCGCTTGGACACTGCTCGGCGCCGGCACCGACGGCGTGGTCTATGCGCTGGCGGCAACGGCCAACGAGGTCTACGTCGCGGGACGCTTCACGAAGGCCGGCGGCGTCGCCGTCGGCAACATCGCGCGCTGGCACGTCGCGACGAACACGTGGTTCCCGCTCGGTCCGCTCGGCGACAACGGCATCGACGGCGATGTCTTCGCGCTCGCGGTCGACCGCGGCAAGCTCTACGTCGGCGGATCGTTCACGACCGCCGGCGACGTCCCCGTGCGCAACCTCGCGCAGTGGGATCCGGCCGAAGGCACGTGGTCGCCCATCGGCGCAGGCGTCAACGGCGACGTCAACGCCCTCGCGATGGCGGCCGACGGACTCTACATCGGCGGGGATTTCACCGAGGCCGGCGGAACGCTCGCCAACTACATCGCCCGCTGGGAGCCCGCGACCGACCGATGGGTGCGCCTTGCCGGCGGCCCCGACGACATGGTCACCGCGATTGCCGTCGTCGGCCGTCGCGTCTATGTCGGCGGAGAGTTCCTCACCGCGGGCGTCGCCCGTGCCTCCCACGTCGGCTACTGGGATCTCGACGCGGAGACCTGGCGCGCGCTCGGCGACGGCCTCTCCGGCTCGACGCTCCCTGCGGTCTACGCTATCGCGGCGGACGATCGCAGCGTCTACGTCGGCGGCTCGTTCACGCGCGCCGGCTCCGTCGACGCGAGCAACGTCGCCCACTGGGACGTGCGCAAGGGCGAGTGGAGCGCGCTCGGCTCCGGCGTCGGCAACGCCGCGCTGCCGAGCGTCTTCGCCGCCGCGCTCGATCCCACCGGACTGTTCGTCGGCGGCAACTTCACGCGCGCCGGCGACAAGCTCTCGCTGCACTTCGGACGCTGGACCAAGCTGCTGACGGGCAACGTCTCGTCGATCGATCGGCGCGACGACGTCTCCACCGGACGTGTCGACGCCTCCGCTGCGCGTCTCGACCTGGCGCCCGCGCCGGTCGTCGATCACGCCGACATCCGGATCACCCTTCCCGGTGCGGGGCACGCAACGGTGTCGATCGTCGCCGCCGACGGCCGCATCCTCTCGACCCTGCACGACGGCTCGGCCGATGCCGGAACCCGAACGCTCCAGCTCGACGCGCGATCGCTCGCCAGCGGCGCCTACCTCTGCGTGCTCCGCCACGGCGGACGCGTCGTCACCCACACCTTCGTCGTACTCCGATGACGCGCACACCTCTATCGACGCTCGCGCGTCTCGGCGCGCTCCTCTGCCTGGCGCTCATCACGCCGGCGCACCTCGCGCTCGGACAGTCACGACTCGAGCAGTCACCGGAGCTCGAGAAGCCATCGGGACCCGAGAAGCCATCCGGCCTCATCGCGCCGCTCGGCGAGATCCTCGGCGACGACGGGTCGCTCGTGCTTCCGGAGAACGCATCCGGCAGCTACGATCCGACGGGATGGATCATGACGACCGCGCCCGACGGAGCGCCGCGGTTTCTCCGGCGCGACGATCCGCAACTGCTGTCGGTCCCCGGCGACGAGCACTGGGACGGACGCTTCGGTCCGCCCGGTGTCGGCGGTCCGGTCCATGCGGTCGCGACGTGGGGTGACCGGCTGTTCGTCGGAGGCAGCTTTCGCGTCGCCGGCACGACGATCGCCAGCAACGTCGTCGCCTACAACACGACGACTGGCTCCTGGGAGCTGCTCGGCGACGAGCTGCGCAACGGCGTCGGCGGACCGGTCTATGCGCTCGCCACGTACGCCGGCTACCTGTATGTCGGCGGCACGTTCGAGGCCGCCGGAGGCGTCAGCGCCAGCGGCATCGCGCGCTGGGACATCGCGCGGCGGCGATGGTCGTCGCTCGGCGGCGGCGTCGCGAGCGTTGAGAACACGTGGGTCTATCCGGGGCACGTCTACGCGATCGCGGCGGACAGTCACAGCGTGTTCGTCGGCGGGATGTTCCTGATGGCCGATGCCGACACCGTCGGCAACATCGCGCGCTGGGACATCGCGACGCAGTCGTGGTCGGCCGCGTGCAAGACCGACGTCAACCGCACCAACGGCACGATCCACGCGCTCGCGCTGTACGACGGCTCGCTCTACGTCGGCGGCGCGTTCACGCTCGTCGCCGACATCGCCGCCAACCGCGTCGCGCGCTGGGATCTCGAGGAGAACGTCTGGTATCCCCTCGGCAGCGGGTTCGACTCCGCGGTGCTCGCGCTCACGCGCTTCGACGGGCGCATCGTCGCCGGCGGACGTTTCGGCCGCACCGGCACGACGCCCGCGCGCTTCGTCGCCGAATGGACCGGCACCGCCTGGCGCGAGCTCGGCAACGGACTCGACTCCGCGGTCTACGCGCTGCACGCATCAGCCACGTCGCTGTATGCCGGCGGCGTGTTCACCGCGCCCGGCAACGGAGGCGGTGCGCTCAACGCGGTAGCCGAGTGGCGCGGCGGCGGCTGGAGTCCGGTCGGACTCGGTGTCGCCGACGATGCCATCCCGATCATCCGCTCGCTCGTGACCGTCGGTGACCGGCTCTACGCCGGAGGCAGCTTCACGACCGCGGGCGTCGCCGCGGCGTACAGCGTCGCGCAGTGGGACACGCTCTGGAGCGCCCTCGGCTCGCGACGCACGGCCGTGCTGCACGGCACCGATGCGCCCGTGCACGCCCTCGCGATCGACGGCGACAACGTCTACATCGGCGGCGACTTTACGACGGCCGGCGGCATCCCCGCACGACGCGTCGCGCGGTGGAGCCGCTCGACGGGCATATGGTATCCGCTCGGCGCCGGCATCGACGGCGTCGGCGCGCTCGTGCGCACGATGACGCTCGACGATCGCGGGACGCTGTATGTCGGCGGGATTCTTCCGGGCGCGGGCGGCGTCGCCTCGCGCGGCGTCGTCGCGTGGGATGGCTCGCGATGGACCTCGATGGCGGGCGGCGTCTCCGGCATCGCGCCGTTCGTCTTCGCGCTCGGCTTCGACGGAGGATCGCTCTACGTCGGAGGAGCGTTCGACTCGGCAGGATCGGTGCGATCGCCGCGCATCGCACGGTGGAGCCCGACGACGGGCACGTGGAGCGATGTCGGTGGAGGCATTCGCGGCGACACGACCTACACGTACGTCGCGGCGCTCGCCGCACGCGACGGACGTCTCGTCGTCGGCGGAGAGTTCCAGCTCCTCGACACGCTGCGCGCGAACCGACTGCTCGACTGGAGCGCCGGCACCTGGCGGCCGATCGGCCGCGGCGGACGCTACGGCGTCAACGCGCCGGTGAGCGCGATCGCGATCGACGGCGACGACGTGATCGTCGGCGGCGACTTCACACGTGCGGGCCTGGAGACGATGCGCTACTTCGGTCGATGGCGCGCCGGCGCGTGGGATGCCGACGCCGGCCTCGACGGTCCGGTGCGCACGCTCGGCTTCGCGACGGGCCGCACGCTGCTGGTCGGCGGCGAGTTCACGCGAGCAGCGGGACGCGCGATCAACCGACTCGCGTCGCTCGATCTGGCGACGGGCGCATGGAGCGTTTTCGGCGGCGGCGTCAACGGCCCGGTGATGACGGCGGTCGCGTTCGCGGACGAAGTCTATGCGGGGGGATCGTTCTCGAGCGCCGGCGGCGCGCGCTCGGCGAACATCGCGCAGTGGCGGGAGGGAGCGTGGTCGGCCATGGGAAGCGATCCCTCGATCGGAATCAACGACACCGTGTACGCGATGGTCGTCAAGGGCACGGACGTCTTCATCGGCGGCCGCTTCCGCACCGCGGGCGGCATCCGCACCAACGGCATCGCGCGCTGGGACGGCGAGCGCTGGCGTACCGTCGGCACCGGCTTCACCGGCGGCGATCCTGTCGTCCGCGCGCTCGCGCTGGCGCCGAACGGCGACGTGATCGCCGGCGGAGGCTTCCTCATGGCCGGACGCGACAGCGTCCGCGGCATCGCGCGCTGGGACGGTACGCGCTGGAGCGCGCTCGGCCGCGGCCTCGGAGGCCCTCCGGGTCGCGCCGCATCGATCTGGTCACTCGCCCTCGACGCCGACGCCATCTATGCCGGCGGCGACTTCCGCCGCGCCGGCGACGTCGCGGCGATGAACGTCGCGCGCTTCACGCCGTCGAGTGGCGCGTGGTCGGCGCTCGGCGAGGGCCTGCGCGGCTCGCCGGGATTCTCGCTCGTACGCGCGCTCGCGATCCACGAAGGGAAGCTCGTCGCCGCCGGACGCTTCGACACCGCCGGCACCGAGCACGCGCGCTACGTCGCTCGCTGGGATGGCTCTGCTTGGAGTCCGATGGGCACGGTCGGTTACGAGGGACGGGCACTTGCGGTGCGCGGCGGAGAGCTCGTGCTCGCCGCCGGACACCTCGAGCGGATAACGATTCCGCCGGCGACGGAGATCCTCCGCACCGCCTACACGCTCTCGCGATGGAACGGAACCGACTGGACGGCATTCGGTGGCGGCGGCGGGGTGATCCACGCGCTCGCGTTCGACGATCGCGGCGGACTCTACGTCGGCGGCTACGTCGGCTTCGTCGGCGAGATCGAGATCAACGGCATCGGGCGCTGGGACGGGACGAGCTGGGAGAACCTCGGCTCCGGTCTGATCGGCCTCAACCACCTGCGCGACTTCACGATCGGGACCCCGTTCGCGCTGGCGACCTCGGGCAGCGATCTGTACGCCGGGGGCAACTTCATCATCGCGGGCCGCAAGCCCTCGTACTACTTCGCGCACTGGAATCGCGCGATCAGCGAGACGCCGCTGGCGCCGGCGCCGGCGCTCACGACGGGCTCCGTCGCGGTGACGGTCATGCCCAACCCGATCGACCGAGGAACAGCACTGCGCATCACCGCGGACGAGCCGATCACCGGCGTGCGGGTGTACGATCTGCTCGGCGCCGAGCGTCTGGCGGTCGTGCCGAATGTGAGCTCGGAGACCATCGTCCTCGACGTCATCGGCGACCTCGATGCGGGTGCATACCTCGTGCGGGTGGAGACCGGGAGCGGAGTGGGAGTGGGAAGGGTCGTCGTGCGGTGAGGGCGCGGTCGCGTCGTTGCGGGCCGAAGAACATCAACGAGGTATGTGCATCGGGGACCGGCGCGGAGCCGATCCCCGATGGACGTTTCGGACTACCGCACGATCGAGAAGCGCGAGGCCACGGTCACGCCGTCGACGGTGGTGGTGACCGTGTACACGCCGGGAGTCCGCGCCGCCGAACCAGTATATCAGTTGTCGGTTGCGGTCGATCGAGTCGCCTGTGACCCACTGCCAGGCGATCGCGCCGGGCGCCTCGCCACTGGACTGGACAGCGGGAAACTGCACCAGCGACGGCCACTGAAACTCACGGATGTCGGGCATCGACGTGCAGCAGCGGGACCAGAACGCTCCGCTCGCCGTCGCGGAGGTTGACGAGATAGATCCCCGCCGGAAGCCCGCTGAGGTTG
>DATLHO010000051.1:0-17492 GCA_035539855.1 Kapaibacterium sp. (SeqCode) | reverse complement strand
CTCCGTATTCGGAGAGGGGGGCCGGGGGGGTGAGGTTCAGCCTCAATACCCATCCCTGACCACATTCCTCAACTCCTCCCCCCGCACCCACCTCCTCAGGTTCTCCACGAACAGCTCCGCACTAGCCTCTCCAAACCCCATGAACGCACCCGACGAGTGCGGCGTCGCCAGCACGTTCGGCATCGACCACAGCGGCGAGTCGGCAGGCAGCGGCTCGGTCTCGAAGACATCCAGGGCGGCAGCGGCGATCACGCCGTCGCGGAGAGCGTCGATCAAATCCGACTCGACGACGACCGCGCCGCGGGCGATGTTGATGAGGTGTGCGGTGGTCTTCATGCGGGCGAGACGCTCGCGACCGATGAGCCCGCGCGTCTCGGGCGTCAGCGGCAGGGCGATGACGATGACGTCGCTGCGCTCGAAGAGCGAATCGACATCACTCGATGCGAAGACCTCGTCGAGCTCCGGCGGCTTCTCGTCGATGGTTCGCTTGGAGGCGATCACGAGCATCCCGAAGGCCCGGGCGCGGATGGCGACGGCGCGGCCGATGGCGCCGAAGCCCAGGATGCCCAGTGTCTTTCCGCGCAGGAGCTGGCGCTTCGGGCTCTCGGTCTCGTAGCGCGCCCACTCGCGGCGATCCTGCGCGCGCACCTGGTTGGCGAGGTCGCGCGTGAGCATGAGCATCGTGCCCATCACGTGATCGGCGACCGAGTCGGCCATGATCCCGGACGAGTTGGTGACGAGCACGCGGCCACTGGCGATGGATTCGGACAGACCTGGTGTGGCGAGGAGAGTATTGACGCCGGCCCACGGAACCTGGATCCAGCGCAGTCGATCGGCACGCTCGAACTGTTCACGCGAGAGGCGGCCGCCGTAGAAGACATCCGCCTCGGCAATATGCGCATCGATGTGCACGATTCGGTCTTCGCGGTCGTTCGGCGAGCGATCGACGGGAATCGAGAGATAGCGCCCACCGAGCTCCTCGACGGCGCACCGAACCCGATCATCGATAGGAGTATCGAGGTCGAAGCTACTAAGGACGGTCATGCAGGCTTCAGCAAAGACAGGAACAAAACGTCCGCGACGACCCGAAGAGAGCACCACCTCTTCCCCTCTTGAGAGGGGCGGCTGGCTCGATGCGCATGCATCGAGCCAGCCGGGGTGTGTCAGCGGCCTCCACTGATGCCTACGCGCAGGTCGATACCGACCTTCGTCGTGCTCCGACGAATGTCGCGCGAGCCCTCCTCGTCGGGGATCGTCGCATCATAGCTCAGGAACGCCGACGCCGTCACGGTGTTCGACAGCGAGTAGCGGACGTTCGGCCGGAGGCTGATGCGCGTCGCGCCGTCGTTGTTGCCCTCGGGACGGAAGTCGGTGAGGTTGAACCGCTTGCGCTGCGTGCGGCCATAGGTGAACGTGAACGAGAACTCGACGTCGTTGCGCAGGTTCATGCCGAAGATCGGAAGCTTCAGACCGCGGCGCTGGTAACGCACCTCCGTCTGCAGGTCGCTCTTGAGCTCCTTCGAGATCTCCGAGCGCGCCGCGGTGACCAGCGCGAAATCCGTCGTCGTGTTGTAGGAGATCGAGCCGGTCGCCGTGCCGTTGAACACGTCGGGCTTGCCCGTGACCGTCAGCTGCACCAGCGGCGAGAATCCGCGCGTGACCGTCTGCGTCTCGGGCACGCGGCCTTCATCGGACTCGCGGAAGTTGCGGACGAACCGGCCGGTGTACGCGTGACGGATCGACGCGCTCTGGGCCCAGTCGGAGAGGAACGGCAGCTTCTCGAAGCCGTTCCAGGTGAAGTTCCAGTTCATCCGCGGCAGGTACGAGCTGATGCCCTTCGGCAGCCAGTTGAACGACTCGAGCTGCTCCTCGAACGTCTCGCTCAGCAGCTCGGTGATCCGCCGGTTGTACGCGACGAACGCGAGGTTGTACGCGAGCGTGTCGGCCTGCGTCGTGCCGCCGAGCGTCGGCGCCGCGAGCTCGGCCTTGCGCCGCGCGTACTCGTTGACGACGCCCTCGATGTCGTTGTCGAAGATCGTGAAGCCGAAGACGTCCGGAAGGCTCAGGTACGTGCGGTTGAGGTTGCCGGTCGTCAGCACGTTCGACAGCGAGTCGTAGACGCCGTTGCCGTCGGTCAGGATGTAGAAGCTCTTGTTGATCCCCCAGTCGACGCCCCAGTTGATCGACAGCGAAGCACCCTGCCAGAGCGCGCGGCTGGTCGACGCCGTCAGGTTGTTCTTCTGCGTGTAGTTGTCGAGCACGTAGATGTTCGGCGCGCGCACACCCTTGTTCTTCTCGAACGTGATGAACGGGAAGGCGCTCTTGAAGCCGAAGTCGAGCTCGCCGTGCGGATCGTTGATGAGGCCGAGCTGGTAGGCCGCGCCCGGACCGAAGTCGGGACTCTCCGAGCGGAACAGCAACGAGCGTCCCCAGAGGTTCGACACGCCGGTCGAGCCGACGACGCCGGGGTTCTTCGAGGTGTTGTCCTGCTTGTAGTTGAACGACAGGCGCTCGAACTCGAGCAGCGGCACCTTGATGAGGTAGCGCAGCACCGAGGCGATGCCCGACTCATCCTTCGTCGTATCGCGGCCGCCGGAAGGCTTGTCGCCCCACAGAGCGTTGCCGATGCCCATCAGCGGAATCTCAGCGCCGAGCGTCGCGGTGCTCGTCCACTGCGCCGACTTGGTGAAGTTGTTGCTTTGCAGGTTCGTCGCCAGCTCGTCGAGCCACTGGTACTGCACGTAGTAGCGCGCGGTCGTGATCCGGAAGAACCGGTCGGGGATCAGCGGCAGGCGCGGGCGCGAGTTGAACGTGAACGTCTGCCGCAGGTTGTTGTCCCGCCCGAAGTTGAACAGGCGCCCCTCGTTGAAGAAGAGATCCTTCGCGATGTCGGCGCCCTCGCGCTGCAGACCCGACTCGTTGGTCTCCAGGTGCGTCAGCGAGCTCGAGACGTCGACGTTGTAGTCGGTCGTGATGTTGAGCAGTCCGTTCTCGCTCAGCGGCCACGTGAACTGCGCCGCGCGCGTCGCGCGGAAGTCGCGAACGACCGGACTCGGTGCGAGCGCGTCGCGCAACTGCTCGGTCGTGCGCGAGCGTGTCACGCCCGAGCTCGCCGCGAAGTTGTTCGGCAGGAAGTTGACGCGGAAGTCCTTCCAGTGCTCGAGCAGCGGGATACCCTCGAAGAGCTTCTTGAACGGCTGCACGTCGAAGTTGCGCGGGATCGGCACCTGATAGCCGGCCTGGGCCTGCCACTGCCACTCGAAGCGCTGATCGATCTGCGGCGAGCGCTGGCGCGTCTGGCGGTAGTCGTAGCCGAACGTCAGACGATTGAAGATGTCGCGCACCCACCAGACCTGTCCCGGCCACGCGATCCGCACGTTCTGCAGCGCGAAGCCATCCTGCACGACGAGCGTCTGCGAGGCGAGGCGGAGGCTGTCGGCGCGGCGCTGTCGCACGTCGGCCGGGATCGCCTGGTTCTCACCGAGTCGCTGCACGGCCGCGTCGACCTCGACGTCGCTCTGCGCGATGTAGCGCGGCTTCTCGATCCGCTCGATGTGGTTGTACGTCAGCGGGATCGTCGTTCCCTTGAACGACTCGGGCACGAACTTCTCGAGCTGGAAGACCGAGTTCATCGCCCAGTTGCTCGACTCGACACGATTGCCGAAACGATCCTCGAGCCGGTGGAAGTTCGGATTGAACCGCTCGGCGTTGAACGACACGTTGCCGAGGTCCGCGAGCTTGACGGCCGCGGAGACCTTCGCCGCCCAGTCGTTCGAGTTCTCCGCGCCGATCACCCGCAGCTCGTTGACCCACATCGTCGTGGTGAGCGCGCCGGGGTAGGCGTTGTTGAGAATGCCGAAGGAGATGAACTGCACGCGCGTCAGCGACGGAAGGCCGCGCACGGCGAACTGCTCTCCGGAGCGCACGCCGCCGTTGCCGTCGGGCACCGGGAAGTAGGCGATGCCGTTGCCCGTCGTGCTGCCGCGCTCCTGCTTGATCGCCGCCAGCGCGTCGAAGTCGACCGTGTAGCCGTTCCATCCCTGCAGCAGCGGCACGCGGTACTCGTAGTAGTTCAGCGAGTCCCAGCCGAAGCGCATGTAGGCGATGACCTTCGCCGGCTGCCCGCCGATCTGCTCGGCGTCCATGTCGCCGCCGCCGTGCAGGAAGAACTTCATCTTCTTGTAGTTGAACACATCGAAGGCCCGCGGGCGCACGCGGATCGCCGCGCGCGTCTCACCGCGATCGAGGTCCTTGACGCTCACCGACAGCGACTGCTCGTTCTTCAGCGTGTTGCTGACCGCGTCGGGCTCGCGTTCGACGCCCGGAGGCGGCAGGTAGAAGTCGGGCGGCCCACCGTTGTCCTCGATGCTCACGAACGCGATGTCGAGTTTCGGATCGCGCGCCGAGTCGATCGGGGACGAGTAATTGCGCCAGTCGGATCCGACGAGGTTGAACTCGGCGATGCGCACCTTCAGCGGCCGGCCGTTGGACTCGAGGCGGACGCGGACGTATTTGACGTTCGAGAACGAGGGATTGCCCGTCTTCTGAAATCCCGTGCGCAGCGGGATGCGATAGGTGCGCCAGCCGTTCGGGTTGTCGCCACCGCCGACGATCTGCGCGTTGCGAAGGGCGTCGAAGTCGAGGTTGACCTCGTACGTGAAGTACGAGTTGTCGAGGTCGACGCTCTTGTTGCCGTCGAGATCCTCGGCGTCCGGACGCGGCGCCTGCTGGGGTCCGAGGTTGCCTTCCTGTCCGTTGACCCGCCCGTAGAGATCGTACTCCTGATTGTAGTCGAACGGCGTCGCATTGATCGGCGGCGTGCCGTGGTTGTCGTGCGACGGATCGTCGCCGAGCGACGGGAAGCGCTGGCGCTCGACGGCGTCGGCGAGCGCGTCGATGCCGACATCCTCACCCTCGTTGAGCACGTCGTCCTGCTGCGTGTTGTTCGGGGTGATGCCGTCTTCGGTGTCGTGCTTGAAGTTCGGGATCACGTCCTCGGAGATCTGTCCGAGGTCGATGAACATCTTCGAGGACTGATGACGGTTGACGTCGCCGTCGGTCTCGACCTTCATCGTGATCTCGATGTAGTCGATGTTCTCCTCGTTGAGGTTCGACGCGTAGAACGACAGCGAGCGCATCATGCCGCCCCAGAGCATGTCGCGGAACGTGCCGCCGGCGTTGTACTGGCTCTCGTAGTCGACGTTGGTGTTGTAGATGCCGCGCCGCGCCGGATCGTAGACGAGATCGAGCACGGTCGTCGCCGAGGCCGTGCGCTCGGGATCCTTGTTCTGCCAGATCTCCTTGATCGTTGTCTTGAGTCCGGTCGTGTTGTACCACCACATGTGGCCCTTGTGCGCGAGGCGGTCCTCGTCGTCGATGCCGTTGCGGGGATCGGCCGGCGGCGAGGCCGGGAACCACGACGTGTAGTTGACGCCGAGCTGGATCTGGCGCTTCGCGCCGGACTCGAAGTCGTCGATGTACGCCGCGCCCAGCCCGCCGTCGTCGGCGACGAGACTCGGCTTGGTGTCGGGGTTCGGCATGACCATCGCCCATTCGCCGGACAGGCGCAGCGTCGAGGGCTCCTTGGTGTCGATCAGCGGGATCGCGTCGATCCAGCGCGTGAGGAAGTTCGCCTGGTAGTCGATGAAGCCGTCGAAGCCGAGCATCGTGTTGGCGACCGACTCGTCGTTCGAGTAGATCTGCACCTTGTCGGTCGGCAGCGACTGGCCGTAGCGCATGAACGTCATGCCGAGCTTCGACTTGACATAGCGCTTGTTGAGCAGGTCGTAGTCGCCGCGCAGGCCGACGAGCGTCTTGTTGGCGATCGTCGCGAAGTCGTTCTGCTCGTACTCGACCGAGATGTTCGCCGTCGGGCTGTTCGCGCGGGGCGACAGCAGCGTGACCTCGCCGAAGACGGCGTCGACACGGTAGTCGACACCTTCTGCGAGCGCCTGGCCGTTCGAGAAGACCTTGATCGAGTTCGGCGCCAGGTAGAACGCGCCGAGCGAGATCTTCGAGCCGCCGGAGCCGGCGATCTCTCCGCAGATGGCGTACTTGCCGACGCGCGTGTCGCGCTGCGCCTCGTCACGCGTCTGGTCGTAGATCGCGTCGAGGACGTAGGGCTCGGCGTTGGCGCCGAGGGAGGACTGCAACTGGCGGCGGAAGGGCTCGGTCGACGGGAAGACGATGCGTCCGTTGGCCGGGTCGAAGATGTACTGCGAGCGGATGTCGAACTCGCCGTCGGGGCGCGCGTCGCCGCTGTTGTTGACGCGGTCGACGCCGAGCACCGTGACCAGGCGCGGGTTGCCCTCGGTGCGCAGCACCGCGCTGGTGTCCGGGGGAACGCCGTAGGTGATCGTGATCTTCGATGCGGAGACGTCGACGTTGCGAACGCCCTGCAGCGGGTAGATGTTCTTCATCTGCCGGCGCCAGAGCGAGCGGAACTCCGGCTGCATGCTCGGCACATACACGAGCTTCAGCACCACCGTCGCCGAATCGTTGTCCGGACGCGTGTTCGCGAACTCGCCGTAGATCGAGTCGGCGGTGCGGTAGGCGACCGCGTACATCTTGTCGGCCTGCAGCGAGCGGATCGTCAGCGTGCCGAGCTGGCGGTCGATCTCGAAGTCGGTGCCGGAGGTGAGCTTCTTGAACGAGCCGCGCTGGATCTCGCCGGCGCGGCCGCCGATCACCGGATCGCTGAACGAGCCCGAGTAGCGTCCGGCCGCGTCGGCCGCGGGCAGATCGGCGTAGGCGATCGCGCGGAACTGCGCCGGGATCGAGCCATCCTTGACCTGCTCGTAGACCTCGATGTCGCGGATCGTGAACGGCGCCATCGCAGGCGTCGCCGCCGGCGGCGTGCTGCGGAAGTACTCGTCGTAGAAGTTGCGGTAGACGTCGGCGAGCCAGAAGTGGTTGATCGCGTAGTCGTAGGGCTTGATGCAGATCTGCTGCTTGACCGAGCCCCCGGCGACGTTGACCGTCTTGCGCTCGCCCCGCTTCTGCGATGCGAGCGCCGTCAGGAAGAGCTTGCCGAACTTGAAGCTCGCCTTCGCGCCGAAGAGCGTCTGGCTTCCGCCGATCAGCGAGCTCGGCGACTGCAGCGAGACGTTGCCCGCCTCGACCGACTGGATGATGTTGTCGTCGCTCTCCGGACCGCCGCCGAAGGAGATCTTCATCTGGTTCTCCAGATCGAGCGTCCTCTGGTTGTCGAAGTCGGCGTTGAGCTTCAGCAGCTCGCCGACGCGGCCGGAGACGTTGACCTGGATGTTCTGATTGAAGAACGGAGCCGACTGCGTCGAGCCGTAGTCGGTGATGCCGGTGAGGTTGTTGTCGTCCCACTGCCAGCCGGCCGAGACGTTGACCGAGCCGTTGACGTTGATCGAGATCGTGGGAGATCCGAAGATCGAGGTCAGGGGATTCTGCGGGATGGGGATGTCGATCTGCGTTCCGCTGCCGAGGATCTTCTCGAGCTCGTCACGCTCGCCGGCGGTCGTGTTGAGCTCGTACTTGCGCGCGCGCTCCTCCCACATCCTGCGCTCGGTCTCGCGCTGGCGCTCGGCGACGAAGTCGTCAAAGCTCATCGCGCGCGGCTGGCCGATGCGCTGTCCGAAGAGCGTCTCGTAGATGCGGACCTGCATCGTCGTGCTGTCGAGCTCGACGCGATGCCCATAGCCGCTGCCGTACGGGAACTCGGTCTCGAACGGGGACAGGGGAATGCGAGGGGTGGTTGCCGGGACGTCGGAACGGTCGCGGCGCGTCTCGCTCGTATCGACCTGCGCGAGCGCGGGAGCCGATGCGGAGAGAACGAACAGCGCGATCCAGCGCAGACGCGCAGGCAGAAGACGGTGAAGACGTACGCTCAAGAGACTTCGGGAATCAACGGTTCAACCTGGAACAGGGCGAATGTCCGACGTCGGCGCCGGGTGACGCCGGGGGAGAGTCGTGCATCGAGGATGCGTCGGCCGGCACAAACTACACCGCGCGCCGCACATGGTCGCGGATTGCTCCGCGCCGATGCGACACGCGCACGATGGTCAGGCCTGCTTCAGCCGGTACGCCGTAGAGATTCGAGCGATAGCGATCCCCGCCGTGGTTCTGTACTGTCTCAGAAGCGGATGATTCTAGCTCGATCGCCGAACGCCGATCGAGGCACTAATTCGTCGCCGTCGCGTTGTTGCGAGCGGTCTTCGCCCGGCGGCGCTTGCGCTCGCCCGGGGCGTCGTTCGATCCGTAGTAGCCGTAGTACTTGTAGTACTTGTAGTACTTGTACGACGAGCCGTAGCTCTGCGACGCATCGAACTCGTTGAGCACCACGCCGAGCAACGGACCGCCCACGCGGCTGACCTCGTCGCTGGTGCGGTCGAGAAACTCCATCCGCGTGCGGTGCGCGCGCACGACCGCGATCGTTGCGTCGACCTTCGTCGAGAGGATCACGCCGTCGGTGACCACGCCGACCGGAGGCGAGTCGATCAGCACCAGGTCGTAGCGATCGCGCAACAGCTCGAGCAGATCGCTCATGCGGCGCGAGCCGAGAAGCTCCGACGGATTCGGCGGGATCGACCCGGAGGCGAGCACGTCGAGGTTCGGGATGCCGCTCGCGCGGATCGCCTCCTCCGGCGCAACCTCACCGATGAGCGCGTTGACGAGCCCGGGCTCCTTCGGCATTCCGAAGTTTGCGTGCGCGATCGGGCGGCGCAGATCGCAGTCGATCAGCAGCGTCCGCAGCCCGCTGTTGGCCATGACGATCGCGAGGTTCGCCGAGGTCGTCGACTTGCCCTCCTGCGGCACCGAGCTGGTCACCAGCAGCATCTTGATGGGCTCGACGATCGACGCGAACTGGATCGCCGTGCGCAGCGAGCGGTACGACTCGGTCACGGGTGAATCCGGATCGCTGTAGGCGATCAGGTGGGGCGAGATCGCCCCGCGCCCGCGGGCATCGTCGTCGATGCGGCGCACTCCACGGCCGCCGCCGTTCGACTCGATGGCGGGAATCGCCGCGAGCACCGAGAAGCCCTTCTCCGTCAGCTCGTCCGGCGAGTGTACCGTCGTGTCGGCATAGGCGATCAGCAGTACGATGCCGACGCCCAGACCAAGCCCGACGAGGGTGCCGAGCACCATGTTCGCGCGGCGGTTCGGGCTGATCGGGTTCGTGTTCGCCTGCGCCGGGGAGATGATCCGCACGTTCGAGAGGATCGCCTGCTTGTCGATCATCTTCTTCGTGAACTGCGTCTGCAGCTCCTTCGTGATCTCCTCGTTGCTCTTCTTCTCGCGCACGAGCTGGTCGAGTGTCATCGACTTGGCCGGGATCTGTGCGAGCTGGCCGCTGATCGAGCCGATCGCCGAGGCGATCGCGCCCTGCTTGGCGCGCAGCGAGTTGAGCACGATCTCGTCGTTGAAGATCTGCGAGCGAAGCGTCGTCAGAGGTCCGGTGGGACCACCGCTGGAGACATCGCTGGCGCCGGGGAGCGATCCGATCTTCGACTCCTTGTACCGGGTGACGCTGCGCTCGAGCTCGGCGCGGAGCTCGTCGACCATGCGGCGCTTGCTCGCGAGCATGCGCTGATAGGCGACCTCGCTGCCGCGCTTCGGATTGACGGTCGTGACCGTCTTCAGTGACATCTCCTCGCGCGCCAGTTGTGAGGTCAGCGCCGTGATCTTCTCCGGCAGCGCCTCGGCCAGGTCGGTCGAGTACGTCGGCTCGATGGCGGCGAGCTGCTTCTTCGTCTCGGCGAGCCGGCTCGCGACCGTGTTGATCTCGATCGCGACGGCACTCGCGGACTCCTGCAGGTTCGATCGCTGCTGCGCGAGCTCATCGGGCGCGACGTTGTCGCCGGCGACTCCGGCGCTCTCCTTGAAGCCCTTGAGCGCGAGCTCGGCCTCGGTGAGCATGCGCTGTGTCGTGTCGAGCTTGCCCCGCAGGAACTCCTCGACGCCACGGACCTTCTGCTGGTTCTGCGTGCGGCTGTGCTCGCCGTAGACCTCGGCGTACGTGTTCGTGATCAGCGCGGCCTCGCGCGGGTCACCGCTGCGCGTCGTGATCGTGATGATGTCGGCGTCCTTCGAGGGCTGGATCGACGTCATCGACTGGATCGCCCCGGCCATGTGATCGATGATCTTGGCAACCTTCTGCGACTCGGAAAGCCCGTGCAGCCGCGCGGTGAGCGCGGCCTCGGCGGAGGCGAGCAGCGGGATCGTCGAGTCGGCGTACTGCGGGCTGGTCGTGTCGACGAAGCGGTGCTCGTACAGCCGCAGCGCCGTCTGCTGGTAGACCGGCAGCGACGTCATGAACTGCAGCTCGTTCTTGAGCTCGCGGTCGCGATTGCGTCCCCAGACCTGTTGGGCGAAGACCTGCTGCTCCTCGTTCTTCTCCAGCGCGATGTCCAACGAGGCCTCGTAGACGTACGGCAGCGAGTAGGTGTAGTATGCCGTCAGCAGTCCCGCGACCGCGATGCATGCTCCGACGATCCACTTGCCCTTCCAGAGCAGGCGCAGGTAGTCGCTCGCGTTGAAGCGGCGCTTCTCCTCGGTTTCCCCGAGCGAGCGCTGAAGGCGCGCCAGGTCCGGAGCCGCCGCCATGGGCCGCGCAGGGCCGGCCACGGGCGCGCCGAGCGGAGCTCGTCCGCCGGGATTGCCCGAGCCGTTGCCGTTGGAGCCGTTGTTCATGGAGAGGCCGTTCCCTGATGGGATGTGGTCGTTGGAGGAGCTCATGCGCACGCCTGGATTCTGAACGCAGCGGATCAATATATCGTCGCCCTCGGGGCCGGGCAATCGAATTTCAGGCCGGATGTCAGCCGACGGAGGGGCCCGGACCTGGGCCAGTTGACGACGCGGGGGGAGGGGGGAGATTGCGCCGGTCGCGCAGGACGGAGCCGAGCGAGACGTTCTCGGCGAGGGCGAAGCCGGCGCCGATCGCGGTGACCGCAATGTACGGAGCGCCGTGGGTCAGCAGTGCGAAGGCCGCCGCCTGCTCGTCGGGAACGCCGAAGGCGATCGTCAGCACGGCGATGCAGAAGCTGTGATAGACCAGGAACCCGCCGGGGGTCGGCGCGATCGTCATGCCGATCGAGGTGATCCCCAGCGTGACGAGGGCGGCCTCGACGCCGAGTCCATACGCCCGATCGAAGCCGAAGGCGAAGAATCCCGAGTACAGCCCGAACCAGTAGCCGAGCCAGATGACGACCGAAAGGGCGACGAGCACGGGAACCGTGAGCGGTCCGTACTGCGAGCGGTCGAGGCTGGCTCCGGTCCGGAAATCCGCGACGATGGTCCGCACCCGCACGCCGAGACGCTCCGGCAGGCGCCGGGCGACGAGCTCGACGAGCCGCTCGCCGAGCGAGGTCCGCACGGCCAGGACGACGAGTGCGACGAGGGCGAGCACGGGAATGACGATCGCGGCAACGAGACCGCCGGCAGTATACTCCGGCAGCAGCCGCTCGATCAGCTCGCGTCCGGCGAGCGTCAGCGCGACGACGACGAGGGCGAGCGAGAGTCCGTCGATGATCCGTTCGACGACGACCGAGGCGATCATCGCGCTGAGCGGACGACCAACGCGGCGTGCGAGCACCCAGGGTCGGGCGAGCTCGCCGGAGCGGGGGATGATGTTGTTGAACATGTACCCGATCATCGTCGCCGAGAAGGCATCGCGCAGCCTGATCGAGCGACCGTCGGGGATGAGCATGCGCCAGCGATGGGCGCGCAGAAGGTGGGAGGCGATCGCGCCGGCGATGCCGGCGAGGATCCAGAGCGGGTTGGCGGCGGCGAGAGCCCGACCGAGCGCCGGCCAGTCGATCCGGGCAAGCCCGTACCAGACCGCGCCGCCGATGAACACGAGCAGAACCAGACGAGCGAGAATACCGGTGCGGCCGGCGCGATCGGTCGTAACCGCAGACGCCGGCGCCCGAGCGTCGTCTACCATTTGAGCAGGCGGATCTCGTCGACGTAGATCGTCTGCTTGTTCCGGAAGAGCGCCAGGACGATCGCCAGACCAACGGCGGCCTCGGCGGCGGCAACGGTCATCACGAGCAGCACCAGGATCTGTCCGGCAACATTGCCGAGATACTGGCTGAACGCGACGAGCGTCAGGTTCACCGAGTTGAGCATCAGCTCGATGCACATGAACATGATGATCGCATTACGCCGAGTCACCACACCGATAGCGCCGATCAGAAAAATCACCGCCGTCAGGACGAGGTAGTATTCGAGAGGGAGAGAGAGCATATGCGGGAGCTGTTATGGGTCAGATGTTAGATGTTAGATGTCACGATGCGGATGGTTGCTGGGGCAGTTTCTGAGGTTCTGGCTTTTGTTATTGGTTATTGGTTATTGGCCTGGGCAACTCAAAAACAAAAAACGAATAACAAATAACAAATAACAATCAACTACCCCCGAAAACCGCCCCCCACCACTCCCGCGCCTTGTGACATCTACCATCTAACATCTAACATCTGACAAATCACTCAAGATGCCGCTTCGTCAAAACCACCGCTCCAACAACCGCGGCCAGCAGTACGAGCGAGACCATTTCGAACGGGAAGACGTAGTCGGTGAAGAGCGCCTTGCCGATGGCGTCGATCGTTCCGGAGTTGGTCAGGCGCTCGTCGACGGGGCGGCCGGCGAAGACCGACTGCATCACGGCGTAGATCACCGCGCCGCCGATGAAGAGAGAGGCGAGGATGCCGAGTCCTTCCCGGCTCGAGAAGCGCTCGCGCAGGGAGTCCTCGTTGCCGAGGTTCAGGAGCATGATGACGAAGACGACCAGCACCATGATCGCGCCGGCGTAGACGAGCACCTGGATCGCCGCCATGAACTGCGCGTGCAGCGTCAGGTACAGTCCGGCGAGCGCGAGGAAGTGCGTCACCATCGCCATGGCCGAGCTGATCGGGTTGCGGGCGGTGATCAGCACCAGCGCGGCGCCGACGGCCATGACGGCCAGCAGGATGAAGAGGACGAGTTCGAGAGTCATCGATCGATTGCGGATTTCGAAATGCGGATCGCGGATTCTGTCATACGCCGCGGGACCGCATGCATGGTTTTCTTCAGGACCTACGGAAAGAGTCGGACGATCGTGCGCGGGAACGGAATTGCCTCGCGGATGTGCTCGAGGCCGCAGATCCATGCCACGACGCGCTCGAGTCCAAGGCCGAAGCCCGAATGCGGAACGCTGCCGTAGCGACGCAGGTCGAGATACCACTCGAAGACTTCCATCGGAAGTCCCTCGGCCTCGATGCGCGCCTTCAGCAGATCGATGTCCTCCTCGCGCTGCGATCCGCCGATGATCTCGCCGTACCCTTCCGGCGCGATGACGTCCATGGCCTTGACGACCTTCGGATTGTCCGCGTCGCGCTTCATGTAGAAGGCCTTGATCTCGGTCGGATAGTGATGGATGATCACCGGGCGATCGAAATCCTCTCCGACGGCCGTCTCGTGCGGCGCGCCGAAATCCTCACCCCACTCGATCTCCATTCCCTTCTTCTTGAGAATCTCCACCGCCTCCGTATAACTCACGCGCGGAAACGGCGCCTTGACGGACTCGAGCTTCGTCACGTCGCGCTCGAGCGTCGCGAGATCGTCGCGGCAGTCGGCGAGCACGCACTCGACGATGTAGCTGATGAACTGCTCGGCGAGCTCCATGTCGCCGGCGAGGTCCATGAAGGCGACCTCGGGCTCGACCATCCAGAACTCGGTCAGGTGGCGCCGCGTCTTCGACTTCTCGGCGCGAAAGGTCGGGCCGAACGTATAGATCTTGCCGAACGCCATCGCACCGGCCTCTCCGTAGAGCTGGCCGGTCTGTGCGAGGTAGGCGTAGCCGAGATCGAAGTACTCGGTGCGAAAGAGATTCGACGTTCCCTCGCCCGCGTTCGCGGTCAGGATCGGCGAGTCGAGCAGCGTGAACCCGCGGTCGTCGAAGAAGTCACGGATGGCCTTGATGATGCGATGGCGCACACGAATGACCGCGTGCGGACGCGACGAGCGAAGGTGCAGGTGCCGGCGGTCGAACAGGAACTCGATGCCGTGCTCCTTCGGGGAGATCGGATAGTCCACCGCCCGCTGCAGCATCTCGAAGTCCATCGCTTCGATCTCGAAGACCCCCGCGCGCTTCGGGTGCGCGACGACCTTGCCGCTGACGTAGAGGCTCGACTCCTGCGTGATCTCGTCGAAGCGCTCGAAGATCGCGTCGCCGACGACGCTGCGCGCGAAGACGCACTGCACGGTGCCCCCGCCATCACGCAGCTCGAGGAACTTCACGTTCTTGCTCTGCCGCGTGTTGTAGGCCCATCCGCCGAGGCGGACCTCCTCACCAACGAACTTCCCCAGGTCCCGCACCTCGGTGCGGGGCTTCAGCGTGCTTTCGGACATTGAGTCGATTGGAGTCTTCGGAAACAGGAACGCAAACTTACCCAATCTCCGCCGGACCAAACAATTTGAAGGTGTGAGGGACCCGGCTCACTCTGCGGCATGCCCGGCGCCGGCGGCACTTCCGGTGTCGGCGGCACGTTCGACGTCTGCGGCCCCGACCGAGTCGGGCGCCGTCGCGCCAGTCTCGAGCATGGCGGCCAGCGCATCCCACGTGCGCTGCTGGATCGCCTTCTCCTGCGGTCGCGTCAGCCCCAGGGGAACGTCGATGGGCTCGCCGATGACGACCTCGACCTCACCGGGGCGCACGCGCCAGTCGTCCCGCGGCAGCAGGCGCTGGGTGCCGCGGATCGCGACCGGGACGATCGGAACACCCGTGCGGGTCGCCAGCAGGAAGCCGCCGCGGCGGAACTCGCCGAGCGATCCGTCGGCCGAGCGCGTGCCCTCCGGGAAGATTACGACCGACAGATCGCCCTCGCGGATGCGGCGTGCGGTTTGCTCGATCGTCTCGAACGCCTCCCGACCCTCCGTCCTGCTGATCGCGATGTGCGGGCTCAGCCGCAGCAGCGGTCCCCAGACCGGCGTGCGCTGGAGCTCCTCCTTGTAGACGAAGACCGCCCGATCGGTCAGCGCGGCGCCCAGCACGGGGATATCGATGTAGCTTCCGTGGTTGACGATATAGATACGGTTGCCCTCGCCGTCGGCGCGTTGACGACCGCGCACACTCAGGCGGATGCGAAAGAGCACCATCGTCAGTCGGGACCATGCGTGCCAGGCCCAGTGGTACACGCGAGCGCTCCGGTCGAACGGCCGCGCGAGCGTCGGGATGATCGAGAAGAGGATCAGCGAGAGCAGGACCAGTGGAAGGGCGACGTAGTAGAGCAGCATTGTCAACGATTCGTTACGTCGGCTGATCGGCGTCCGTGCTTGCGTCCGTCGAGAAGCCCCAAAATCATGATACACGTCATGTTCGCTCCGGCGGTGCCGTGATATTCTGCGGCCCTCATCGGAGGCGGAGCGAAGATACGGCGCGCGATCGGCGCCCGTCGATCGCGCCAATTCCGTTCCCGACTCGAGCAGCCGTTGCATCCGCAGACCCACAATGAAGTCAGACCGGATACCCCTTATCGTTCTTGCGGTCCTCATCGGGATCGCCGTCGGCATCGGCGCCTACACCTTCATCTATGCGAAGGGAGGCTCCTACATGACCGACGACCCCGCCGCCTGCGCCAACTGCCACGTCATGGGCGATCACTACCGGACGTGGCTCGCGTCGAGCCACCGCTCGGTCGCCGTCTGCAACGACTGCCACACGCCGCCGGGCTTCATCGCGAAGTATGCGACGAAGGCCTCCAACGGCTTCTGGCACTCGTTCGCGTTCACGACCGGCGAGTTCCCGGACCCGTTGCGGATCAAGCCGGGCAACCTCGAGGTCACCGAGAAGGCGTGCCGCAAGTGCCACGAGGAGATCGTCGAGGCGATCGAGGCGCCGGCCGGCGTCTCGACGACGGCGCCGGCCTCCGCGCACGGTGGAGAGGAGACGTCCTGCATTCGCTGCCACAACACCGTCGGGCACTGGGTGCGCTGAGCACCGGATCCGACGCATCGAGCCGACACGAAGGAACGTTCGATACCATTCAGTTTCAGTCCTACAGCAGACATGGCAAGCCCGACACCCGACACTCCGGACACCAGGAAGCGCGGCCGATTCCGCTGGCTCGCGATCACGACCCTCGCGGCGAGTGCCGCCGCCATCGGCGGCGCGTACCTGCTGACGAACATCTTCGAGCGCAAGGAGGAGGCACGCACGCCGTTCTATCGCGTCGTCGACCTGACCGACACGACGAGCGATCCCGCGATCTGGGGGAAGAACTTCCCGCAGCAGTACGACGACTACCGCAAGACCGTCGACCAGGTCCGCACGAAGTATGGCGGAAGCGAGGCCGTGCCTCATTCGCCGGACTCGGCCGATCCGCGCTCGTTCGTGGCGCAGTCGCGTCTGTCGGAGGATCCGCGCCTGGTCCGCATGTGGGCCGGCTACGCGTTCTCCGTCGACTTCCGCGAGGAGCGCGGGCATGCCTTCATGCTCACCGACCAGGAGCTGACCAAGCGACAGAGCGCGGTCAAGCAGCCGGGCGCGTGCATCCATTGCCATGCGTCGGTCTACGTGCCGTACATGAAGGCCGGCGGCGGAGATCTGATGAAGGGATTCGAGAAGGTCAATCCGATGCCGTACTTCGAGGCGCGCAAGCTCGTCGAGCATCCGGTGAGCTGTATCGACTGCCACAACCCGGACAACATGGCGCTGCGGATCACGCGCCCGGGCTTCATCGAGGGCATTCGCGCGCTCAAGGCGTCCGAGGGCATTCAGAACTACGACGTCAACACCATGGCCACGCGACAGGAGATGCGCTCCTACGTCTGCGGCCAGTGCCACGTCGAGTACCATTTCAAGGGACCCGAGAAGCGACTGACCTACCCGTGGTTCAAGGGATTGAAGGTCGACAGCATCCTCGCGTGGTACGACGCAGAGGGATTCAAGGACTGGGTGCACAAGGAGTCGGGCGCGCCGATGCTCAAGGCGCAGCATCCGGAGTTCGAGCTCCACAGCCAGGGCATCCACGCTCGCTCGGGCGTCGCCTGCGCCGACTGTCATATGCCATACAAGCGCGTCGGCGCGATGAAGATCAGCGACCATCACGTGCGCTCGCCACTGCTGAACATCAACCGCGCCTGCCAGACGTGCCATAAGTGGAGCGAGGATGAGCTGCGCGCGCGCGTCGAGACGATCCAGGGACGCACCTTCGAGATGCGCGGCATCGCGATGGACGCGATGCTCGAGCTCATCGACGACATCCGCGCGGTCGCCGCGGCGGACTCGAACGCGCCGAGCCTCAAGCTGGCGCGCGACTTCCATCGCAAGGCGTCGTTCATGCTGGACTTCATCGAGGCGGAGAACTCGATGGGATTCCATGCGTCGCAGGAGTCGGTGCGGATTCTTGGGAAGTCGGTGAACTACTCGCGGCTCGGCGTGCGCGCGCTGCGGGGCGCGATGGTGGCGGGAAGGTAGGGTACGGCACCCAGCCGCCGCGCGACCTCACCCCCCCTCCCCCCTCTCCGAATACGGAGAGGGGGGAGGG
>DATLHO010000050.1:0-4340 GCA_035539855.1 Kapaibacterium sp. (SeqCode) | reverse complement strand
GCTCAGCGAAGTGATCGCGATCTATCCGATCACCCCCTCCTCCTCCATGGGTGAGCTCTCCGATGCGTGGGCCTCCTCTGGCATCAAGAATCTCTGGGGCACCACGCCGCTCGTCCAGGAGATGCAGTCCGAGGGTGGCGCGGCCGGTGCGATCCACGGCGCACTGCAGGGCGGCGCGCTGGCGACGACGTTCACGTCGAGCCAGGGACTGCTGCTGATGATTCCGAACATGTACAAGATTGCCGGCGAGCTGACGCCGACGGTCTTTCACATCGCCGCTCGCTCGCTCGCGACGCACGCGCTGTCGATCTTCGGCGACCACAGCGACGTCATGTCGACGCGCGGCGCCGGCTGGGGCATCCTCTTCTCGAACTCGGTGCAGGAGGTGATGGATCTCGGCCTGATCGCGCACGCCTCGACGCTCGGCTCGCGCATCCCGTTCCTTCATTGCTTTGACGGCTTCAGGACCTCGCACGAGGTCACGAAGATCGAAGAGCTCCAGGACGACATCCTCCAGGCGATGATCGATGAGGATCTCGTCGCCGCGCATCGCAATCGCGCCCTCTCCCCCGATCATCCCGTCCTGCGCGGCACCGCCCAGAACCCCGACGTCTTCTTCCAGGCGCGCGAGCGCGTCAATCCATTCTACACCGCGACGCCCGGCGTCGTCCAGGCGGCGATGGATCGCTTCGCGGCACTGACCGGCCGCCGCTACAACCTCTTTGATTACTACGGCGCGCCCGATGCCGATCGCGTCGTCGTCGCCATGGGATCCGGCTGCGAGACCGTCGGCGAGATCGTCGACTATCTCAATGCGCGCGGCGAGAAGGTCGGCATGGTGAAGGTCCGCCTGTTCCGTCCGTTCTCTGTCGAGCACATGCTCGCTGCCCTGCCGTCGACCGTTCGCTCGATCGCGGTGCTCGATCGCACCAAGGAGCCCGGCGCCGTCGGCGAGCCGTTGTACCAGGACGTTCTCAGCGCGATCGCCGAGAGCTTCTCGAACGGTACGCAGACCTTCGAAGTGTTCCCGCGCGTCATCGGCGGTCGCTACGGTCTGTCCTCGAAGGAATTCACCCCGGCCATGGCTCGCGCCATCTACGACGAGCTGCGGGCCGAGAAGCCGAAGAACAGTTTCACCGTCGGCATCAACGACGATGTCTCGCACACGAGCCTCGAGTATGACGCGGCCTTCGAGATCGAGTCGAATGAGGCGGTGCGTGCGGTCTTCTGGGGCCTCGGCGCCGACGGCACCGTCGGAGCCAACAAGAATTCCGTCAAGATCATCGGCGAGGAGACCGAGAACTACGCCCAGGGCTACTTCGTGTACGACTCGAAGAAGTCCGGCGCGCGCACGGTCTCGCACCTGCGCTTCGGTCCGCGCGAGATCCACTCCCCCTACCTGATTCAGCGCGCGAGCTTCATCGCGGTGCACCAGTTCGGCTTCGTCGAGCGCTACGATGTGCTCGAGAACGCAGAGCCCGGCGCGACGCTGCTGCTCAACAGCCCGTTCGGACCCGACGATGTGTGGCGCGAGTTACCGCGCGGGCTGCAGCAGCGGATCATCGACCTCGGCCTGAAGCTCTTCGTCATCGACGCCTACAGCGTCGCCGCGGAGACCGGCATGGGCCAGCGCATCAACACGATCATGCAGGTCTGCTTCTTCGCGATCAGCGGCGTGCTGCCTCGCGACGAGGCGATCGAGCGGATCAAGGAGGCGATCGTCCGCACGTACAAGAAGCGTGGCGAGGCGGTGATCCAGAAGAACTTCGCGGCCGTCGACGCGGCACTGGCGCACCTGCACGAGGTCGCCGTTCCGACCATCGCCGACGGTCACGTCTCGCTGCCGGTGTTCATTCCCGAGGGCGCGCCGGACTTCATTCGCGACGTCACCGGACCGATGATCGCGGGCTACGGCGACAACCTGCCGGTGAGCTCGATGCCGATCGACGGCACGTTCCCGGTGGGCTCGGCGAAGTGGGAGAAGCGCAACATCGCGCTCGAGGTGCCGGTGTGGGACACCGACCTCTGCATCCAGTGCGGCAAGTGCGTGCTGGTCTGCCCGCACTCGGCGATCCGCGCGGCGGTCTACGAGCCGGCCGTACTCGAGACGGCGCCGCCGACCTTCAAGAGCGCCCCGGCGCGCTGGCGCGAGCTCGCCGACCGCAGCTACACGCTGCAGGTCGCCGTCGAGGACTGCACCGGCTGCGAGCTCTGCGTCGAAGTCTGCCCCGCCAAGGACAAGGCCAACCCGGAGTATCGCGCAATCAACATGGCGCCGCAGCCACCGCTTCGTGATACCGAGCGCGCGAACTGGGACTTCTTCCTCTCGCTCCCGGCAACCGACCGGCTCGACGGCATGGTGTTCAACAACGTCAAGAACATCCAGATGCTCGAGCCGCTCTTCGAGTTCTCGGGCGCATGCTCGGGCTGCGGAGAGACGCCGTACCTGAAGCTCATGACCCAGTTGTTCGGCGAGCGCGCGATCGTCGCCAACGCGACCGGTTGCTCGAGCATCTACGGCGGCAACCTGCCGACGACGCCGTGGACGACCAACGGCGCCGGACGCGGTCCGGCATGGAGCAACTCGCTGTTCGAGGACAACGCGGAGTTCGGTCTCGGCATTCGCCTGGCCGTCGACAAGCAGGAAACCTACGCGTCGGAGCTCGTCCGCGAGCTGCGCGAGGCGATCGGCGTCGAGCTCGCCGACGAGATTCTCGCCAAGCGACCTGCCGGTGAAAAGGAGATTTCGGAGCAGCGTGAAAGGATCGAGGACATGCGCCTCGTGCTCCACGACAGGGCCAACGACGACCCGCGCGTTCGCGACCTGCTTCGTGTCGCCGAAGCGCTCGTACCGAAGAGCGTGTGGATCATCGGTGGCGACGGATGGGCATACGACATCGGCTTCGGCGGACTCGATCACGTGCTCGCCAGCGGGCGCAACGTGAACCTGCTCGTGCTCGACACCGAGGTCTACAGCAATACCGGCGGCCAGTCCTCGAAGTCGACGCCGCTTGGCGCCGTCGCGAAATTCGCCGCGGCCGGCAAGCGCGCCGGCAAGAAGGAGCTCGGCCTGATGGCGACCGAGTACGGCACGGTCTACGTCGCGCAGGTGGCGATGGGCGCCAACGACCTTCATACCGTGCGCGCCTTCCTCGAGGCCGAGGCCTACGACGGACCGTCGATCATCATCGCCTACGGTCACTGCATCGTCCACGGCGTGGACATGGCCAAGGGCATGAACCAGCAGAAGCTCGCGGTCGACAGCGGGTACTGGCCGCTGTACCGCTACAACCCGGCACGAAAGGACGAGGGCAAGAACCCCTTCCAGCTCGACTCCTCCGCGCCGAAGATCCCGCTGGTCGACTACGCCTACAACGAGACCCGCTACCGGTCGCTGCGCGACAGCAATCCCGAGGAGGCTGCCGTGCTCATGGCTCAGGCGCAGGCGAACATCGAGCGGCGCTGGAAGAAGCTGAGCAGGATGGCCGAGGACTCCGCCGGCTAACCGGCCGGAGCACACGTCGCGGCACGCCGCCGCTCTCAAGACGAAGACAGCCGCCCGACGCGCATGCGTCGGGCGGCTGCGTTTCGTCCGTGGAGGTGCGGGTCATTCTCATCGAGGTCGTGCATCCCGTCGTTGCGCGGTGACGAGTTGCTCATCGCTGGACGTAGCGTCACACGCCGTTACCAACCTCGGCGCGTCGACGGCGTAGCCGGTCGCTCCCACGGCGCACAGATTTTCAACGACGACCTACGATGAGCAACAACACACGACCCGATGTCTACCGCCGCGTCCATCGCGGACTTCGCAGCGCCCTGTTCGATCTCGGCGCGCTCGCCGGGCGCACCGCCTGGACCGATGCCGAGGAGGTCGCCCGCCTCGAGACCCAGTTCTTCACCGTGTTCGAGTTCCTGAAGAGCCACGGTGAGATGGAGGATACCTATCAGCTCCCCCTGCTCGAGTCGAAGATGCCCGGCATCACCGCCGTCGACACGGAGGAGCACGAGGCGATCGAGCACGCGATCGATGAGGTCGAGGCCGCGCTCGCGGCCGCGATCATCGCGCCGATGGAAGAGCGTCGAGCCGCGGGAGAGCACTTCTTCCACCGTCTCTGTCTGTTCATCGGCATGTACCTGCACCACATGACCCACGAAGAGACCGTCACGACCGCGCACTTCCACCGCTACTGCACCGACGAGGAGATCATCGATGCCGGGCGCCGGCTCGTCGCCGCGCTCGGTCCGCAGGCGGTCGCGCGCGCCGTCGGATTCATGCTCCCGGCGATGGACGCGGTCGACAGGCTCGAGTACGTGCGAACCGTCACGGCTGCGCTTCCGCC
>DATLHO010000049.1:0-2404 GCA_035539855.1 Kapaibacterium sp. (SeqCode) | reverse complement strand
GAGTGCGCAAAGCGAGTGCCGCCCCTGCGGAGGAGCACCGAAACGACGAGCCATGCGATCGCGCGACGCATCCCCAAGTGACCGCGGCGCTGGCTATCTTCGCGGGTCGATCCGCCCGCGCGACGAACGATCGCGTGTGCGTGCGCTCCGGACCACTCACCAACGGCGAGACCACGAGATGTATTCGATCCTGCTGTCGCTTCACAACGTTTTCCGCTGGGCGGTTCTGCTGGCCGCGCTCTGGGCGGTCTATCGCTTCGTCACCGGCTGGCTGGGCCGCCGGCAGTTCACGAGCGCCGATGCCTCTGCGTCGAAGTTCTACACGATCTCGCTCGACGTGCAGTTCCTGATCGGATTGATCCTGCTGTTCGTCAGCCCGCTGATCCAGACGATGTTCGCGGACTTCGGCGGATCGATGAAGGTGCCCGAGCTGCGGCGCATCGGCATGGAGCATACGATCCTCATGCTCGCCGCGGTCACCCTCGGACACATCGGCGGCGCGATGGCGAAGAAGAACACCGACGACGTGACGCGATTCAAGAAGGGATCGATCTTCTTCATCCTCAGCCTCGTCGCGCTGCTGGCCGGAATCCCCTGGTGGAGAGGCATCGCCGGCGCCGCGTTCGAGTAGCCGGACGGCCATTCGGTGGGGTTACATCGACCATCTCGAGCGTCTCTCCGATGACCATGCGCTCGGTGTACCAACGCAACAGGATCTCGCCATGCAGACGATTCTCTCACCCCTCGCCGCGGCCCTCGGCTGCGCGATGCTCGTTGCCGGCTGCGCGACGGAGTCCCTCGTGACCCCGCAGCCCGTCCGGCCCCTGACCAAGAACGAGAGCGCGATCGTGGCCGCCGACAACACGTTCGGACTCGGCCTCTTTCGCGCGCTCGATCGCGACAAGCGCACCGCCAACGTCATCGTCTCGCCGCTGAGCATCTCGATGGCGCTCGGCATGACCCTCAACGGAGCGCGCGGCGCGACCGCCGACTCGATGCGCGCGACGCTCGCGCTGGAGGGACTGACTCAGGAGGAGATCAACGCGGCGTACCGCTCGCTGATCGATCTGCTGCGTTCGGTCGATCCGAAGGTGACGTTCGAGATCGCCAACTCGATCTGGCATCGGCCCGAGCTCACGGTGCTGCCGTCGTTCACCGATGTGAACCGTCAGTACTTCGACGCGGAGGTCACGGCGCTGGACTTCGACTCGCCCGACGCTCTCAATCGGATCAACGGATGGGTCAGCACGAAGACGCACGGAAAAATCCCGACGATCATCGACGAGATCCCGCGCGACATGGTGATGTACCTGATCAACGCGCTGTACTTCAAGGGAAGCTGGACGACCGAGTTCGATCCCGACTCGACCCAGCGCGCGGAGTTCACGATGAGCTCCGGCGCAAAGCGACCGATCGACCTGATGCTGCGCTCGGGGAAGTTCATGTACCACCGCGACGCGACGCTGCAGGCGGTCGATCTTCCCTACGGATTCGACCGCTACACGATGACCGTGCTGCTGCCGAACGCGGGCGTCGACATGGCCTCCGTCGTCGACGGCCTCGACGACGCGGCGTGGAATCGCATCGTCACGGGACTCGACTCGTCCGACGGCATGGTGATGCTGCCGAGGATGAAGCTCGAGTGGGAGGAGACGCTCAACGACTGGCTCGAGCGGATGGGAATGAGTCTCGCGTTCTCCGATCGCGCCGACTTCAGCGGCATCGATCCGGCGGGCGGACTCGCGATCAGCGAGGTGCGGCACAAGACGTACATCGAGGTCGACGAGGAAGGCACCGAGGCGGCCGCGGTGACGTCGGTGGGGATCTCGCGCACGTCGCTGCCGGAGACGTTCATGATGCGGATGGATCGGCCGTTCCTCTTCGCGATTCGCGAGAAGTCCTCGGGCGCGATCATGTTCATCGCGAAGGTGATGGATCCCTCGGCATGACAAGCAAGCCGGGCTACGACGAACGCTTCTTGGACCGCGCGATCGAGATCGCGACGGCGAACGTCGCGTCCGGTCGCGGTGGACCGTTCGGAGCGGTCGTCGTGCGTGACGGCGTGATCATCGCCGAGGCGGCCAACGGCGTGCTGGCGACGAACGACCCGACGGCGCACGCGGAGGTCGAGGCGATCCGCCGCGCGTGCGCGCTGACGGAATCGTTCGAGCTGCGTGACTGTGAGCTGTACGCGAGCTGCGAGCCGTGCCCGATGTGCCTCGGCGCGATCTACTGGGCGCGCCTTGCGCGCGTCTGGTACGCCGGCACGCGCACGCACGCCTCGGAGTTCGACGACGCGTTCATCTACGACGAGATCGCGCGCGCGCCGGAGGCGCGGGCGATCCCGATGCACGCGATCGAGCACGATCGAGCGGCGGAGCCGTTCGAGGCGTGGACGGCTAAG
>DATLHO010000048.1:0-9405 GCA_035539855.1 Kapaibacterium sp. (SeqCode) | reverse complement strand
GTACGAGCAGACGTCGTCGCCGTAGCCGAGCTTCGTCGCCGCCGGGATCATCTCGCCGGCCGCGCGCGCGGCGCCCAGGAACGCGCCGTGGTTCTCGGGGAAGTAGACCTCGAAGCCGAAGGAGCGCAGAAGCTCGGCCGGTCCGACGCTCGTGCACCACGCGACCTTCCCCTCGCCCTTCCCGCATGCGTCGAGCCGCTGGAAGTAGCGGGCCATCGTCTCCTTCAGAAGCGATGTCGACTGAAGTGCTTGCGTTGCCATGCGCGTGAGTGTTAGGTGAGCCCGAATTGGATCTGGCGACGTGAACGTGACTGACGTGAGCGCGAGTGAAGCGAGTGCGACCGACGTGGGCGCGATGGACGTGAGCGCAACTGACGTGCGCGCGACTGGCGCAAGCGCGACTACGGTGTTCGCAGCGGCACGACGTAGACGTCGTCGCGCGACGGGTCGTCGGAGGCGTAGAGCTCCTCGATCGCCGTGCGATAGGTCTCGAGGACCTTCGTGGCGACGACCTTCATCGAGGGCGTGAGCGTGCCCTGCTCGATCGTCAGCTCGCCGTCGATCAGCAGCGCGATCGGCGGACGGGCGAACTTCTGGACGATGCCTTCGTTGGCGGTCTTCAGGCAGCCGGCGAGACACTGCGAGAGCTCGTCGAGCGTGCGGGGACAGGCACACGCGTCGATCGCCGGCTCGCCCTCGAGCAACTGTCGGTTCGGCAGCAGCAGCGCGACGGGGTAGCTCTGTCCGCTGCCGGCGACGACCGCGAACGCGAGGTAGTGGCAGCAGCTCTGCAGCGCGTTCTCGACGTCGGCGGAGACGACCTTCTCGCCGTTGGAGAGCTTGAAGATCCTGTCGCGCCGGCCGATCAGGCGCAGTCCGCGCTCGGTGATCGCGCCGATGTCGCCGGTGCGGAACCATCCGTCGTCGGTGAACGCCAGCGCGTTCTCCTCGTCGTTGTCGTAGTAGCCGGTCATCACGTTCGGACCCTTCACCTGGATCTCGCCGTCGTCGGCGATGCGCACGGCGACGCCGGCGATCGGCCGGCCGACGACGCCGGGGATGCGCGGCTCCGTCGGATCGGTGATCGTGCAGCACGGCGCCGTCTCGGTCAGACCCCACCCCTCGACGATCGGGATGCCGCGACGGTCGAACTCGCGACCGATCGAATCGGGAAGGCGCGCCGCGGCGGTGAAGATGAACTCGAGCTCCTCGTGCAGCAGCGACGAGAGCGCGGCCTCGTCGTTGCGCGTCAGGTCGACGAGCGCCTGGTAGACCTTGGGCACGCTGAAGAAGGTGGTCGGGCGGACGAGCTTCCAGTGCTCGAGGATCGAGGCGGGATCCTTGGCGTACGTCGGCTCGAGCGTCATCGTCGCGCCGCGTGCGAGGGCGTTGAAGAGCTCGAAGATCCCGCCGAAGCTGTGATGCCACGGCAGGTACGACAGCAGGCGGCCTCCGGACTCGGGCGGCCAGATCGACTCGAGCGCGACCTGCTGCGAGAGGATGCAGCGGTGGGTGAGCTGTACGAGCTTCGGCTTGCCGCTGGTGCCCGACGTGTACTGCATCAGGCAGATCGTCTCGGGCTCCGCATCGAGCTCGAGCGCGAACGCGGCGTCGCGCTCGGCGGCCGCGAGCGACGCGTACGTCACCAGGCCGGGGTAGCTCTCGTCGGCGACGTCGTCGAGGATGATGACGCGGTCGAGCTCGAGAATCGGATCGATGCGATCGAGATGCGCGACGGTGCCGACGGCGAGGAACCGCGCGCCGCAGAAGCCGATGAGCTCCGTCAGGATCTCGCGCGGGTAGCCGTGAAAGATCGGCACCGCGACGGCGCCGGAGGAGAGCACCGCGAGCTCGAGCGCGAGCATCTCAAGGCGGTTGTGCGAGACGATCGCGAGCTTGTCGCCGCGACGCAGCCCGAGCTCGCGAAGAGACCACGCGAGCGTGCGGATGGTCTCGGCCAGCTCCGACCAGCGCGGTCCGGTGAACTCTCCATCGCGCAGTTGGCGGAACGCGACCACGTCCGCGAAGCGCTCGGCGCAGCGCTCGACGAGCGACGCGACGTTCGGAAGGATGGGTCCGAGCAGCGGGCCCTCCATCGAGCGAAGCGGGCGCGATGGTCGCGCGGCGGTCATCGCATCGCCCCTTCGGTCTGCGCGCGCGTCAGGCGCACGTGGCGATAGCCGCCCCAGATCGCCGCGCCGATCGCGCCGGCATGGATCGCGTCGGCGTCGGTGACGACGATGTGCTGTTTCGCCGAGTCCTTCGCCAGCAGCTCCTCGACCGCCTGGACCATCCCGCCGTTGAGCGCGAGGCCACCGGTCAGCGCGATCGGCGACTCCGCCTTGAGCGACGACAGCAGCCGGACGATGCGCGAGGCCACCGACAGGTGAATCCCCTTGATGATGTTCGGCGTGGCGATGCCGCGCGAGACCATGTTGATGACGTCGGTCTCCGCCAGCACCGCGCAGATGCCCGACGGCTGCTCCGGCGCGGTCGCCTGGAGCGAGACGTCGCCGACCTCCTCGATCGACAGGCCGAGGTAGCGCGAGATGTTCTCGATGAACTGGCCGGAGCCGGAGGCGCACTGTCCGGTCATCTTGTAGTCGACGACGCGGCCGGTCGCGTCGATCTTGATCGCCCGTGCGTAGAGCGCGCCCATGTCGACGACGGTGCGCGCTCCGGGACAGAATGTGAGCGCGCCGCGGGCGTGCGTGGTCATCCCGTAGAAGTGCCCGCGCTTGCGGCGCACCATCTCGCCTTCGCCGGTGGAGGCGACGTACGCGATCTCGTCGTAGCCGAGACCGATGTCGCCGAGCAGTGCGTCGGTGAGGTCATCGGCGACCTGCATCGGGTTGCGCTTGCGGATCTTCTCGATGCGGCGATGGACGACGACCGGCGCGTCGGAGTACTCGACGAGGACGGCCTTGACGAGGCTGCTGCCGACGTCGATGCCGAGCGTGTAGATGGGATCGAGCGCGATCATGGCGTCTCCTCCGCCGCGGCGACGCGGCGCGTCTGGCGGGGAAGCTCGGCGGCGATGTTGCGGCAGGCGAACATCGCGGCGCCGAGGGCGCCCATGAAGATCGAGTCGTGATGGATGTTGATCGTCAGGTCGGCGCCGTAGTGCTCGCGGGCGAACCCGTCGAGGTACTTGAGCACTGCGGGGTTGCGCGCGACGCCGCCGGTGAACGTGAACTCGTTGCGCACGCCGCCGGAGCGCGCCAGCAGCGACATCGCGCGCGTGACGATCGCCTTGTGCAGTCCGCCGAGGATGTCCGCTCGCGGCACGCCGAGGTTCTGCAGCTCGCGCAGCTCGGCGCCGGCGAAGACCGTGCAGGTGCTGCAGATGGTCGCGTCCTGCTGCGAGGCGAGCGCGGTCGTGCCGAGCTCGTTGAGCGTGATGCCGAGCTCGTCGGCGATGTAACCGAGGTAGCGCCCGCAGCCGGCCGCGCAGCGGTCGTTCATCTGGAAGCTCGTGACCAGTCCCTGCGCGTCGACCTGGATCGCCTTCGTGTCCTGCCCGCCGATGTCGAGCACGGTGCGCGTCTCGGGGAAGCACGCGTGCGCGCCGTAGGCGTGGCAGAGGATCTCCGAGCGGATGCACTCCTTCGGGAACGGCAGCAGCGCGCGGCCGTAGCCGGTGCCGACCATGTTCGCGATCGGAATCTCCTGCTCGGCGATGCGGTCGATGTAGCGGCGGATGGGGTCGCCGGCGCGCGCGACGTTGCCCATCAGAAGATCGAGCTCCGGGTCGAAGGACGACGCTCGCGACGGGGGACGATCGGCGAGCTCTGCGTACTTCTCCCGGAGCACTTCCATCGCCTCATGCACGAGCGCGACGAAGTCGAACGGGATGATCTCGTTCTCGACCGGCGTGATGCTCTTGTCGAAGAGCGTCATCATCGGGTCGTAGTATCCGGAGCCGAGCTCGGCGACGCGCGCGTTGTACTGCTCGAAGAAGATGTCGCGGAAGAACTGGCTCTTCGCGCCGAGCGCCGACTGCAGGTACTGCGCCTTGACGTCGGCGATGACCTGCGCGAAGACCGTCCCGAGCGCCGCGAGGATCGACGGCTGCCGCTCGGGCGCGAAGTACGTCGCGGTCGTGTCGGCCATCTGGCGGTTGAGCCGGTAGGCGCGCGTGCGGAACTCGAGGTAGCGGAAGACCTCCTCGAGATCGGAGATGTAGCGCGCGAGCTCGGGCGAGGCCTCGATCTCCGCGTGCATCGATCGCTTCATCAGCGCAAAGCGCGCGTCGTAGATCGCCTCGAGGCGCGCGATCTCCGCGGCGACCTCGTAGTTGGCGCGCGTGTTCGTGATGCCGCGGCCGATGATCTCGTCGTTCTGGTTGACGATGATCGCCTTCGATGTCGTCGAGCCGAGGTCGATGCCGAGATAGAACTTGTTCATGATACCTCGACCGTCCGGGCGAGCGCCTTGCGCTGCTCCATGACCTGGAAGAAGGAGTCGAGCCGGTTCTTGATGTTCGCGTACGAGAAGTAGCGCGGGTCGACCAGATCGGACTCGATGAACGACACCGGGATGCTCAGCCGTCCCTCGAGCTCGCGCATGATCAGGAGCTGACCGGCGGAGAACGAGTTGCAGCTCTTGATCGAGTTGATCAGGAAGCCGTCGGCGCGGTAGTCGACGATCGCGCGCTCGAGCATCTCGATGCGCGTCGGCAGACTAAGGTTCGTGTAGCAGGTGAGGCAGTAGCGCGCGAGACTCTCGAGCGGTCGGTCGGGATCGTGGCGGAAGCCGTCGTCGAAGACGCCGCCGACCTTCGTGTACGACGAGGCCACGACGACCGCGCCCATGTCGTAGAACAGCTTCCAGAACTCGCGGAAGTGCGTCCAGTTCGGCGGACCCTCGACGACGAGCCGGAAGCGCTCCTCGTCGAGCTCGCCCTCCGGCGTGATCGGCGTGCGTCCGGCGCGGGCGCGCTCGGAGACCTCCTCGTGGAGCTGCCGGTAGTACTCGACCGCGGCCGGCGTGCCGCGAAATCCCGCGTTGACCGGACCGATGTAGTACACGCCGGCGAAGTACGCGTCGATCGGCGAGGGCACCGCGCGCGTGCTCTCGAAGATCTTCACGATCAGATCCTCCGCCTCGGCCGCGAGGCCCAGGTGAACGGCCAGCTTCGACTCGTCGTAGCGTCGTCCGCTGACCGCCTCCATCTTCGGAATCACCTCGTCGCGAAGCTGGCGCACCATGTACTCGACCATGTCGTCGGTGACGACGCCGTCGGCGACGTACGGGGTGTGCAGCATCGCGGTGGGCACGCCGGGGTAGAGCTTCTGCAGGCTCTCGAACCACTTCATGAACGTGAAGCAGCCGGTGTAGCTCAGCAGCAACAGGTCCGGCGGCGGCAGGCGCTCGCCTGTGGGACCCTCGTTGCCGTTGAGGAACATCCCGATGTCGCACTTGACGTAGGTGCAGACATCCTCCGAGAAGCCGTAGTTCTCGGCATCGCGAATCAATCCCGCCGACCCCTTTCGCATCCCCCACTGCAGGGCGTTGATCTCGGGGTAGACCGGGAGCATGTCGAAGGCCTGGATGAGCTCCGAGAGATTCCCGGGCACGAACGTGTAGACGACCTTCCGGCCGGTCTCCTTCGCTGCGGTCAGCGCGCGGAACTGGTCGGCGAGCATCTCCTTCTGCAGGACCATGCTGCGCTCCTTGACGACGGGGCGAACGGGGGGCGCCGCTTTCGGCTGTGCGATGCTCATGGCGTCTCCTGGAGTGCTGGCTCGTCCCAGAGCTTGATCGAATCCGAGAACGCGCCGACCTGTTCCTTGATGACCTTGAACTGGCCGGTGTTCTCGGTGTACTGAAACGCGATCGTGCGAATGGCGGCGGCATCGAGCGCGTTCTGCATGGCGGGCCGGTCGAGCAGCGCCGGGTCGCAGAAGCCGGGCGCGGCAAAGATGACGCCGTCGGCGCGGCGGCGGCGGACGAGGTCGATCAGGCGCGCGGACTTGGGGTTGCCGGCGTCATAGACCGACGAGGAGAACGTGCTGCGCTCGAGGTAGGCGTCGACGAGCGCGCCGACGGGGTCGCCGGTGTCGGTCGCGATCGGTCCGTCGATCCATCGCGAGCCGACGAGGAAGTCGTCGTCGACGATGTAGCAGCCGGCCATCTCGATCGTGCGGATCAGACCGATCGGCGGCTGCTCGCAGAATGCGCCGCTGACGACCACGCGCACGTTGTCGAGCGCGACGCCGCGCTCCTCGTCCATTCCGTCGAGGACCTCGCCGAGGATCGCGTTGTGCTCCTCGACCGGCATCGCCAGCCCGGCGCAGACGACCGTGTAGAGCTCGACGGCCGAGAGACGCCACGGGTAGTCCGCGCGCAGCGTGACGATGCGCTCGATCAGCTCGCGGTTGCGGTTGAACAGTCCGATCGAGTGCGCGAGCGCGTCGGGGGAGAACGTCGCGCCGGTCGCCGCGCGGATGCCGTCGATGATCGACTCGAGCTCGCGGCGGTAGAACGCGCCGCCGACCGAGGGAGAGAAGTTCTGCGGGAAGTCGAGGTACTTGACGAAGCGTCCGGGGCGGAGGAGCTGGAACATGCCGGAGAGGTTGCGGATCACGTCGCAGATCGACGGGAAGAGGAACGCGTCGAACTCGTCGAGCGCGCCGCTGGTCAGCAGCTCGATCACCCCTCGCGGCAGGTGGCAGATGTACGATTGGAAGTAGGCGTCGCCCTTGATGATCTGCATCCGATCGCCGGTGCCGAGGATCTCGACCGGCAGGCCGCCGAGCGCGTGGACGATCTCGCGGGGAACGTACATCGGCAGGTGCCCGACGATGAACCTCCCTTCGGCCTCGCGCTTCCAGGCAAGTGCCCGGCCATAGCGGAGATCGAAGGCGACTTCCTGGCATTGCGCGACGATGGTCTCGATCGATCGTGCCATGGTTCCGTCTCGGTGAATCGGGTGCCTGCTCCCGGGTCTTGGATAATTAGACCCATTTACCTAATTTTACTTACAGAAAGATAGACAGTCTTGCAAACGATTGCAAATCCCATGAGGAATTCCCCTAGGGAACGAGGATACCCCGCGAAAATCGCCGCTTTCGCCGCCACGAAAGCCGGCGATCGCCCGGCGACGGCCATCATTCTGGCCGCCGGAGCCTCGCGTCGCATGGGCTTCCCGAAGGCGCTCCTGCCCTTCTCCGGCTCGCGCACGTTCCTCGACCACCTTGTGGATGTGTACTCGTCGATCGGCTGCGACGTGGTGCTCGTGCTCTCCCCCGCGGTCTCGCGGCTGGCCCTGGGCTTGGCGCGCGCGCCGGCCACTCCCCCTCCGGCATCGCTACGCCTGGCGATCAACCGCGACCCCGACGGCGACCGGCTCTCGTCGATCCGGATCGGGCTCGAGACGCCCGCGGCCGGCTCCGCGGTCTTCCTGCAGGACGTCGACCGACCCTTTGTGACCCCCCCGGTGCTGCGCGCGCTCCTCGAGCGTCTCGGTCCGCACGGCTACGCGGCTCCCGACCTCGGCGGGCGCGGCGGGCACCCGCTGCTCGTCGCCCCCGCGGTCGCCGCGGCGCTGCGGTCCGACCGACGCTCGAGGACGCTGCGCGAGGCTCTCGCCGGCTTCGAGCGCACGCTCGCCGACGTCGGCGAGAGTCGCTGCGAGCTCAACATCAACACACCGGAGCTCTACCGGCTCCACGTTTCGGCGGAGGCATCCGATGCCGCGTGACCTGCCCGGACAGCTCGCCGAGCTCCGCGCCGCGAACGTCGACGCCGCGCTCTGCATGGTCGTCAGGACGGAGGGCTCGACGCCGGCGAAGGCCGGAGCGTCGATGGTCGTGCGCGCCGACGGTGCCGCTCGAGATCCCGTCGGCGCGCTCGAGCTGGCGGTGATCGCGCAGGCGCTGCAGGCGATCGCCGACGACCGGCCGCTGCTGTGGGAGCACCGGCTCGTGCGCGACCACGCGATGTGCTGCGGCGGCACGGTGCAGGTCTTCATCCGCCCGATCGCGGCCGTCGACCGGTTGTACATCTTCGGCGCCGGCCACGTCGGCGCTGCGCTCGCGACGGTCTGCTCGATGCTGCCGTTCGAGCTCACGATCATCGACGACCGGCCGGGGATCTTCGAAGGGTGGCAGGCATCGGATGCAACGCTCATCGTCGCCGGGCCGGAGGAGACGATCCCCACGCTCTGGTGGGATCGCCACACGCACGTCGTGATCACGACGCACAGCCACGCGCTCGACCGCGCGATCCTGCGGCGCGCGCTCGAGCGGCCGCACGCCTACTGCGGCATGATCGGTAGCCGGCGCAAGGTCGCGGTGACGCGGCGGCTCTTCCTCGAACAGCGCTGGGCGACCGCCGAACAGCTCGACCGCGTCGATATGCCGATCGGTCTCGATCTCGGCGCGACGACGCCGGGCGAGATCGCCGTGAGCATCGCCGCGCGCCTCGTCGCGCATCGCCGCGGCGCGGACACCGGACGGCGGAATCACGACGCGACGGCGACGATCTCCGAATTCACGAACCTCAAGTGCGAGGCAATCCGATGATCTCTCCGACACTCCAGCAGCTCTATGACGAGCACGAGACGATCATGGCGATGATCGACCGCATGCGCGCGCTGCTCGACGCGAGCGATCGCGCCGATCGCGGCGACGAGCTGCGCGAGATCATCGCGTTCTTCCGCGAGTACGCCGACGGCTACCATCACGCGAAGGAGGAGCAGGTGCTCTTCCCGCGTCTGCGCGAGCTCGCACCCATGCTCGAGAGCATCGTCGGTGATCTGACCGAGCACCACGAGATGTTCCGCGAGACGCTCGCGCTCGCCGAGAGCGCGTTGGACGCCGGCGAATGGCTCGACCTCGAGAGCATCCTCGACCGTTACGCTTCGGCGCTTTGCGATCACATCAGCGCGGAGAACGACGAGCTCTTCGTCGTCGCCGACGAGATGCTCGCCGACGCGGACAAGGAGCGGATCGGATTCCTCTTCGTCGATTGCGACGAGGAGCGGGGCGTCGGTCGCAAGCGCGTCCTGGAGGCATACGCCAGTGCCGTCTGACGCACGCCGCATCGCGCTCGTCACCGGCGGCGCGCAGGGCATCGGCCACGCGATCGCCGCGCGTCTCGTCGGCGAGGGATGCTTCGTCGTGATCGCCGACATCCTCGACGTCAACGAAGGGAACGAGATCGCCGGACGACTCGACGCCGCGGCGTACGCTTGTTGCGACGTCGCCGAGGAGTTGCAGGTGCGCGCGCTCTTTGCTTCGGTCGCCGAGCGTCACGGTCCGATCGACGTGCTCGTCAACAACGCGGGCATCATTCGCGACGGCGTCATCTGGCGGATGAGCGTCGAGGACTTCGACGCGGTCATCCGCGTGAACCTGCGCGGCACCTGGCTGATGTGCCGCGAGGCCGCGATCGGCATGC
>DATLHO010000047.1:0-4054 GCA_035539855.1 Kapaibacterium sp. (SeqCode) | reverse complement strand
TGCATCGCTCGACCGACGGCGGCGCGTCGTGGCAGCGCTTCGCGGACCTGAGCCCCAACGTGCTCGCGGTCGCGACGGCCGACCCGGTCGTGCTCGTCGCGGTCGATCAGGAGCCGGGCGTCGTACGCTCGACCGACGGCGGAGCGAGCTGGCGCATCGTGTCGGAAGGACTTCCCGACGGCGCGTGGCCGGTCATCATGCGGCGCGTCGGCGCCAGCGTGTACGCGTCGTTCCGCTCCAGGCACCCGCATCGCAATCACGGCATCTACCGGTCGCTGGACTCCGGTCGCTCGTGGAGCCCATACAATGAGGGACTCCCGGTGCTCGAGTCCGGCAACTATCCATGGTTCCTGCGCCTCAGCTCGGCCGGCGAACATCTCTACGCGACGAGCACGCAGGGCGTCTTCGCGCTGGCGTCGGGACGCTGGACCCGCATCTCCACCGAGATCGCGCTCGCGTCCGACGCCGACGAGTCCAGCCTCGTCATCGGCACCGGCACTGGCGTCGCGCGTTACGAGTGGGCGACCGGCATGTGGAGCCCGCTCAACGACGGCCTGACGGCGATGGACATCAACGCGGTCCTCGGCGCCGGCGACGCCACTCTCGCCGCATCGGGCGCGGGCGTTCATCGCACGAGCGATGGCGGCGCGACCTGGTCGCTCGCGAACGTCGGTCGCGTCGTAGATCTCGTCGACGCGGGCTCGGCGCTGCTGGCCCGCGCCGATCCGTACGACTCGACGAGCATCCTGCGCTCGCTCGACGGCGGCCGGACGTGGAGCGCTGCGACGACCGGTCTGATCGATCCGCGATGGGCCGTATCGCGCCTGGCCGCGACGCCGGTCGCGGCGTATGTCGGCCTGCACGAGATCGCCGGTCTGCCCGGCGGCGGCATCGAGTGGCGCGCCGGCGGCGTCTTCCGCAGCACAGATGGAGGCGCGAGCTGGAGCCCCGCGAGCACCGGCCTCCCGCGCTCGGTCGATGTGCCGGCGCCGATCGTGCACCTCGCGGCGCACGATCGCACCGTCATCGCGGCGACGGCCGGTGGACTGTATCGCTCGATCGACATGGGCTCGACATGGGTCTCGTCGCCGTGGGATCTCAGCAACGGCTTCGTCTCGTCGCTCACCGAGCACGCCGGGAGCTTCTACCTGACCGCCGGCTCGCGGATCTATCGGTCGACGAACGCGGGCGCGAGCTGGTCGGCATTCGACGACGGAGCGAGCGCGAACGGGACAGACGGCTTCCATTCGTTCGGTCAGGCGCTCGTCGCACACTCGCGGTACACGACGCCGGCGCGCTTCCACCTGCTCGACGGCGAGCGCTGGGTCGACGTCACGTCGCGGATGCCGCAGAACGTCGCCGTCGCCGACATCGCGGTCGCCGGCACGCGGCTCGCGATCGGCACCCATGACGCGGGCGTCTGGTATGGCGCGCTCGACGAGATCTCGGGGATCGAGTCGCCGGCGAACGGACTCGCCATCTCGGCGCAGGCGCATCCGAACCCGGCACGCGATCGCGCCCAGCTCCGGCTGCAGCTCGATGCGCCCGCAACGCTCTCGCTCGACCTGGTCGACGCCGAGGGACGGTCGCGGCAGTATCGCGAGCTCGGCCGCCTCGAGGCCGGCGAGCATCTGATCACGCTCGACCTCGCCGACCTTCCGCCGGGAGCCTACCGCTACCGACTCGTCAGCGACGAGGGACGCATCATCGCCGGCGGCATCGTTCGGCAGTAGATCGACGGCGAAACGCACGAGGGCCGGAGCCGATCGCAGGCGCGATCGGCTCCGGCCCGTTTCGGGTTGGCCGGCCGATTGCAGGGAAATCGGGAGACGACTACCTTCTTCCGTGACCCTGAGACTCATCATACGCCTCCTGCTCGTCGCCGGTCTCGCCTGCGGCTATGTCTACGCGACCTCGCCCGAAGCGCTGCTCTCGGGCACGCGGTGTGACCGGTCGCTCCGCTTCGACACGTACTCCGAAGCGATTCGCGCTCCGGCGTCGGCCGAAGCTCCGACCGGCGTCGACGCGGCCGGCGTAGCAATCGACGCGGCGGGCACCGGCCTGTCGGCGACATCAGCTCGCCACTTCGTCGACGGCGTCACCACGCCGGCCTGCGCGGCCGCATCACCATCCCGACTCCACCTCCTGCATTCGGTCTTCCTGATCTAGCCCCGGTCGCGATCGAGGGCGCGGCCCCAGGCCGCATCGAGCACGACCACACATAATCTGGAGGACGACTCATGGAGATTCCCATACTGCGCGACCTGCTCGTCGTCGTCGCGCTTGCCGTTGCCATTCTCACCGCCTCGCACCGAATCCGCCTCCCCGGTATCGTCGGCCTGCTCATCGCGGGCGTCACCATCGGGCCGCATGGGCTCGGGATGATGTCGACGACGCACGAAGTCGAGGTGATGGCCGAGATCGGCGTCGTGCTCCTGTTGTTCACGATCGGCATCGAGTTCTCGCTCACGCGCCTGTTCCGCATCCGCCGGCTCGTCCTGCTCGGCGGGTCGCTGCAGGTCGGCGCGTGCATCGGCGCGACCTGGCTGATCGGGATCGCCCTCGGTCTGACGACGACGACCGCCGTCTTCGTCGGCTTCATGGTCGCGATGAGCAGCACCGCGATCGTCCTGCAGACGCTGCAGGAGCGCGGTGAGATCGAGGCGCCGCACGGTCGTGCGGCGCTGGGACTGCTGATCTTCCAGGACGTCGCAATCGTGCCGCTGATGCTCCTGGCGCCGCTGCTGGCCGGCACCGGCGGCGCGCTCGGCGAATCGCTCGCGCTGCTGGCCGCGAAGCTCGTCGGCGTCGTCGTCCTCGTGTTCCTCGGCAGCCGCTACCTCGTGCCGTGGATCCTCGAGCGCGTCGCCGAGGTCCGCAGCCGCGAGCTGTTCGTCCTCTGCGGCGTCGCGATCTGCCTCGCCGTGGCGTGGCTGACCTCGAGCCTCGGCCTGTCGCTCGGGCTCGGTGCGTTCCTCGCCGGTCTGATCATCTCCGAGTCGAACTACAGCCACCAGACGCTCGGCGGCATCCTCCCCTTCCGCGACGTCTTCACGAGTCTCTTCTTCGTCTCGATCGGCATGCTGCTCGATCTCGGCTTCGTCGTCGAGCATCCGGTGAATGTGATTCTCGCGTTCGTCGGACTGATCGTGCTGAAGTTTCTCGTCGTCGGCGCGGTCATGCTCATCGTCGGCTACCCGAAGCGCGCTGCCGTGCTGACGGCGATCGCGATCTGCCAGGCCGGAGAGTTCTCGTTCCTGCTCGCCGGCGCCGGCATCGACAACGGACTGATCGACCAGTCGCTGTACCAGACGTTCCTCGCCGCCAGCATCCTGTCGATGATCGCGGCGCCCTTCCTGATCCGCGTTGCCCCGTCGCTGCTCGAGCGCCTGCTTCCGCGTCCGGCGGCGGAGCCCGCCGACGACGACGCGACCGAGCAGCTCAGCGGACACATCGTCATCGTCGGCTTCGGATTCGGCGGACACAGCGTCGCGCGCGCCGCCCGACGCAACGGCATCCGCTATATCATCATCGACACCAACCCGACGACCGTTCGCAGCGAGCGCGCCGCGGGGGAGCCGATCGAGTTCGGTGACGCCGCCTACCCGTCGGTGCTGCAGCATGTCGGGGCCGAGCGGGCCGCGTCGTTCGTCGTCGTCGTCAACGATCCGATCGCGACGCGCGTGATCGTTCAGAACATCCGAGATCTCAATCCCGACGCCCCGCTGATCGTGCGCACCCGGTTCATGACCGAGGTGGAATACCTGCTGCGGCTCGGCGCCACCCACGTGATTCCCGAGGAGTTCGAGACGTCGGTCGAAGTCTCCGCCCGCATGCTCGCGGCCAACGGCGTCGCGGCCGGCGAGATCACCGCGACCATCGACGAGCTGCGCGGCGATCACTACGCGACGATGCGCGGTCTCGGAGAGCTCGCCGCCGTCGACGATGGGTCGTTCGCCGAGCCGTCGGAGGCATCGATCTTCTCGATCAGCGTCACGCCCGATTCGCCGCTCGGCGGACGGAGTCTCGCCGAGCTGGATCTGCGCGCCGCCTA
>DATLHO010000046.1:0-70474 GCA_035539855.1 Kapaibacterium sp. (SeqCode) | reverse complement strand
GCCTCCCTGCGCGCGCTTGACCCGCCCGTACAGGGCGAGCGTGATCGCGTCGAGGATCGACGACTTGCCGCTGCCGGTCGGACCGAAGATGCCGAAGAGGCCATCTTCCAGCAGCGCGCCGAACTCGATCACCTGCTTCCGCCGGAAGCTGTTGAGTCCGGCTATTTCGAGGGAGAGGGGTTTCATTGTTCCTTGAGGGACTCGAAGATCGACAGGTAGCTCTCGTAGCGGCCCTCGTCGATCTGGCCTTTCTCGACCGCGTCGCGCACGGCGCAGCCGGGCTCGTGCGTGTGCGTGCAGGGGAGGTACCGGCACTTCTGAAGGAACTCGCCGAACTCGACGAAGTAGCCGTCGAGCTCCTCGGGCTCGAGATCCCAGATCCCGAACTCCCTGAGCCCCGGCGTATCGATGAGCCAGCCGCCCCCGGCCAGCGGCAGCATGATCGAGTCGACCGTCGTGTGAATGCCCCGGCGGTCCTTTTCGCGCACCTCGCCGGTGCGGCGCTCGTCGGTGCCGACGAGGGAATTCGTGATCGTCGACTTGCCGGCGCCGGACTGCCCGACGAACGCGGCCGTGCGCTCGCCGATCGCGGCGCGCAGGGCGTCGAGCCCCTCGCCGGTCACAGCGCTGATGAAGTAGATCGGGTAACCGAGCTCCTCGTAGACCTCGACCTCCTCGCCGATGAGCTCCGCCAGCACGTCGTCGAGCGTGTCGACCTTGTTGACGACGATGAACGGGTCGGCTCCCCCGAGAAGCGTCGCGACGATGAAGCGGTCGAGTACCGTGCGTCGGAAGTCCGGACGATCGGCCGCGATCGTGCACAGGATCACGTCGACGTTGGCGGCGACGACCTGCTGGTAGCGCTTGCCGCCGGCGGCCGCGCGGCCGAGGTGGCTGCGACGCTCCTCGACGTGGAAGATCAGCGCGCGCCCCTCCTCCAGCGGCTGCACGCGCACGAAGTCCCCGACGACGACGAGCGTCGAGCCCTCGTTGTCGGTCGAGGCGCCGCGCTTGACCTGGCAGGAAAGTATGGTAGCGGAATCGTCGAGGCGGACCTCGTAGCGGCCGCTTTCAGTGCGGACGACCTGGCCGCGCGGCAGATGCTCGACGCTACCGGCCTCGTCGATCGAGATCGCGCGCGGGCGCATGCTCTCGCGGCCGCCGGCGACGGCCTCGTCGTCGGCGTCGATTCGGGAGACGCGCTCGCGGTTGCCCTTGATCCAGTCCTTTCGGGCTCGCCGCAACCGGCTATGTTTGCCATCACCCTGTCGGTCGCCTGCCATCACATGCTCGCGTCGGTTCGGTGGTCGCCCCGATCGTGCCGGGCCTCCAATATACGCACCGACCGTGCGGCGCGCGGAGTCGGCAGCCGTGCCCTCTAGGGCGTCGGAATCGGACGGGACGACGGATGAGTGTAGGGAGGGGGAAAACCGAATCGCGGGATCCTTCGGTACATCAACGAGCGGCGGCAAAGCTCACAAGAGGCGGCATGACCAACGGCAGGCGTCGAATCATCGTGGCCGGAGCGACCGGCTTTCTCGGAACCCGACTCGTCGGCCGGCTGGTCGAACGGGGCGATTCGGTCACGGCCTTCGTCCGCAGCGTCGAGCGCGCGCGACGGACGCTTCGGCGCGGCGTCGAGCTCGTCCCCTGGTCCGACGCCGATGCCGACGGACCGTGGCGCGCCCACGTCGACGGAGCCGATGCGATCGTCAACCTCGCGGGAACGTCACTCGGCGAGCGCTGGAACGAGGATCTCAAGCGCCGCGCACGCGACAGCCGCATCCTGTCGACACGCCATCTCGTCGCGGCGATCGCTTCCTCGGGGAAGCCTCCGTCGGTGCTCGTCAACGCAAGTGCGGTCGGGTACTACGGCGCCAATCCCCCCGGAGCGGTCACCGAGGACTCGCCGCCGGCCGACGACTTCATGGCCCAACTGGCCCGCGACTGGGAGTCGGAGGCGCTGAGGGCACGGGATCTCGGCGTCCGCGTCGTGCTGGTGCGCACCGGCGTGGTCTTGCATCCCGACGGCGGCGCGCTCGAGAAGCTCCTGATTCCGTTCAAGCTCTTCGTCGGCGGCCCGATCGGCACGGGTCGACAGCCGTTGCCCTGGATCCACATCGACGACGAGATCGGGATTCTGCTTTGGGCGCTCGACGACGAGCGCGTCAGCGGACCGGTCAACGCGGTGGCACCGGGAATCGTGACCAATCGCGAGCTTGCCCACGAGATCGGCCGGGCCATGGGGCGCCCTTCGTTCTTTCCGGCGCCCGCGCTTGCGATCAAGCTGGTGCTCGGCGAGGGCGCGATCCTGGTCACCGGCGGACAGCACGCTGTGCCGAAGCGGACGACGGAGCTCGGATACCGATTCGAGCACCCGAAGGTACGCGAGGCGCTAGAGTCGCTGCTGAAGCGGTGAGCCCGCCGTGCACTCGCCGGGCGTCTGATGCGTCCCTACGGTGTTCGGACTCCTTCCCGTGCGGAAAACGCAGGCCGTAGAAGTTTTTTTTCGCGGTGGGTAACAAATCGGCGCACTCCCGGGTTGTTATTCCTGAAGAGCGTTACAATTACTCGGGGAAGTCTATCGACGACAGTCGCTACGCCGTACGATGAAGCGTCCCATCCGGGACGTCCGCAGCCCACCGGAGTCCGCCGGTCTGGTCGAAACCAGCCGGGTCGCAGGCTCCACGTGTTACACGGCTCCTCCACCGGCGTCCTGCCCGTACGGAGTCCGAGGTTGTACTCGCACTGGCGTTCGGCATTCGGTAGCATCTCACAGGGAGCCGAATGCACACCGCGTTCGGCTTTTTTCGTTCGGCGCCCGGCGGCTCGACGCCGTCGAAGCGCAATGCCGTAAAGAGTTGTTCAGCGCATCGTTACGGGATCCGGGGGATCAAACCTTTTCTATCCACGTCTTATCGAAGGTGAAGCCGACTGACAGCAACTGCTACGATGAATACGCACTGTACGTCATGTCCATTCACAACTGATACGCACTGAACGAGGACCATTATGGCAGGAACCACTGCACGTTCGAAGATCCGTCTTGCCAAGGCAGCCGCAAACGCACCCGAGCAGGTCACCGCGAACGATGGATTCAGCGCCTCGTCGGTTTCGGCGGAGGTTCGGGTCAATCCGCTCGCCGATCTCATCGACGACCAGACCTACTCGCTGCTCGAGCAGCACAAACTCATCGACCAGAAGTCGCTGCGCGACTATCTGATCCGCAAGTCGTTCCGCGAGATGCGTGAGCGCATGTCTGCCGGCGATGCGATCGACAAGCTGCAGCAGGAGCACCCCTACCTGCAGTTCGATACGATCCGCAAGATCGTCTACCAGATGTCGAAGTCCAGCTGAGACGACGAGAGAAGTTTGAGAGAGGCGGCGAAAGGGACGCTCGGAGAAATCCGGGCGTCCCTTCTCCGTTGATGCCTATTCGTGGACGAAGCCGAACGAGGAGGGATTGAGCCCGGCGTCGAAGCGATCGCGCACCCGGCCGTCGGGCTCGATCACGACCACCCGTCCGGGAAGCGTATAGCTGGCGACGGAGCTTGCGTAGATCGCGCCGTCGACGGGCGAGACGCCGACGCCGTAGTAGCCGAGCGTCGATGGCGGTCCGCCCTGGACGAACCGCCGCGCCGGCGCATCGGAGTCGAGATCGATGCGCGCCAGGTCGCCGCCGCCGTCGACGAGATAGAGCCGGCCGCGCGATGCGTCGAGCGCCATCTCGCCCGCGACGCCCGCGCCCGGCACGCTCCACCGCGCAGCCTCCGCGAGCGTCGCCGCGTCGTAGGCGACGATGCCGCCCGAGGAGTCCGCGTGCGCCATGCCGTAGAGCACGTAGATGCGACCGCGAAGCGCGTCGGCCTGCACGACGACGGGGTTCGGTCCGGGCTCGAGCAGCACGAGCTCGGCGCCACTTCGGGCGTCGATCACCGAGATCGTGCCCGCCTTCGGCTCGTGCCGGCGATAGAACCCGTAGCCGGAGTTGGCGACGAACAGCCGACCGGCGAGCGTCGCGATGCCCTCCGGCGCCGGACCGACGGCGATGCGCTCGCCGACGGCGAGCGATCGCGGGTCGACGCGCACGATCTCGTCCGACGCCAGCAGCGTCACGAACGCCGTCGAGTCGTCGACGATCGCCAGCTTCCGCGGATCACCACCGCCGATGCGAATCCGACCGAGCGAGCGGCCCGACGGCAGCTCCACGACCTCCACGTTCTGCGACGTGCTCACGACGATGTACGCGCGTGCGTTCCGGATGTCGATGTCGTTGCCGGTGTCGCCGAGTCGGAGCCCGGGGTTCTGCCGCGCGAAGTAATCCTGCACGGCCTCGCGCGACGTCGGATCGTAGAAGGTCAGCGTCGAGTTGTCCTGGAAGCGCAGGCCCTCGTTGACGACGAGCACGCCGCGCAGCGAGTCGGTGCCGATCGCGCCCGGCGGCGTCACCGAGGGATCGGCAACGCATCCGACGACCGCCAGCGCGGCGAGCAGCGCGAGGGCCCGGCGGAGACTAGCGAGCGACATATCCCACCTCCACGCCGAGACGAAATCCCCGCCCGGGCATCGGGTAGTTCAGGACGACCTGGTAGCTCTCGTCCAACAGGTTCGAGACCTCGGCGCGCGCCTCGATGCGCAGCGCGCCCACCGATGCGTGCGCGCGCACGTGCGCGCCGAGCACGGTGTAGCGCGGAAGGGCGGCCTCCGCGGCGTTCGAGGGAAGCGTGTGGCGATGGCTCACGTGCTGCGCGTGCACGCCCGCGGCATACGCGCCGGCGCGCAGCTCGAGCAGTGCGGAGAGGAGCTCCTCGGGCGAGTAGACGAGCAGCCGTCCCTCGGTCTGGCCGGGCGTGCGCTCTTCGGCACGCATGCGTGTGTAGGAGAGATTGACCGCCGCGAGCCCATCGAGCGCAGTGCCCGAGACCGCGAGCTCGAGTCCGCGCGACAGCGTTCGCGCGACGTTCATCGCGCTCCAGACCACGGGGCTTCTCGGCACCGAGATGATCTGGTCGCGTGTGTCGATGACGAAGACGCCGGCCTCGGCCAGGAGCGTCCCGAAGAGCTCGACGGTGGCGCCGGCATCGGCGCTCGCCGAGCGCTCGGGTCGCAGATCCGCGTTGCCGTAGTTGAGGTAGTACTGCTCGGTGAACGTGGGAACGCGGTAGTTGAGCGACCCGTGCGCGCGCAGGCGCAGCGCGCCGCGGCCCGGACGCAGGACGATGCCGAGCGACGGCGAAAGCGCCGAGGCGACATCGGAGAAGCCGTCGAAGCGCAGCGCGGCATCGAGCGCGAGATCGCTCTCCGGCACGAGGGAATCGAGTGACCAGCCCGCGGCCGTCGTGACGCCCCACTGCATCCGCTCGATGGTCGCGCCCGCGGAGGGATCGAGGTTGCTTCCGCTCAGCCGCGCGAACGAAAGCTCCGCCGTTGCATCGAGCACGCCATCCAGGCCGATCGGCCGGCTGGCGCGCAACAGCAGCGCGGACTCGAGGCGATCGTAACGGCTGTCGATTCCGCCGAGTCCGGTCACGGTCGCGTCCGGATCGCGGTACTCGAGGTGATTGGCGCGGCCGCTGAGCGCGAGCATACCCTGCCACTCGGACTTCGAGAGCGTTGCGCGAACGGTCGAGAAGACCTCGCGCTCGTTCAGGCGTGCACGTGGCTGCTCGCGGTGTCCCTGCACGATCGCGCCGGGCACGCCGCGCTTCGCGTCGAACGCGATCGCCGATGCGCCGACGCGAAGCTCGTCGTCGACACGATACGACCACGCCGCGCGCGCGAACAGACTCGCGAGGTCGGCGTTGTCGCGGCGCACGATGCTCTGCTCGCCGTACTCGCGCCAGACGAACGGATAGTCTCCGTCGAACCGCGTGATGCCGATCGAGCCGTTGACCGCGTGGTCTCCGGCGCCGAGCGTACCGGCAAGCATCCCGCTGCGCTCCCCGAACGATCCGGCGTCGAACCGCGCATCGAGACTCGATGTGGCGCCGACGGCGGGATCGACCACGAGATTGACCGCACCGCCGAGCGCGTTCGCACCGAAGCGCGCAGCGTCGCCGCCGCGCACGACCTCGACGCGCCGCAGCACCGACGCCGGGATCGTGCCGAGATCGGCGCCGCCCGAGGCCGTGCTCTGATATCGCACGCCGTCGATGAGCACGACCGTCTGCTGCGCCGACGTGCCGCGCAGCGAGAGCGTGCGAAGCCCGCCGAGGCCGCCGTACTGGCGAACGAACGCTCCCGGTACGAGCGCGACCGCGTCCGAGGCATCGCGCGCATGCGCTGCGTCGATCGCGTCGCGCGAGAGAATGCTCGTCGGCTGCGCGGCCGCGGCCGCCCGCGAGACGATGCTCTCGGCGCGCACGACGACTGTCCGCAGTGCAGTCACTCGCGCTGTGCTGTCACCGCGCGTGCTGTCACCGAGTGTGCTGTCACCGCGTGTGCTGTCACCGCGTGTGCTGTCACCGTGCGCGCTGTAACCGCGCGTGCCGTCCACCGATGGGATCTGGGCCGCACCCTGCGTGGCCGCGAGCACAACTGCGCACAGCACGAGGAGCAGCCTCGATGTCGCGCGCGTCGGCGGCGACATCGAGTGGTTTCTGCGTGTGCGTCTCATCGCGCGATCCGAACGAGTGTGCCGCCGCGCCGGCCGTCGACATCGATGACCTCGAGCAGGTAGGCGCCCGGGGCGATCCGCGAGAGGTCGAAGTCGGTGCTGCGCGATCCCGTCGTCGGGCGCTGGCGAAGGACGTGCTCGCCGCGCACGTCGACGATCCGCAGCTCGAGCGCGCGCTCGGTGTGCGCCACGCGAAGGCGATCGGTCGCCGGGTTCGGCGCGACCGTCAGCGTGAGCGACAGCGCCTCGCGCGTCGGCGACGACGGTGAGGCAGGCGACATCGGCAACGACGGCGGCACGGCCGACGGCGTGCGCCCGTCGACCGGGATCGCGACGACCGCGTCGAGGTCGAAGCCGCTGAGCGTCGGATCCCAGAACGGATGCTCCGGATTGCCCGCGACGAGCGCGGTGACGTCGCGGACGCGCACGAAGCGAATCGAGTCGACACCGAGCACCGCGAGGTCGAAGCCGTTGCCACCGGATTCGCGCGGATCGAACGGATCGCCGTCGCCGTACGTCGGCGCCGTGCCGGCGCAGCCGGCGAGCGTCAGTGTGTCGAACGCGAAGCGCGTCCAGGTCTCGCCGTCGCGACTGACGCTCACCTCGGCCGGTTCGGCGTACAGCCGCTCGCGCGGACCGATCGTGTAGTAGAAGGCGTTCTCGAAGACGGTGAAGTCGACGCCGTCGCCGTCGACGATCGGCTCGTCGAAACGAAGCACGATCTCGCCGCCCATGCCGAGCGACGCGATCTGTCGAGGATCGATCGCCGGCACCGACCGTCGCGCCGAAGCATCGGGCAGACCGAGCACGTTCGCCGGAAAGTGCTGCGGCTCCTGTCCCGACGACTGCCCGCTGCCGGGCGCGAACGAGTGCACGGCAGCGGGAGTCTGAGCGAGAGCGGCGGTCGAGGCGACGAGCAGTGCGATGGGGATGATGCTGCGCGGCATCATCGCACCACCTGCATCACGCGACTCTCGATGACGTCACCGGCGCGGAGCGTGTAGAGGTAGGACCCGCCGGGCAGATCCCCGAGCGGGATCTCGACGGCGTAATCGCCCGCGTCCATGATCCGATCGAGCGGGACGGCGACGAGCTGGCCGACGAGCGTGCGGAGCTCGAGTCGCACGGCGCCCGCGCGCTCGACCGAGAAGCGGATGCGCGTGCGATCGGTCGCGGGATTCGGCGCGTTCTGCTCGAGCCGTCCGGCGAGCGCCTCGTCGCCGTCGACGCCGCTCGCGTTGAGGTCGATGATGACGACCGTCGAGTCGGCGGCGTACGTCGGTGTGAACGTGTTCGCGACGTAGAGCAGGCCGCCGACACGCGCGATGCCCTCGGCCTTGCCGCCGGTCGCGACGATGCGGTTGACGCCGCTGCCCGCGACGATGCGGACGTCGCCCGCGTACGTCGTCACCGCATACTCGGGCTCGATCGAGCCGAGCAGCTCGACGGCCTCTCGCGGCCCGTCGAATCCACTGGTGCCCAGCGGAATGCGTCGCACGATTTCCGAGCGCAGCAGATCGACGAGCACGAGCGTGTGGCTGCCGTTCATCGTGATCGCGACGGGACCGGCGAGCTCGGGTGCCAGCATGTGGTTGGCTCCGCTGCCGAGCGTGTCGGGTCCGAGCAGATCCTGGTCGAACGCGATGTGGCTCAGCGTCGCTTCGCCGCTCTCGCGGTTGATGATGTACAGGCTCGTCGCGCTCGTCAGCGACGGTCCGACGAACGCCGCGCGCATCGGGTCGATGCCGACGATCGCCTTGATGACGCGCTCGCCGGTGCTGCGCCTGATGACGTGGACGTAGCCCTCCGGCTTCGACGGATTTGTGCTGCGCTCGAGCACGAGCAGATACACCGGTCCGACGCTGACACCGGCGAGCTCGCCGGCCGCAGTCGGGTCCTCATAGACCAGGCGCGGGATGCCGAGGGGTCCGGCCGTGCTGTGCGCGGCGACGACGAACCGATTCGACAACGGCGATCGCACGACCACGAAGAGCGAGTCGGTCTCGGCGTCGTAGGCGATATCCCCCTGGATGCCGACGCTGCCGAGCGAGGCGATCTCGCCGGGCTCGAACGTCGAGCGATCGAGCCTGCGCCACCACAGACTTCCGTCGGATGCGCGGCCGATGACATGAAGGTTGGCCGCGGGATCGAAGAACATCGACGTCGGCTGCGGTCCGACGGCGACCGTGTCGATGGCGCGACCCGACGCCGCGTCGACGATGACGACGAGCGAATCGACCTGGCTCATCGTCGGGTCGGTAAAGGGAATCGCCACGGCGATCGTCGAGCCGAGCTGTTTGATCGCGCCGGCCATGCCGGGCAGCGCGACGGTGTCACGCGCCACGCCGCTCGCCGGATCGAACCGGATGAGCAGTCCGCCCGCGGTGCCGACGACGATCGCGCCGCTGGTCGCGTCGTAGCCGACGGCGGTCGGCGACGGAACCGGGATCGTGCGGGTCGCACGATGCGTCCGCGAATCGATGATGCGAACCTGGTTGCTCGCGGTCAGCGCGGCAACGGCGATGATGCTGTTCTCGCCGGCATAGGTGATGAAGTCGCGGACGCCGCTGCCGAGCGGTCCGCCATTGATCGCACCATACACGTCGGGGTTGCCGCTGGCGTAGCTGAGCACCGAGCTCGGCGTGCCGAAGGATCCCTCGCTCACGGTGTACGTCGCCACTCCGCGGTTCGACGGGTCGATCGTCACGATGGACATCTGCGGGTTGACGCCGGTCTGAAAGACGCCGATCGTGTCGCCGGTTTCCGGCAACAGCCCGACGATGTACCCGACGCTGGTGAAGCCCGGACGCATGTGCCCGACGAGGATGCCCGTCACCGGATCGTACGAGACGCCGCTGTAGTCGCCGAGCGCGACCGTGTCGTCGACGACCGCGAGCTCGTCGATGTCGAACGCGCGGATGCGGCCGGCCTGCGCGGCGTAGAGCCGGCGGTCGGCGAAGTCGAAGCCGACGCGGATCGGGAACGAGTTGAAGAAGTCGTCGAGCGTCGTCGAGTCGGTGATGACGTTCGTGCGCGTGTCGATCACCGCCCACTGCGGCGCGACATCGCCGCTGTCGAGCTCGAGAACGCCGTTGAAGTTCACGTCGACACCGGCGGTCAGCACGTGCACGCGCGGTGCGCCGGGCTCGGCGACGACCGCCGAGGGCGCCTTGTCGGTGATGACCCGCTGGAGCTGCGCGGCGGCGGGAGCCGTCGCGGCGAGCGCGAGCAGGAGTGCGGTACGGAGCAGTCGTCGATTCATTCGTCCATGGAGGAACTGCCCCCGATGCCAGCTCGGAAGCGATGAGAAGTTCGACGATGGGGAAATGACAGTGGCGGGTTCGACGCGTCGGACGCGGCGAGGGCAGTGATCACTTCCTCATCACTCCCCTAGGCGGGGGAGGCAGCGCTGCGTGCAGCGCCGGCGATGAGCATCGACAGGCAGGTCTTCTGGCTCCGGGGTCATCCGATCGTCTCCGCCTTCCCGTTCGCGCTCCGGTCCGTGGTGAGCGGTCCGGTGAACAGTGGCTGAAGTGTGAGACGATCGTCGCCCGTCACAGCGGCGCAACCGCTGCCGATTTGCTCCGACTCTCGACGCCCATTCGCATGGGCGCGTCGGCCGGAACGCACGGCATTCCCTATTCTTCCCGGCATGGCCGGGACACCTGTCGACGAGTTGTCAAGCGGTCCACCGCCACGGGCGGCGAACCGAGCTGCCAAGATAGCGAAACCGGCGATCGTGAGCCCACCGATCGGTCGCGTCGAATTGTCGTTAACGGCTCGCCGTACCTTGCGCGCTCCCTGTGGACCCAAATCACTACGGTGCGTCATGACCGAACAGGATTTCCTCCGCGCCGCCTTCGACGGCGACCTGCACACGCTGCGCGCCTGGGCCGAATCCGGCGCGGACGTGAACGTTATCAACCGCCATGGCATGAGCGCGCTGATGCTCGCGATCTGGAACGGACGACCGCGCGAGGTCGTCGAGTACCTCGTGCGCGTCGGCGTCGGCCTGGAGATCAGGCAGCCGTCGAGCGACTGGCGCGCGCTGACCTTCGCGGCCGTCAACGGCCATCGCGAGCTGCTCGAGCTGCTGCTGGCCTCCGGAGACCGGGTCGATCCCGACGGCTCGGACTGGAAGGCGCTCGCCTTCGCGATCCAGTACCGCAACAGCGCCACCGCCGAGATCCTCCTGGCCCACGGCGCCGCCGTCGACGCGCGCGACGACGAGGGACGCACGCCGCTGTTGCGCGCCGCGCGCAACAGCGATCCGGTCGCCGTCGCGATGCTGCTCCGCCACGGCGCCGATCCCACGGTCGCCGACGGCGACGGGAACACCGCGCTGCACTTCGCGTCGGAGAAGGCGAACGTCGACAACGTGCGCGTGCTGGTCGAGCGCGGAGCCCCGCCGCTGGCGGCCAACGCGGCAGGCGAGACACCGATCGACGTCGCCCGGCGCAAGCGTCGAACGAAGCATCTGGCGATCCTCGAGGCCGCGGTCGCATCGGCCTGATCCTGCCCGACCCTCGTTCGCCTTGCGGCGCGTCGTCGTGCGGTCGTATCTCGGGGGACACAACCTCAGACCCATGATCGCTCTCTTCTCCCGCGTCACCCCGCTCGTACTCGGCCTCGCCTTCGCGGCGGCGCTGCCGGCGATCGCCCAGTCCAATCGGACAAAGGCTCCCTCCACGAAGCCCGATTCCATCATGAACATGAGCGATTCGGCAGCGATCGCCTCGATCGTCGCCGCCGAGCGCGCGTTCCGCGCCGACGTCGCCGCGCACGGCGTCCGCGACGGGTTCATCCGGCACTTCGCCGCCGACGGCGTCCTCTTTCGCCCCGGTCCGGTCAACGCGCTCGAGTTCCTGCACGCGCAGCAGGCGCAGCCGGGACTGCTCGAGTGGGAGCCGGCGTTCGCCGCCGTCGCCACGTCGAACGATCTCGGCTTCACGACGGGACCCTGGACGTATCGCCCCGGTGAGGCTGATTCGGTGGTCGCCGCCGGCCACTACGCGACGGTCTGGAGGCGCGACGCCGACGGCGTCTGGCGCGCCGTGATCGACCATGGCGTCGGCCTCGGTCGTCCGATGCCGGTGCCCGAGCCACAGACGGTTGCGACGCCGGCGCAGGTTGTGATCTCCAGCGTCACGGTCGACCTTCCGCCGGGCACCGCGTCGATCGAGCTCGAGTCGGAAGGCCGCGACGAGCGCGCGAGCCTGCAGGACGAGCTTCGCCGGCTCGATCGCGACCTCTCGATCGCGGCCGGACGGGTCGAGGGCGTCACGCGGTTCCTCGGCTCGGTCAGCGACGACGCCCGGTTCCTTCGACAGGGGAGGCTCCCGATCTCCGGACGGAGCTCCGTCGAGGCGCTGCTGATGACCAACCCGGGCGGCGTCACCTATGCCCCCGCCGGCGTTGGAGTCTCGAATTACCAGGATTTCGCGTATACGTGGGGAGGCTACTGGCCCGGGATCGGCGACGACGGCGCGCCTCATGGACCGGAGACGGGCAACTACATTCACGTGTGGCGCAACGAGACGGCCGGCTGGCGGCTCGTGTTCGAGGTGCTCTCGCCGCATCCGCCGGTCAGAAAGGACTAGCGGAGCCAGCCGCCGACGGCGGGCTCCGGAATTCGTGTGTCAGTGTGTCGGAGCCCGGCCGCGGCCGGGTTTTCCTTTGCATGGCAGGGCATCGACGGCTAGTTTTGTGGTCCTTTGCTATTTCCGTCGGTACTTCATCTATGTTCGAGAATCTCAGCGCCAAGCTCGACGAAGCCATACGCCGCATCAGCGGCGAGGCCCGCCTGTCCGAGGAGAACGTCTCCGAGGCCCTGCGCGAGGTCCGGCGTGCGCTGCTCGATGCCGACGTGAACTTCCAGATCGTCAAGACATTCGTCGAAGACGTCAAGGAAAAGGCCCTCGGACAGAACGTGCTCGGCTCGGTGACCCCGGGCCAGATGATGGTCAAGATCATCTATGACGAGCTCGTCTCGCTCATGGGCAGCACGTTCGCGGAGCTGAAGATGGCTCCGGCCGGACCGACCATCATCATGATGTGCGGCCTGCAGGGCTCGGGAAAGACGACTCACTCGGCGAAGCTCGCGGCGCACCTGAAGTCGAAGGGCCGCCAGCCGATGCTCGTCGCGGCCGACACGTACCGGCCTGCCGCGATCGACCAGCTTCAGACGCTCGGCGAGCAGATCGGCGTGCCGGTCTTCACGCTGCCGGGCGAGAGTCCGGTGACGATCGCCGAACGCGCGCTCGTCGAGGCCAAGCGCACCGGGCGCAACGTCGTGATCATCGATACGGCCGGTCGTCTGACGATCGACGAGGAGATGATGACCGAGGTCGCGCGGATCAAGGACCGCACGCGACCGGACGAGATCCTGTTCGTCGTCGACGCGATGATCGGTCAGGACGCGGTCACGACCGCGAAGGCCTTCAACGAGCGCCTCGACTTCGACGGCGTGATCCTGACGAAGCTCGACGGCGACACCCGCGGCGGCGCGGCGCTGTCGATCCGCTCGATCGTCCAGAAGCCGATCAAGTTTGTCGGCACCGGCGAGAAGATGGACGCGCTCGAGCCGTTCTATCCCGATCGCATGGCCTCGCGCATCCTCGGCATGGGCGACATCGTGTCGCTCGTCGAGAAGGCGCAGACGCAGTTCGACGAGGAGGAGGCCAAGAAGCTCGAGCAGAAGTTCCGCCGCAACCAGTTCACCCTCGACGACTTCCACCAGCAGTTGCTGCAGATCAAGCAGATGGGATCGATCCGCGATCTCCTCGGCATGCTCCCGGGCATGGATCGCGCGCTCAAGGGTGTGGATGTCGACGAGAAGGCGATGTCGCGGCTCGAGGCGATCCTCACGTCGATGACGAAGCAGGAGCGCAGCAAGCCGGAGATCATCAACGGAAGCCGCCGCCGGCGCATCGCAGCAGGCAGCGGAACGAAAGTCGAGGAGGTCAATCGCCTCCTGAAGCAATTCGACGAGATGCGCAAGATGATGCGGCAGCTCACCAGCGGCAAGGGCGGCAACATGCGCGCCCAGCTCGCCCGCGGGATGGGTCTGCCGGGCATGCGTCGATGACGGAGGGCGTTGCGAAGGTCGCACGTCCAGACAGGTATTCTCGGTTAATCCTCTGACACTCATCAGCTCGCACACGGCCATCGTGACAACTGGCGCCACGGCGCCGACTGGCCACCGTGCCAACTGGTGAACTTCGCAGGAGACTCGGTACCCAAACACACTCAACTACTCGGTTCGACCCATGGTCAAGCTTCGCCTGAAGAGACGGGGACGCAAAGCACGTCCGATCTACGACATCGTTGCGACCGACAGCCGCTCGCCCCGTGATGGGCGCTTCATCGAGCGCGTCGGTCAGTACAATCCCCTGCTTGCCGATGCGACTGTCACGATCCTCGATCGTGCCCGCGTCCTGCACTGGCTCCGCCAGGGCGCCCAGCCCACCGACACCGTCCGCGCGCTGCTGAGCCACGAGGGCGTGATGCTCGAGATCGCCATGGGCTACAAGGGCAAGAGCGCCGAAGAGATCAGCGCCGCCGTCGAGGCGCACCGCAACGCACGCCGCGCCCGCCACGCCGCCAAGGCCAACGCGAAGCCGACCAAGCCCGTACCCGTCGCCGAGACCCCGGTCGCCGAGACCGCTCCGGTCGAGACCGCTCCCGCCGCCGAGGCCGCTCCTGTCGAGGAGGCTCCGGTCGAGACCGCTCCCGCCGTCGAGGAGGCTCCGGCCGCCGAGGCAGCTGCAGAGGAGGCACCGGCCGCAGAGAGCGCGCCGGCCAGCGAGGAGAGCGCAGGGTAATCCGCCCGCAGATCAATGAGGGTGGCCATGTCGGCGAAGGACCGTCAACGACTCGGCGTGCTCACCCGGAGCTTCGGGCTTCTGGGAGGCGTTCGATGCGCACTCGATTCGATCGCGGTGCCGTCGGTCGCGACGCCCTGTGACGCCTGGCTCGGCTTCTCCGAATCGTTCGTCGAGGCGCGACGACTCGTCCGCTGCGAGGAGCATTCCGGCTCACTGATCTGCTACTTCGACGGCGTCACGACGCGTGATGCCGCCGACGCTCTCACCGACCGGGCGCTCTGGCTCGATCCGGACGTCCTGCGCTTCGACGATCCCTACTCCGACAGCCGTCTGATCGGTTATGCCGTGCAGGACGAGGGGGGCAGGGATCTCGGGTCGATCACGGGGATTCTCGGAACACGGGCCCAGTATGTCTGGGAGGTGACCGCGGGCGAGCGCGAATGGATGCTCCCGGCGGTCGACGAGTTCATCCGCGAGATCCGAACCGACGAGCACATGGTCGTCGTCCGCCCGATCCCCGGGATGGTCGACGAGGAGTCCGACGAATCAGATGAGCGACCCGGCGACGACGGAGGATCCGGCACCGACGGCTGAGGCGGCGGCCGAGCCGCTGCTGCGCATCGACATTCTGAGCGTCGTCCCGCAGACGTTCGCCAGCGTGCTCGATGCGTCGATCATCAAGCGCTCGCGCGAGGCAGGGCTGGTCGAGATCCACGTGCACAACCTGCACGACTACGGACTCGGACAGTACAAGCAGGTCGACGACTCTCCCTTCGGGGGTGGTGCCGGGATGATCCTGCGGGCCGAGCCGATCTTCGCCTGTGTCGAGAAGCTCACCGGCGAGCGCGCGTACGACGAGGTGATCTTCCTCTCGCCCGACGGCGAGCGGCTCGATCAGCGGATGGCCAACCGGCTGTCGATGTCGCGGAATCTGATGCTGCTCTGCGGCCACTACAAGGGGGTCGACGAGCGAGTCCGCGAGACGCTCGTCACGCGCGAGATCTCGATCGGCGACTACGTGCTCACCGGAGGCGAGCTTCCGGCTCTGGTGCTCACCGACGCGATTGTCCGGCTGCTGCCGGGATCGATCGGCGACGCCGAGAGCTCGCTCGGAGATTCGTTCCAGGATGGACTGCTCGATCCGCCGCACTACACGAAGCCGGCGGAGTTCCGCGGGATGGCGGTGCCGGAGGTTCTGCTTTCGGGCAACCACCGCCGGATCGCCGAGTGGCGCCACGACCAGGCGCTGCGGCGCACGCGAGAGCGACGGCCCGATCTGCTCGACGACGAGCAGCCCGCGAGCAAGCGAAACGAGAACAGCAACGATTGAAATAAACCTGTCAACAAACCGACCCACGCGCGTCGCAGGGCTCATCGCTCTCGAGGTCGTGGCAGCGGAGGTGTACCATGAAAGAGATCGAAGCTCTCACTGAAGAGATGATCGCCCAGACGGCCGGCATCCGCCGGGCCAAGAACAACGACACGGACGTCCAGCTTCCGTCGTTCCGCCCCGGTGATGTCGTCAACATCGCCGTTCGCGTGATCGAGGGTGAGAAGGAGCGCGTCCAGAACTTCGAGGGCATCGTGATCGCACGTCGCGGCTCGGGCATCTCGGAGACCTTCACCGTGCGCAAGATCAGCAACGGTGTCGGCGTCGAGCGCATCTTCCCGATCCACTCGCCGATCATCCAGAGCATGCGCATCGTGCGCGAGGGCCGCGTCCGTCGCGCGAAGCTGTATTATCTGCGCGAGCTCTCGACGAAGGCAGTGCGCGCGAAGACGACCTAGTCGACCGCGCCGCCATCGGCACCGGTCGAACCGGTTCCGAGGTATCTTGCCGGGCCGTCGCGAAGCATCGCGACGGCCCTTCGCGTTTGCCTCCTGCCCGGTGTCCCGGGTCGGACGGACGACGCACTTTCGCGTCCCCCGCGATCATGCCCACTCGTCGCCCCTCTGCCCGCGCGTCGGCCGTCGCCGCCGCCTTCGTCGTCCCTGCCGCCTCCATCGTCGCCGCGGCGTTCGTCGTCTCGCGCATCGTCTACTGGATCCTCGGCGTTCGCTTCGACGCCGAGCCGCTGCGATCGTTCCTGCAGGTGCTCGACCCGGCGCTGCTGCGCGATCACCTGGCGCAGAGCCTGCTGTATCTGCACGGGCAGCCACCGATGTTCAATCTCTTCTGCGGCCTGATGCTCAAGGCGTTCGGGGCGAATGCCGACGCCGCGTTCCACGTCGCGTTCCTGCTCTTCGGCCTGCTGCTGGCGCTCGGGATGGTGCGGTTGATGATCGCGCTCGGCGTCCGCCCGCGACTCACCGTCGCCGTGACGATCCTCTTCGTTGCCAGCCCCTCGGCGATCGTCCTCGAGAACCAGCTCTTCTACGATTACCCGCTGACGCTGCTGCTCGTGCTCTCCGCCGTTGCGCTGCACCGCTTCGTGGCGCGCCACCGCGTCGGCGACGGCCTCGTCCTCTTCGGTCTGCTCGCGGCGATCGTCGCGATCCGCAGCCTGTTCCATCCCGTCTGGCTCGTCGCCGTGCTCGCGCTGCTGCTTCTGCTGCATCGATCGACCTGGAAGCGCACGCTCGCGGTCGCCGCCCTGCCGATGGCGCTCGCCCTCGGGATCTACGTGAAGAACCTCGTGATCTTCGACGGCTTCTTCGGCAGCAGCTGGCTCGGAGCGAATCTGCACTCCCCGGTGACGCGCATGGTGCCGATGCCCGAGCGCGAAGAGATGGCGGCGCGGGGACTGATCAGCCGCTACTCGCTGACGGAGTTCCCGCTGAGCGACCTCGACACGTTCGTGCGTCTCGGCTATCGCCTGCCGCCGGAGACGGGCATCCCCGCGCTCGACGAGGTGCGCAAGTCGACGGGATACGCCAACACGAATCACCTCGCGTACATCGAGCTCTCACGACATCTGTTCAGGGATGGGCTGGTGATCATGCGCGAGCGACCCGGGGTCTTCCCGATGTCCTACGCGAAGGCGACGGTCGCGTACTTCTACCCGACGTCGAAGGTGTGGTCGTTCAACGAGAACCGCGAGCGGATCGAGACCATCGATCGCATCTACAATCACGTCGTGTACGGTCAGGTGCTCTACGATGCGGTGTGGGGACTGACCTCGACGCCGGGCTCGATGCGCTCGCGCGTCGAGCACCTCCTCAGCGCCGGGCTCCTCATGCTCGTCGGCTATCCGCTGCTGTTCGTCTGGGCGGCGCGGCGGGCGCTGCGCCAGCGTCGGGCGCGCGGCGTCGAGGCGGCCGAGGCCGCGACGCTGCTGTACATGTTGATGACGATCGCACTCGTGACGCTCGTCGGCAACGCGCTCTCGCTTGCCGAGAACAGCCGCTACCGATTCACCGTCGACCCGTTCTTCCTGGCGATGCTCGGGATGTTCGTCGAGAGCCTGCTGCAGCGTCGCGAGGCGCGACGACTCGAAGCGCCAGCGCCGCCCGCGGACGCTACATCGTGACGACGCCGCCGGAGACGAGCGACTCCATCGCCGCGAACGTCACCACGGTGGTGTCGACGAGACTCTGAAAGCCGATGGGCATCGGGCCGCCGGTCTTCATCGCCTCGAGCGTTTGCGCGACTTCGGCCGCGTGTCCCTTGTCGCCGTTGAGCTTGAGCTCCTTGCGCTTGCGATCGCGTGAGAGCGTGACGCGCGAGAAGTTCTCCATGATCGCCGTGCGATTGCCGCCGAAGACCTCGAAGTACTCCTTCGGAACCGACGCGTCGCCGTTGGCGAGATAGTGCACGGTGCCGACCGAGCCGTCGTCGAAGCGGATCGTGATCGAGACCGAGTCGGCGTTCTTCACCTGCGAGTTCTGCGAGCCGATGGCAGCGGCGTAGACGCTCGTCGGCCGCGCTCCGGTCATGAACTGCATGCAGTCGATGAAGTGACACGCCTCGCCGACGATGCGGCCGCCCTGCGACTCGGCCTGTGTCCAGAACTCGGGCTTGAGGAATCCCGCGTTGACGCGGTAGAGCATCACCAGCGGCTCGCGCACGTCGGAGAAGTGCCTCTTCATCGCCAGCAGCGACTCAGAGAATCGCCGGTTGAATCCCACCATCACCCGATCGCCCTTCGTCGACGCCGTCTCGAGAATCCTCTCGAGCTCCCCGCGGTTGATCGCCAGCGGCTTCTCGACGAACACCTGCTTGCCGGCGGCGAGCGCCTCGTCGACGAAGCGGCCGTGCGTGTCGTGGCGCGTCGCGATGAAGACCGCGTCGATCTCCGGGTGCGCGATGATCGCCTCGTTGTCGGTCGAGGCGTCCTCGAAGCCGAACTTCTCGGCGACCGAGCGCGCGTTGACGGCGGTCGACGTGCTGACCGCAACCAGCCGCGCGCCGGAGCGCTTGACCGGCGGCAGCAGGAAGCCCTGCGCGAAGTTGCCCGCGCCGATGAAGCCGACCGCGAGCGCGCCGTTGGTGGCCGTCGACTTCGTGACCCGCACCGAGCGCGCGAGCGCGGCGTCGCCGCGATCGGGATACTGCAGCACGATGCCGAAGTACGGCTCCTTCACCTTGCCCGTGATCAGGTCGTAGGCCTTCTCCGCGTCGGCGATGTCGAAGCGGTGCGTGATCATCCGCGCGACGTTGAGCCGTCCTGCCGCGATGAGGTCGAGCACCGCCTCCATGTTCCTTCCCTCGGTCCAACGCACGTACGCCGCGGGGTAGTCGTGACCTTCCTCCTCGTAGCTCGGGTCGTAACGTCCCGGACCGTAGCTGCAGGCGATCGTGATCTCGAGCTCCTTCTCGTAGAACGGAGAGCGCTGCATCTCCATGCCGATCGCGCCGACGATGACGACGCGCCCTTTCTTGCGCGCGGCCTGGATGGCGAGCTCGAGCGGACCGTTCGAGCCGGTGCTCGCGGTGATGATCACGGCGTCGGCGCCGAGGCCTCGCGTGAACGTCTCGATCGCGCCGGCGGCGCCGCGATCGCTGGTCGTCACCTCGTCGGCGCCGAACTCGCGCGCGAGCGCGAACTGTCCCTCGTTGATGTCCAGGCCGATGACGCGGCAGCCGGCGGCTTTCAGGAGCTGCACGGTGAGCTGCCCGAGCAGTCCGAGTCCGATGACCGCGACCGACTCGCCGAGCACGACGCGCGACTGGCGCACACCCTGCAGCGCGATGGCGCCGAGCGTCGTGAACGCCGCCTCGTCGAAGCTCACACCGTCGGGGATGCGCACGACGAGATTGCGCGGCACACTTATGATCTCCGCGTGCGACGCGTAGCCCGCGCCGGCGCAGGCGACCCGATCGCCCGGAGCGAAGCCGTCCACGCCTGACTCGACGACGACGCCCGCGGCCGAGTAACCGAGCGCCTTGTAGCTGTCGAGTCGCGAACGGACCTTCTCGATCGTGTTGACGACGCCTTCGCGTCGCGCCATGTCGACGACCTGCTTGACGAGGTCCGGACGCGTGCGCGCCTTCTCGAGCATCGACGCCTGCGCGGTCGACACGGAGGTGCGCTCGGTGCCGGCGGAGATCAGCGAGGCGTGCGTGCGCACGACGACCATGCCGGGACGGACCGTCGGGGCCGGGAGCTCCTTGACCGAGAGCTCGCCGGTCTTCTGATACTGGATTGCCTGTCGCATCTATCGTTGCGGGTTGCGGAGTTCGGATTGGGGATTGCCGATCGATGTCGATCGTGCATCATCGAGCGGCGCGTCGTCGAGCGGCGCATCGTCGAGCGGAGCGTCATCCACTGGGCCGTCGCCGTCGGTGCGACGGCGGCTGCGCCAGAAGCGCAGCGCGTACTCGAAGGCGTCGCGCCAGCGGCCGAGCGCGCTCGCGAGGCTGAACGGCACGCGGTTGTGCACCGCGACCGTCGAGGTGATGCCGAGTGCGAAGTAGCTCGCGACGATCGCCAGCGCTGCGCCCGAGGTATCGAAGAGCGGCACGAGCGCGAGCGCGACGACGAAGAACGTGACGGCCGACAGCAGCGTCGAGCGGAAGCCCGCGCGCGACTCGCCGAGTCCGGTCAGCACGTTGAGGTTCAGAGCGAACGGGATCGCGAGGGCAGCGATCGAGAGCAGCCTGAACAGGTGCGGCGCCTCGACATACTGCGTCCGGTAGATCGCGCGGAACAGGATCTCGATCGGCGCGATCCACACCAGCAGGACGATCGGCACGACGACGACGAGCGTGAAGCCGATCATCTTCTCGACCATCAGCACCATCTCGCTCATGCGCGCCTGGGCCCGCAGTCGCGCGACCGCCGGATAGACGAACATCGAACCGGCGTCACGCAGGGCCTCGAAGGCGCGGAAGAACTTCTTGGCGACGTCGTAATTGCCGACGCTCGCCGCACTGGCGAAGCGCATCAGCACGAGCACGTCGCCCTGCGTCTGCAGCACGAGCGTCGCGGCCGCGGCGCACTGCGCGACGGCGAAGCGCGCGGTCTGTCGCAGGCGCTCGCCGTCGATGTGACGTGCGAGGACGATGCGACGGCGACACAGCACCAGTCCCATCAGCGACGAGGCGCCGGAGGACAGCGCGCTGATGATCATCATGTCCTCGGCCGTCGCGAGCGTGCGCCCGGCCCATCCGATCGCGAACAGCAGGAGCGTCGAGCCGACCCATGCGGCGTCGATGAGGAACATCGCGCGAATGTCGATGTCGAGCTGCAGGACTTTCAGGCAGTAGTTGCGCAGAAGAAAGCCGAGCGAGACCAGCGGGAACAGTGCGAGCGCGCCGGCGAGCTCCGGCTCGCCGAAAAACGCCGCAAGTGCGTGGCGTCCGAGATACACGATCAGCGTGCAGGCTCCGACGAACAGCGTGTGCGTCATCGCGGCGATGGTCATCGCCTCGGCGCGACGGCGCGGCTCGGCGCCGAAGGTCACCATCGACTGCAGCGCGAGTCCGTCGCTGAGCATGTAGATCGCCGTGAGGATCGTCTGGGCGGAGACGAAGATCCCGTAGTTCCTCGCGCCGATCATCTTCTGGGGAAGCACGAAGGCCACGCCCAGAAGGACATAGAGCATCTTGTCGGCAGTCGACCAGACCGCCTTCCCGATATGCTGTGAAAGCTGCAAAGCGTGGTCAATCTACACCGGCAGTGGGCCGCATCGAAAGGCAGGCCGGGCAACAGTCTGTGGCCGGGTCCGCTGCCGGAGGGCGTCTACAGGAACGGATCGGGCGTGACCGCCGGCGAGGTCGGATCGGGCGGCTCGGCGCCGCCGTTGTCGAGGAACTCCTGCAGGATGATCGCGGCCGCCCAGGTATCGGTCGTGCCGCGCGCGGTGCGTCGCTTCTTCCTGACGCCCGCGTCGACCATGCGGCTGCGCGCGAACCGGGTGCTGAAGGATTCATCCCAGAAGTAGATCGGGACGGACACCATCGTGCGCAGTCGCTCGGTGAACGCGCGCACCTTCGCGGTCGTCTGCGTCTCGGCGCCGTCGTAGTAGGGCATGCCCATGACGATCGTGTCGACGTTGTTCTCCTGGACGACGCGCGCGATCTCGTCGGCGAGATCGGCGTTCGATGGCACCACCTTGTAGGGAGTGGCGAGCATCTTCAGCTCGTCGGAGAGAGCGAGACCGACCTTGACGGTGCCATAATCGATTCCGAGTGCGCGCATCGGACCAATATACGAGGTCGCGGCAGCACGCTCCCCGGCGGAAGCATCGTCCTGACTGCGTCGACGTCCTGTACGACGACGGCCCGTGGGTTCTCCACGGGCCGCGTGTGTTCATCGGCGCCGGCACGGCGCCACTCTGCGATCAGCGGTCGAAGTACCACTCGAGACCTGCCACCGGCGAGAAGAAGCCGAAGGCGACGACCGAGGGCTCCTCGACGGTGGTCGTGCCCACCTCGATGTCACGGCCGAGCTGGAAGTTGAACAGCGAGCCGTGGGCGAAGAGGCCGACGTTGGGATTGATGAAATACTCGAGACCGAAGGCCACGAAGATCGTCGACGTCGAGACGCCCTCGACGAGGAAGTTGTCGCTCGAGAGCTTCGCGTACTGGAAGCCGGCCTCGAAGTACGGGTTGACCTTGCCTTCGAGAAGGAACCGGACGTACGGCGCGAGGCCGTAGCCGGTGGCCGAGATCGAGTCCTGCGACGCCGCTGCGATGGTCGTCGTCAGACCAATCTGCAGACCGGGCGAGAGCGCGTACTGCAACTGGATGCCACCCGTGTTGATGCCGATGCCGAACTGCTGGTTCGGTGCGACGCTGCCCTGGGCGAGAGCCGATCCGGCACCGACGATCATCATGACGGCGACCGCGGCAATCGATAGGAGTCTGGACTTCATTCGATGATTCCTCTGTTGTTGATACCCGGTCTGTGGAGGCCACATGGACGATGGCGCGCAGACCCTTGGCGGCAAACATAGCGTACTTTCATGGCGGCCACGTGACAGGTAGTAATTGCATTTCTGGCCGGAATCGACGCTTTCCCTTCACTTCCTCAACCATCCCACCCGTGAGCGACCTTTACGAGCGCATCTACGACATCGTCAGGATGATCCCCGTCGGACGCGTGACGACCTATGGCGCGATCGCGCGCGTGATCGGCATCGGCCGCTCGTCGCGCATGGTCGGCTACGCCCTCAACTCCGTCGCTGACGACATGTCGATCCCGTGCCATCGCGTCGTCAACCGCCTCGGCGAGCTCTCCGGACGCATGCACTTCGCAACACCGACACTCATGCGCGAGATGCTCGAATCCGAGGAGATCACCTTCGTCGGCGATGCCGTCGATATGGCCCGGCACTTCTGGGATCCGGCGGGTGAGGACGCCGAGTGAGAAGCTCCCGACGACGCGCGCCACGCCGGTGACACGCACACGACGACGCACCCGGGTGCGCGACTGGCGCGCCCGCGTGCTTCACGAGAAGCGCGCTGCACCCGAGATTGCGTCCGGGAGCGCCGTCGCGCTCTCGTGAACCATTCGAGGTGCAGGAATGAAGGTCGTGATTGCCGGAGGCTCCGGTCAGATCGGAACACTGCTCACGCGAGCTCTGCTCGACGCCGGCGACGAGGTGGTGGTATTGAGCCGCGCGGACCGCGGCTCGGCCGCACGAGTCGTCCGCTGGGATGGCGAGGGCGACGGCGAGTGGATGCGTGAGATCGACGGCGCCGACGTGGTGATCAACCTTGCGGGGCGCAGCGTCAACTGCCGGTACACGCACGAGAACCGGCGCGCGATCATGAGCTCGCGCGTCGACTCGACCCGCGCGATCGCTCGAGCGATCGCGCGCGCGGCGCATCCGCCGCACACGTGGCTGCAGGCGAGCACCGCCACGATCTACGCCCATCGCCACGACGCGTCCAACGACGAGACGACCGGCATCATCGGCGGCCTCGAGCCGGACTCTCCGGCGTCATGGCGCTTCAGCATCGACGTTGCACTGGCGTGGGAGGCCGCGGCCGCCGAGGCCGCGACGCCCGGCACGCGCCGCGTCACGATGCGCTCGGCGATGACGATGAGCCCGGATCGCGGCGGCATCTTCGCGACGCTCCTGGGCCTGGTTCGCTTCGGTCTCGGCGGTCCGGTCGGCGACGGGCGACAGTACGTCTCGTGGATTCACGACGAAGACTTCGTCCGCGCGGTGCGGTGGCTCGTCGAGCATCGCGAGATCGACGGCGTGGTCAACCTCGCGGCGCCGGGTCCGCTGCCGTATCGGGAGTTCATGCGCGAGCTGCGCGAGGCGTGGGGAGCGCGGCTGGGACTGCCGGCGACCGAGTGGATGGTGATGATCGGGACGTGGCTGATGCGCACCGAGAGCGAGCTCGTGCTCAAGAGCCGGCGCGTCGTGCCGGGCCGTCTGCTCGAGGCGGGATTCGAGTTTCGCTACCCGACGTGGGGCCTCGCAGCACGCGACCTGTGCGCGCGCTGGCGGAGAATCCACGGAAGCTGACGTTGCCTCCGCGACTCAGAAGAAGAACTCCATGCCGAAGACCGCGCCCAGCAGTCCGAGGTCGAACGTGTTCGGCGTCGGATGCACGACGAAGTGCATGAGGTTGACGTGACCGTAGACGCCGACGTTCTGGCTGAAGAAGTGCTCCGCACCGGCTGCGAGCTTCAGGCTGAGCTCGGTGTCGGGCAGGTTGGCGAAAACGCTGTCGGCCATTCCCTTGCGGCCGGCGACGCCGAGGTTGCCGGTGCCGGGCTTGAGCACGCCGACCGCGGCGAGAGCGTATGGCGTGACGATACCACCCGAGAACAGGAACTTCGCGTACGGGCCGAAATGATAGATCTCCGGCTTCGACTCGTCGAGCTTGTTGACGTCGAGGTTGAGATTCAGACCAAGATGGAATGCGGGTCCCATCGCGTACTGGATGTGCAGTCCGGCGTTGTTGACGCCGATGCCGAACTGCTGATCGGGTGACATCGGCGAGCGGTTCTTGTCGATGATCGCCTGTGCGCCCGCGGAGGCCGCGGCCGAGACGAGAACGACGAGGATGATGACGGCACGACGGAAACGAAGGTCCATGACTTCCACCCACTTGACTGATTCGTGCTGACTGCGGTCGCGACCGCGCGAGGAGTGCGCGTGCGGCCCGGGCGTCGATGACGCCGTGAACGAAACGTCCCGACGATCGGAAGCGATCGCCGGGACGTTGACGTACTGCCGAACCGGCGTGCGGCCGGTTTAGAAGAAGAACTCCACACCGGCCGTGGCGCCGAGCAGTCCGATGCTGAACTGCGTGTCACTGACGCGGCGGACCTGGTTGCCGACGGGATCCCACTCCTCGTGCTGGCCGGCGAGCTTGGCGTCGAGCATCGTCACGTGACCGTAGATGCCGACGTTCTGGTTGAAGAAGTGCTCGCCACCGAAGCCGAGGTAGGCGCGAATCTGCGGGTCCGGAAGTGTGACCGTCGTCGAGTCGTTGCCCGCGCCCGGCGTCCGCGACATCCGGAACGATCCGGTGTTCGGCTGAACGAGGCCGAGGCTGAGCTGCACGAACGGCTTGATCACATCACCCGAGAAAAGGAAGCGTGCGTACGGACCGAAGTCGAAGTACGTGTCCGAGCGCGCCGAATCCTTGTTGAAATCGAGCGCAAGGTTGAGTCCCAGATGGAACGCGGGGCCCATGGCGTACTGGACGTGAAGGCCACGGTTGTTGAAGCCGAAGCCCAACTGCTGGTCCGGGCTGAAGAATGAACGGTTCTTGTCGACGACCGGCTGGCCGGTCGACGGAACCGCCATAATCATAGTAAACGCCGCTGCGACGATTGCGAGTCTCATGAAACGCATGGCTCTTTCTCCACTAGACTAATGAACGGATGAGGGTAAGTTTTTATCCAGTTCAGTTGACACCATCTCATCTGCGCGCCGGACTCGGCCGCGACTGAAACCATAGCGTGTTGATCGCTTCTGGCGATGTGTAACCGCTTCGGTGGGCCCTTACGCAATCGCCGTGCCAGCCGCCGGCATTCGGCGCGTCTCAGAGGGCGCCTCGACGACTTCCTGCGCCGTCCTCGACCACCTCGTGCCGGGCGTCGCGACTCATCGACGGCGTCGGGATCGATGTCATGAGATCGAGCCACTGCTGTCTGTCGTTCAGCTCGGGATGTCTGCCAACGAACACTGTGGCCGGGAGTTCACTTTCCATGCCATTCGGGCGGAATTCGCCCTGATGGTCTCATCGGGAGAATCCTCGGAGAGTCGACAGCAGGCCCCCCGAACGCAGAAAGCGCGACCCGCATCGGATGCGGATCGCGCTGTGAGAGAGGTCGATGACCCGCCGTGCGTAACGGCGGCCGATGTCATGCGCCGGGTCGCAGGCGCGCGATGCAGGCCATCTCGCAGACCACGTGGATCTCACGCGTGAGCATGACGTCGAATCCGTTGCGTTGAAGGATCATGCGCAACGTCGAGGGACGAAACGCCCAGACGTGGCCGGGCGGATTGACGAAGTGCCAGCTCGAGAGCTTCAGCCGGGCACGCAGCGATTCCTCCGACGGCACGAGCGCCGCGATGTGACCGCCGGGCTTGAGCACGCGCCGAACGCTCGCGAGGAATCCCTCGACGTCGGGCAGATGTTCCATAACGTGCGACGCCCAGACGACGTCGACGCTGGCGTCGGCGATGCCGACCTCGTCGAGGTTGCCGAGCCGCGCGTCGAAGCCTTCGCGGCGCAGCGTGTCGACCGAGCTCTCGGCCAGCTCGGTGGCGATGATCGTCCAGCGGCCGAGCTCGCGCGCGGCGCGGACGAAGCGTCCGCTGCCGGCGCCGACGTCGACGAGCACGCCGTTTGGTGCGAACTTCTCGACGAGGTTCACCATGTAGCGGTCGTGCGTGCGGTGCCAGACGGCACGCGGGCCGGTCGCCTCGCGCGTGTCCTCGGGAACGCCCCGGCCGTCGCGATACCACGTGCGGAGCTCCTCGCGCGTCGGCATCGGGAAGCTGCTGCGCAGCCCGCACGACGTGCACGCGGCGATGCGATGCCCGACGTACGCGGGATCGTCCGGCGCCATCGCCAGCGCCTCGAGCACGTGCGTGCGCGACGTGCCGCACGCGATGCAATACTGCTCAACGCTGTCGCCGGTTGTCAATTCACGCTCTTCCGGTCTACCTTTGTCCTGATCAACCATCGAATAATCCTCTATGCCACGTTCGCTCATCACCGGCGGTGCCGGATTTCTCGGCTCTCATCTGTGCGAGAGACTGCTCCACGAGGGGCACCAGGTCATCTGCATCGACAACCTGATCACCGGATCGGCCGAGAACATCGCGCACCTGCTCGGCAACCCGAGCTTCTCGTTCGTGCAGTACGACGTCACCAACTACATCTTCGTCGACGGTGACATCGACTACGTCCTGCACTTCGCCAGCCCGGCCTCGCCGATCGATTACCTGCAGTATCCGATCCAGACGCTCAAGGTCGGCTCGCTCGGAACGCACAAGGCGCTCGGACTCGCCAAGGCAAAGGGGGCGCGGTTCCTTCTGGCGTCGACCTCGGAAGTCTACGGCGATCCGTTGATCCACCCGCAGGCCGAGGAGTACTGGGGCAACGTCAATCCGATCGGCGTGCGCGGCGTCTACGACGAGGCCAAGCGCTTCGCCGAGGCAATCACGATGGCGTACCATCGCTACCACGGCGTCGAAACCCGCATCGTCCGCATCTTCAACACCTACGGCCCGCGGATGCGCATCAACGACGGCCGCGCCATCCCCGCGTTCATGTCGCAGGCGCTCACCAATCAGCCGCTGACGGTCTTCGGCGACGGGAGCCAGACCCGCTCGGTCTGCTACGTCGACGACCTGGTGGACGGCATCGTCCGCCTGCTGATGTCGGAGATGGTCGAGCCCGTCAACATCGGCAATCCGAACGAGCTCACGATGCTCGAGCTCGCCCGCGAGATCAAGCAGATCAGCGGGTCCGACAGCCCCATTGAGTTCAAGGACCTGCCGCTCGACGACCCGAAGGTACGTCGGCCCGACATCACGCGCGCCTCCGAGATCCTCGGGTGGGAGCCACACGTGCAGCGAGCCGAAGGACTGCAGCGCACGCTCGAGTACTTCCGCAGGAAGCTCGGTGTGGAGGCTCCGGCCGAGGGAGCCACATCGGTGCGCTAGCGCTGGTCACTGTTCTGACGTTCATGGTCGATGCGACGCGAAGTGCTCCCGGATCCTCCGGGAGCACTTCGCATTGAATACCGTCGCGTCGCCGGCTATGGGAGCTTGAAGTCCGCCAGGAAGAGGTTCGTCTCTCCCTGCTTCGAGCCGAAGCGGTTCGACGCGAAGATCAGTCCTTTGCCGTCGCGCGTGAACATGGGGAAGCCGTCGAACGTCTCCTCGAAGGTCAACTGCTTCAGTCCCGTGCCATCCTCGCGGATGAGGTAGAGGTCGAAGTTGCGTCCCTTCGGATCGTTGACGTTGCTCGCGAAAATGATGTGCTTCCCATCGGGATGCCAGAAGGGCGCAAAGTTCGCCGCGCCGTTGCTCGTGATCTGGCGCATGCCGGTCCCGTCGGCGTTGATGACGTAGAGCTCCATCCTCGACGGCCGCACGAGACCCTCGGCGAGCAGTCCGCGATAGGCCTCGAGCTCCTTCTCGTTGTGCCTGCTCGCGCGGAAGACCACCTTCTTTCCATCCCACGAGAAGAACGCGCCGCCATCGTAGCCGGGCATGTTCGTCAGTTGCTTCACGTCGGAGCCGTCGAGGTTCATCGTGTACAGCTCGAGGTCGCCGCTGCGCGTGGACGTGAAGACGATGCGATCGCCCGTCGGCGAGACGGTCGCTTCGGCATCGTAGCCCGGCCCGTCGGTGAGCCAGCGCACCTCGCGGCCGTTCGTGTCGGCGACGACGATGTCGAACGACTCGTAGATCGGCCAGACGTATCCCTTCGACTGATCGGGCACGGGCGGACAGGCGGCCGAGGCGCGATGTGTCGAGGCGTAGAGCACCAGCGAATCGCCCGGAAGGAAGTACGCGCATGTCGTGCGCCCGCGGCCGTTCGAGATCCGTCGCGTCTCGCCGGACGCGATGTCGTAGCGATAGATCTGATCGCACTCGTCGCCCTTCTCCGGAAGCGTGCGCTGGAAGACGAAGTGACGCTCGTCGAATCCGAGATAGCCCTCGGCGTTCTCCCCGCCGAAGGTGAGCTGCCGGAGATTCGTCAGCACCGGACTCTCACCGGCGCGCAGCAGCTTCGCGTCGACGGTGCGTCGCTCCCATGCGGGGCGATAGGCGGTGTTGGTCGTGGAGCAGGAAAGAAGCGCCGGAAGCGCCAGGGCGAGCAGCAGGGTAGCTTTCATTGTTCGGTAGGACCGGTCAGAAGGTCGACGAAGGCAAAACGCTCTCCGTCGAAGAGCCCGCGATCGCTGAGCTTGAGGCTCGGGATCACCAGGAGCGCCATGAACGAAAGGGTCATGAAGGGAGCGCGCAGCGGCGAGCCGAGCTCGTGTGCGCGGCGGTCGAGCTGCGAGTAGCGTGCGGCGACGGTCTGACCGTCGTCGGCGCTCATCAGTCCCGCGACCGGCAGCGGGAGCGCCTCGACGACATCGCCGTCGGCGATGGCGAGTCCGCCCTCGTTGTGGATCACGGTGTTGACGGCGCGGCAGATGTCCGCGTCGTCGATGCCGACGGCGATGATGTTGTGCGAGTCGTGCGCGACCGACGAGGCGATCGCGCCGCGACGCAGGCCGAAGCCCCGGATGAATGCGACCGCGGGCGCGGCGTCGCGGTAGCGATTGACGACGACGATCTTGAGGACGTCGCGGTCGACGTCGGACTCGATCGCCGCGGCGCCGTCCGCGTCGTTGCCGCTCGGGAGCACGAGCGCGCGCGTGACGAGCTGGCCGTCGATCGCCTCGATCACCCGCATGGCGCCGGAGCCGGCGACGCGGAAGTCCTCGGTCCGCTTCGGGTGCGCCGCGAATCGATTGACGATCGGAACGTCGACGCGCTCGATGAGCGTGCGGCCGCGCTCGGCGACGACCACGCCGTCGATGACCGTGCGCAGCGTCGCCAGGCGCTCGAGGCTGTCGACCTCGATGAAGTCGGCGGGATCGCCCGGCTGCAGCAGGCCGACGTCGAGGCCGTAGTGACGCACCGGATTGAGCGTCGCGCAGCGGATCGCGACCATCGGCTCGACGCCCGCGGCGATCGCGCGGCGCACGAGCGCGTCGATGTGCCCCTCGGCGAGATCGTCCGGGTGCTTGTCGTCGCTGCAGAACATGCAGAGCTCCGGTCGCTGCGAGACCATCGGCAGGAGCGCGTCGAAGTTCTTCGCCGCCGAGCCTTCACGGATCAGAACCTTCATGCCGAGCTCCGCCTTCTCACGCGCCTCCTCGAGCGTGAACGATTCGTGGTCGGTGGTGATGCCCGCCGCGGCGTAGGCGCGCAGCGCTTCGCCGCGCACCGCCGGAGCGTGGCCGTCGACCGGCTTGCCGGCATCGTGGGCCGCGCGGATCTTCGCGAGCACCATCGGATCGCCGCCGATGACGCCGGGGTAGTTCATCATCTCGCTGAGGTAGCGGATCTCCGGACGCGCCAGCAGCGCGCGCACGCCGTCGACGCCGATCTCGTCGCCGGCGGTCTCGAACTCAGTCGCCGGCACGCACGACGGCGCCCCGAACGCGAACTTGAACGGCACGCGGGCGCCGTTGTCGATCATGTACTCGACGCCGGCGACGCCGAGCACGTTGCCGATCTCGTGCGGATCGCTCACCGTCGCCACCGTCCCGTGCACCACCGCCATTCGAGCGAACTCCGACGGCACGAGCATCGAGCTCTCGATGTGCACGTGCGCGTCGACGAATCCCGGCAACAGGTACGTGTCGTAGCGCGCGTCATCGCGCGTGATCGCGGTGATCACGCCGCCGTCGACGCGCACGGTTCCGGGATAGATCTCGCCGGCGACGACGTCGACGATGTTCGCTGAGATCTGCATCGTGGATCAGGGAGTGATCGTCGCGGCCAGCTCCTCGAGCCGCGTGATCGTGTTGCGGATGTCGTCGTCGCTCGTGCGCGCGTTGATCGTGCACAGCCGCAGGCAGACGCGGCCGTCGACCTCCGTCGTGCTGAGCATCGCGTAGCCGTCGTCGACCAGTAGCCGGGCGAGCCGACGGTGCGAATCATCGCTCGAGCCGGAGCTCACGGCGAGCTGCGCATGACGGAAGACGACGATGCCGATCCATTCGCCGCCGGTCGGCTCCAGGATCCACCACGGCGACGTCGCGAGGATGTCGGCGGCGAGCGCCGCCGCGTGCATCCCGCGCTCGACGCCGCTGGACAGCGCGTCGGTTCCAAAAATCTGCAGCGTCATCCACAGCTTCAGCGCCCTGAACGGACGCGTCAGCTCGATGCCGCGATCGCGGAAGTTGACCTCGCCCGTGCCCGAGGAGTCGCGCAGGTACGCCGGGATGCTCTCGAAGCTTCGCTCCAGCAGCGCCGCGTCGCGCACGAGCACGCAGCCGATGTCGAATGGCTGAAAGAGCCACTTGTGCGGATCGAGCGTGACCGAGTCGGCGTGCTCGATGCCCGCGAGCCGCTCGCGTCCGCGCGCGCTCAGAAGCGCGCCGCCGCCGTAGGCCGCGTCGACGTGCATCCACATCGCCACGCCGTCACGGTGACAGATGTCGTGAAGGCCCGACAGGTCGTCGCACGCGCCGATGCTCGTCGAGCCGGCGTTCGCGACGACCCACCACGGGTGCAGTCCCGCGGCGCGATCGGACTCGATGAGACGCGCGAGCTCGACGAGGTCGATCGCGCCGTCGCCGGAAGCCGCGCCTGAGGCGGCGCCTGGGCCGGCACCGGAGCCGAAGCGCCTCTTGCTCACGACGCGGCGGCGCTCCGCCGACAGTCCGATGACGTCGAGCGCGCGGGCGATCGACGAGTGCGTCTGGTCGGAGCAGTAGATCACCGCCCGTTCGCGCTCATGTTCGCTCAATCCATCGCGCGCGACTATGAGCGCCGTCAGGTTCGCGGTCGATCCTCCGCTGACGAGCACCCCGCCCGCGGCGGTCGGCAGGCCGCAGAGGCCGCGGAGCCAGTCGATGACCGCCAGCTCGACGTACGATGGGCCGGAGGCCACCGGCCAGGCGCCCGCGAAGACGTTGAAACCGGCGACGAGGGCCTCGGCCATCGCGCCGACGAAGTTGCCGGGACTCGGAACGTAGGCGAAGAAGCGTGGGTGGTCGACGTGGGCGATGTTCCCCATGACGTCGCGCTCGATGGCGTCGAGCACGTCGGCGATCGCGCGCGGCGCGCTCGGGATCGCGCGGCCGATGGTCGCGTCGAGCTCGGCGCGCGTCGCGACGGTGGAGACGGGCCGCTCGCCGAGCGTCTCCAGATGCTCGATTACCATGTCGACGACACGGTAGCCGAGCGCGCGCATCTCGTCGGTGGAAAGCTGCAGCCGGCTATCGTGGCGATCCATGCTCTCCGGCTCCGTTCTCGTAGCGTCCGCCGAGGTGCTCGGCGAGGAATCGCTCCGCCGTCGCATAGAACGTCATGCGGTTCTCGGGACGGGCGAAGCCGTGACCCTCGTCGGGGAACAGGAGGTACTGGTGATCGATTCCCTTGGCGCGCATCGTCTCGACGATCTGTTCGGACTCGGACTGCTTGACGCGCGGATCGTTCGCTCCGTGAGCGATGAGCATCGGGATGCGGATGCGGTCGACGCGCGCGATCGGCGAGCGCGACATCAGGAACTCCTCCTCGGTATCGGGATTGCCGACGCGGCGGTTGAACGTCTCGATCATCGGCGTCCAGTACGGAGGGATCGTGCGGATGAACGTCACGAGGTTGCTCGGTCCGACGATCGCCACGGCGCAGCGGAAGAGCTCCGGCGTGAACGTCGCTCCGATGAGCGCGGCGTAGCCGCCGTACGATCCGCCGTAGATCGCCAGGCGGTCGCGATCTGCCCATCCCTGCGCGATCGCCCACTCCACGGCGTCGACGAGATCGTCGTGCATCCGACCGCCCCATTCGCGATCGCCGGCGTTGAGGAAGCTCTTGCCGTACCCGGTCGATCCCCGGTAGTTCACCTGCATGCAGATGTAGCCACGGTTGGCCAGCCACTGCGCCTCCGGGTGGAACCGCCAGACATCGCGCGTCCACGGCCCCCCGTGCACGACGAGGACGAGCGGGAGATCGCGGCGCTCTGCGTCGGGAGGGAACGTGAGGTAGCCGCGCAGCGGCAGGCCGTCGCGCGAGGTGATCTCGAAGGGCTCCATCGCGCCGAACCGGTAGCCGCGCAGCTCGGGCCGGCTTTCCATCAGCAGCCGACCGGTGCGCGTGTCGCGCTCGTAGAGCCAGTAGGTCATCGGGCCGTCGTCGGTGCTGAAGGCGACGAGCCATCGACGGTCGGCGTCGTCGCGACTCGTGATGTCGAAGTCACCGTGATGCAGCCGTCCGATCGCCTCGACGTCGGCGGCCACGGACTCGTCGAGCACGAGCCAGTCGACGCGCGCGCGGTGAAAGGCGACGAGCTGGACCTCGTAGGTATCCGGGTGGATGACCAGGTCGCTCACGTCGTAGGTGGGATCCTCGGCGACGACGGTGCGCCGTCCTGTCGCGATCTCCATGCGCACGAGCCGTCCGGCGTTGGCGTCGCTCGAGTCCATCAACAGGATCGACGCGCCGTCGTGGCTGAAGGCGACCGGCGAGCTGCCGAGCGCGTCGTCGGCGCTCCAGGTCAGCAGCGTCCTCCAGTCGGACTCCTCGGTGTCGCGCACCAGCAGATCGTTGCCGCCGTCGGCGCGCACCTGGATGGCCGCGCGGACGCGCAGGTCGCGATCGGCGGTGAAACCGACGATGCCTCCGGTGTTCCTCGCGGCGAGCGTGAGCTCGCCGGTGCGAACGTCGATGCGATAGGCGTCGTGCAGCACCGGACTGTCGCGATTGATCTGCGCGACGATCGTGTCGGGATGCGCCTTGCTGAGGCCGCCGAGACGCGCCGCGATGTTCGCGAACGGCGTCAGGTCGCGCGACTCGCCGGTGGCGACATCGACGGCGTAGATGTGATAGTTCTCGTCGCCGTCGACGTCCTGGATGTAGAGGATGTGGCTGCCGTTGGCCGCCCAGCGAAAAGCCGGAATGCCGCGACGCGTCGAGCGGGTGATCGGCCGGTAGTCGCCGTCGATCGCACCCTCCCACACGTTCATCACGTCGCCGAGCGGCGCGAGAAAGGCGAGCCGGGTACCGTCCGGCGATAGCTGCGGCGTCGTGCGCTCGGGGTTTCCGAAGAGCACCGAGCGGGGGATGAGGTCGACGGAGGTGTTGCTCATGAGGTCCGTTGGGTTCAACCCCCGAAGATAGCGCCTCCGAGCCCTTTACCCCGCGACGAATCCGATGATCGTGCGGAGCCCGCCGGCGCGGAGCTCGCAGCGGTAGGCGCCGCGCGCCAGCGTCGCGCCGTCGAGCGGCACCGACACGTGCTCGGCCGCCTGCGCCGTCCCTTCGACGGTCCGCGCCACGCGCCCGAGCGCGTCGACGATCGTCAGCGTCCAGCGGCCGGACGCCGGCGCGACGAACGAGATCGTGCCGCGCCCTGCCAGCGGGTTCGGACGAACCACCGGCGCGAGCGCGAGCGTCGCGGCCTCGTCGACGGCGCCCGTGGGTGTCGCGCGCGCGATCACGTACGTCGGTGTCGTGCGCGCGAGTCCCTGGGCGTTGCGCGCCGTGATCGAATAGCGAAAGCCATCGCGGGCGATCTCCCGCGACCAGCCGGTATGGACTCCGCCCGGACCCGGCGTCAGCGTCACGTCCTCGGTCGTCGATCCGAAGTCGAGGTGCGCGACGACCGACGTGATGGCGTCGGCGTTGTCGTAGGGATCCGCTCGGACGGTGGCCTCGATGCGCACCGAGTCGAGCACCGGTCGCAGCAGCACCATCGTGTCGAGCGGCGTGTGCGACATGCTCGGTCCGGCTCCCCACGCGTAGTACGCGAACGGGCGCAGGAAGGAGTAATCCCCGACCCATGTGGTATAGAGCATGCCGGTCGCGCCCGGCGTCGTCTCGAGCGCGAGCCGCCACGCGCGGATGTTGCGCGTGCCGCGCTCGTCGTAGTACGGCGCGGCGATCTGTTCGAAGCCGAGGCGCGAGAAGAAGTCGAGCGACCCGCGCATGCGACCGCTGTTCCAGTTGCCGATCGTGATCGACGAGGGGATCCGGCTCCAGATGCCGCGCAGATCGCCGTTGACCAGGAAGTAATCGTCGACGGCGTTGTGCAGCGAGTCGAACATGTCGCTCCAGGTGAACACGCGCGCCGCGGGATCGATCGACTCGATGATCGCGGCCGAGCGCGTCACGTTGTCGGCGAGCAGCTCGGCCGGCGTCATGGCGCGCGCGAGGCAGGCGGAGTCGCGATTGAGCACGCGGATTTCGTCGTGCTGCATGAGCCAGGCCGCGGGCTCGTAGAGCGAGTCGAGCGTTTCGACCTGATCGCGCATGAGCGTGTAGAGCGTGTCGGCCGAGAGGCAGACCATGTTCTGTCCGATGCCATCCTCGTTGCCGTAGGTGGTCACCGGATGGAAGAACGAGATGTCGATCGAGTCGCCGTTGCGCAGCGCGCCGCCGGCGAGCCGCCGGAACGTCGGCGGCTGGTGCCACGGGTAGATGCCGCTGGTCATCGCCGGATCGACGACGGGCGCGAAGTCGATGCCCTCACGGTACTCGGTCGTCGCGCTCGCGCTGCGCACATGCAGCGGCGTGCCCGAGCGGCGCAGGACGTTGGCCAGCCCGTGATCGCGGATCTCGAAGTCGTCGACCCAGAACGTGCCGGTGCCGCCGGACCAGAGTCCGACGTAGAGATTCATCTGTCGGTACTCGAGCGTGTTGAACGCGACCTGCACCTGCCGCCATCCGTTGGATGTGCCCGACATTCCGAACGCCGTGTGCGCGAGCACGCGCGAGCCGCCGGCGGTATCGGTGCCGATCGCGAGCAGGCGAAGCTCACCGCCGGCGAGCTGTTCGGTGCGCAGCCACGCGGTCAGTACGTACGCGCTGTTCGGCCTGCACCCCACGCCGCGTATGAAGCGGCTGTTGACGCCGCTGAAGTTCGAGCAGCGCGCGCTGGCCGAGCCCGAATGGACGATTGAGCGGTCGACGCTGATCGTGCTTTCGTCGTAGTAGCTCCAGCCGGTGAACCGTCCGTTGCCGTCGACGCTCTCGAAGCCTCCGTTTGGCAGCGCCACGCGCGCGTCGGGCACGAGGCGCGCGGTGTCGGCCTCGATGACGTAACGCGCGGTCGCGGGCATCCCCTCGGCGAGGTTCGGGTCGTGCCAGAGAAGCCCCTCGGAGTAGCCGATGCCCATCACGCCGGGGACGATGCCGATGCCGCGCGCCTCGGACAGCCCGCGATAGGCGCGGACGCTGTCGAAGTACCACGACGGCTGCATCGAGAGGACGCTGTACTTGAAGTCGTTCTGCTGGATCGCGTTGAGCTTGTAGCGCGACATCGTATCGAGAATCGAGCGCAGGCGGCCGATCGCGTCGGCGCCGCGCAGGTTCTGCATGTTGAACACCCATCGCACCGGATAGTCGGGCCAGTCCCACACGTGTGCGCCCGCCACCGAGCCGGTGCCACCGGTCAGGGCCCGCAGCGTCGAGACGGCGCTGAACAAACCCTCGATGTCGGTCGCGCCGACGAGCACCCCACGATCGCTCACGTCGAGAACGTACCCGCCGGCCGGCGGCAGCGTCTCGCCCGGCGGCATCGCCGCGCGGATGCGCGCGTCGAGCGTCGCGGAGACGCCGAGCTGCGCCATCACGATGGCCGGAGCGCCGCCGTGCTGCGACTCGGGCGTGACCACCAGGTCGACACCGCAGAGCTCACGCGTCTGCGCCACGAGCAGCGCCGCCGCGCGCGCGGCCTCGGGAGACTGCGCGTCGGGCACGACCAGCGCCGTGCCGCTCGCGATCTGGAAGGAGCTCGCACGGGCGAAGACGGCCTTCGGAAAGGGATGGATTCCGAGGAAGCTCGGCTGCGTCGACGCGGTGAGCGGAAGCAGCAGAAGGGCGATCAGCAGGAGGATGTGACGCATGGCTGGGGAGGGAAGCGTGGATGCGGAGAGAGAGAGGACCAGTGCGAAGATACGCGTCCGCTGCGGAGAGAGGACCAGTGCGAAGATACGCGTCCGCTCAGGATCGGCGACTCCATCGCGCCGGGCGCTGCCGCCGTCAGGGCGCGCTCTCGGCGAGCGGCTTCTCTGGCGCGCTCCGCAGGACGAGCCAGCCGAGGATTGCCGAGACGAGCGAGCCGACGAGGATGCCGACCTTCGCCTCGTTGAGCAGCACCGGATCGCCGAAGCCGAGTCCGGCGATGAACAGCGACATGGTGAAGCCGATGCCGCCGAGCAGCGCCGCGCCGTAGATGTGGCGCCAGGTGACGCCCTGGGGAAGCGCGCCGATGCCGAGTCGCACGGCGATCCACGAGAAGAGCGTGATGCCGATCTGCTTGCCGACGACAAGGCCGAGCGCGACGCCCAGCGTCACCGGCAGCAGGAGCGCGCCGAAGAAGTCTCCCTCGAAGACGATGCCCGCGTTGGCGAGCGCGAAGACCGGCATGATCACGAACGACACCCACTTCGACAGACCGTGCTCCATGCGCTGCGACGGAGCCTGCGCCTGCTCGCAGGTGGTCTCGAGCGCCTGCACGACCGCCTCCTGATCGTCGGCGCCGAGGATGTCCTCCTCGCTGACGCCGAGCGCCTCGAACTCGTCGGTGAGCTGGCGCGTGCGCCGTGCGAACTGGATGGAGTTGATGACCGTGCGGGTCGGGACCGTCATCGCGATGAGCACTCCGGCAACCGTGGCGTGCACGCCGGACTTGAGCACGGCGAGCCAGACGAAGACTCCGAGGAAGACGTAGACGAACGTCCGGCGCACGCCGGAACGGTTGGCGATCATCAGGAAAACGAGAAATGCTCCGGCGATGCCGAGAGCACCGAGCGCGATGTTGTCGCTGTAGAACACGGCGATCACGACCACGGCGCCGAGATCGTCGGCGATCGCAAGCGCGGCGAGGAACACCGTCAGCCCGAATGGAATGCGCCTGCCGAGAAGCGCGAGGATGCCGAGCGCGAACGCGATGTCGGTCGCCATCGGCACGCCCCAGCCGTGTGCGGCGGGCGTGCCGGCGTTGAACAGCGTGTAGATCAGCGCCGGCACGATCATCCCGCCGATCGCAGCGGCGATCGGCAGCGCAGCGTTGCGCGCCGACGAGAGCTCGCCGATGAGGATCTCGCGCTTGATCTCGAGCCCGACGTAGAAGAAGAAGATCGCCATCAACGCATCGTTCACCCAGTGGTGCAGCGGGTAGTCGAGCGTCCACGGTCCGAGCGCGATGCGCAGATGCGTCTCCCACAGCGCATGGTAGCTATCGGCCCACGCCGAGTTTGCCCAGAACAGTGCGATCGCGGTGCAGACGATCAGCACGATGCCGCCGGCCTCCTCGGCATCGATGAAGCGCTGGAACGGCCTGATGACCGCGTCGATGGGCGCGCGATCGTGTGGCGTGACGATTCGCTTTATGCGCTCGAGGGTGTCTGAGGTCTGGGAGTTCATGCGAGGCCAAAGCTACGCGGCGGTCTCGAAGGGCAAAGAAAAATCGGACGGGCGGTGGTGCCCGGAGCACATCGGGATTGCCGAATCGCGGTCCGTTGGCAGCAGAACTTCGGTTATGTTCGTGGACGCGAGCCTCGGCGGCACAGCGCTTGCGCCGACCCGCTCGCCACGCAGGCGCCGTCACCCCGGCCGGCCCTCCCCCGGGCCGCGGGCGCCATCGTCGCGATCAACGGCATCCCCGCCGGGCGTCGCGGCGTCGTTCGGGGCTCCAGGAGAGAAACACTCGACGTCATGCGCTCATGTTCTCGCCGGCTCGCGCTGCTGCTCTGTCTGTGGATTCCGGGCGCCCTCGCGCCGCTCGCCGCGCAGCAGCCGGCGATCCGAACGCTCTCGCTCGACGAGGCGATCGCCCGCGCCGTCGGCGGCGCCGAGGAGGTCGCCATCGCCCGCGCCGGCGTGCTTCGCGCCGAGGGCAACCAGGACATCGCCGCCAGCGCCTTCCTCCCGCAGGTCAACGCGTCGCAGATCAGATTCCGCGAAGGGATCGCGACGCAAATCGATCTCTCCGACGTGCGCCTGGCGCTGCTGCGCGATCTCCCGCTGAGCACCGGCGGCGGTTCGGTGGCCGCCGCTGCCGCGGCGATGGGCGCGGGCGCAACGACAGGCGGCGCCGTCACTGGCGCCCAGACACAGCCGGGCGCGCCGTCGATGGGCGGCGCACAGAACTTCCAGGGGACAACCGGACCATGAAGCAGATGTGGAGTACACGCTCCGTCGCAGGAGCGACGGGTGTCGGTAGTGAAAGAGCCATCGCCCGCGAGAAGGCTGCAGCGGCTGTCGTCGCGATCGTCATAGCCGCCGGCGCCCTCGTCGCCGGATGCGGCGGCGGACCGAAGGAGCAGGCGTCGGCCGCTCCCGAGGAGCGTGTGATCACGCTCGGAGCCGAGACGTGGGCGGTCGCGACGTTGGGGCGCATCGAGAGCGGTCCGCGGCTCTCGGGCAACCTCGCGCCGAAGCGCGAGGCGACGCTGCGGGCGCAGGTGCCGGGGGCCGTGACCGCGACGCACGCCGACGGAGGCCAGGCGGTGGGCGCCGGCGCGCTGCTGGCGACGATCGACGCGCAGACGATCCGCACGCAGGTCGAGTCCGCACGCTCGGCCGTCGCCAACGCGCAGAGCAGTCTCGACCTGGCGCAACGCGAGGAGTCGCGGTTGCAGGCGCTGTTCGAGGTCGGGGCGATCGCGCAGCGCGACGTCGACGTCGCGCGCCGCAACACGGTCGCGGCCCAGTCCGCGCTCACGCAGACGCGATCGCAACTGACCGCGGCCCAGCGCCAGCTCACGTACACGCAGGTGCGCGCGCCGTTCTCCGGACGTGTCAGCGAAAAGCTCGTCGGTACCGGTGACATCGTCCAGCCGGGCACCGCTATGTACACCGTCGTCGACCCGTCGTCGCTGCAGCTCGAGGCCCTCGTGCCGACCGAGCAGATCGGACAGGTGAAGGTCGGCGACGCAATCGTGTTCAACGTCAACGGCTTCCCCGACCGCACGTTCACCGGACGCATCACGCGCATCAACCCGAGCGTCGATCCGACCACGCGACAGGTGCGGGTGTATGCCGAGATCCCGAACGCCGGCAACGATCTGCTGGCCGAGCTCTTCGCCGAGGGAACGGTCGCGACGCAGGTGCGCAACGCCACGACGGTGCCGACCCGCGCGATCGATCGACGCGGCATGCAGCCGAGCGTCATGCGCGTGACGCTCGGACGGGCGAAGCGCGTCGACGTGAAGCTCGGCGCGACCGACGCGCGAAGCGATCGCGTCGAGGTGCTCTCGGGCATCGTCGCCGGCGACACCGTGCTGCTCGGCGGCGCGCTGCAGACCACGCCGGGCATGCTCGTCAGGCTCACGACGAGCACCGGAGGCCGTCGATGATCATCTCCGACTTCGCCATCCGCCGCCCGGTCGTCACCGTCGTGACCATGCTGGCGCTCGTCGTCTTCGGACTCTTCGCGCTGGTCAGTCTCGACGTCGACGAGTTCCCCGACATCGCCGCGCCGATCATCTTCGTCGCCGTGCCGTACCCCGGCGCCTCGCCCGGACAGGTCGAGCGCGAGGTCGTCGAGCGGATGGAGGAGGCGTTCAACAGCATCGCCGGCGTCGACCGCATCACTTCGACATCGTCCGACGGCTTCGGACAGATCATCGTCCAGTTCGTCTTCAGCAAGAGTCCCGATCAGGCGTCGCAGGACATTCGCGACGCGATCAGCGGCATCCGCGACCGGCTGCCGCTGGAGATGCGCGAGCCGCTCATCAGGAAGTTCGATCCCGCCGACCTGCCGATCGTCTCGCTCGTGCTGCAGTCGCCGACGGTGGATCCCGCGGAGCTCACGCTGCTGGCCGATCCCGGCGTGACCCGGGAGCTCCGCTCGATTCCCGGCGTGGCCCAGGTGACGGTCGTCGGCGGCATCGCTCGCGAGATCGCCGTGAAGCTCGATGCCGATGCGTTGCGCGCCAACGGCGTGAGCGTCTCGCAGGTCGTCGGCGCACTGCAGGCGCAGAACCTCGCCGCGCCGGTCGGTCGCGTCAACGCCGAGTTCGAAGAACAGACCATCCGCCTGCAGGGCCGCATTGAGACCGTCGAGGAATTCCGCCAGCTCGTCGTCGTCGCCCGCGGCGGACAGCTCATCCGGCTCGACGACGTCGCCGACGTCGCCGACACCGCCGCGGAGGCGCGCTCGCTCGGACTCTACAACGGCATCGACGCGGTCGGCATCGAGGTGACCAAGGCCAAGGGCGCCAGCACCGCGACCGTGGCCGACGAGATCAAGGAGGCGATCACCGCCATCCAGAAGCGCCTGCCCGAGGGCGCGAAGCTCTCGCTCGTCAAGGATGCGGGCGCGCGCGTCGAGGCGTCGGTCGCGAACGTGCAGGAGGCGCTCGTCGAGGGAGCTCTGCTGACCGTGTTCGTCGTGTTCCTGTTCCTCAATTCGTGGCGCTCGACGGTGATCACCGGACTTGCGCTGCCGGTCTCCACGATCGCCGCGTTCATCGCCGTGCAGGCGTTCGGCTTCACGCTGAACACGATGTCGCTGCTCGGACTCTCGCTCGCGATCGGCATCCTCATCGACGACGCGATCGTCGTGCGTGAGAACATCGTGCGGCACATCGAGCTCGGGCTCGACCACGTCACCGCCTCGCACAAGGGGACGAGCGAGATCGGCCTGGCCGTCGCGGCGACGACGTTCTCGATCATCGCGGTCTTCGTGCCGATCGCGTTCATGGATGGAATCGCCGGACAGTGGTTCAAACCGTTCGCGCTGACGATCGCGTGCGCGGTGCTCGTGTCGCTGTTCGTCTCGTTCTCGCTCGACCCGATGCTCTCGGCGTACTGGCCCGATCCTGAGATCGAGGCGGGACAGCACCGCAATCCGATCGCGCGCGCGCTCGAGCGCTTCAACAACTGGTTCGACCGTCAGGCCGATCGCTACCGCGGCGTCATCGCGTGGGCGCTGGATCATCGCTGGGTGATGATCGGCCTGGCCATGGCATCGTTCGTCGGCGCCATCACGCTGCAGGTGCTCTTCGGAGGTGCGGGATTCTCGCCGGTCTCCGATCGCTCGGAGCTGACGATCAACTTCGAGACGCCTCCGGGCTCGAGCCTCGCGTACTCGCGGCTGAAGGCCGAGGAGATCGGGTCGATGATCCGTGCGCACAAGGAGGTCGCCTACACCTACACCTCGATCGGCACGGCCAGCGGCTCCGGCGCCGTCGACCTCGGGACGATCTACGTTCGCCTGATTCCGAAGAAGGATCGCGCGCGCTCGCAGGACGAGCTGACGGCCATCATCCGGCGGGAGATCCGCACCGTCGGCGGCGCCCTGGCGTCGGTCGGCAGCGGCGGCTTCGGCGGCAACCAGAAGCAGATCTCGATCGAGGTGCGCGGTGACGACGAGGCGGAGATGAACACCGCGGCCGAAGCGATCGCGGCGTCGCTTGCGAAGGCGCCGGGCGCCGTCGACATCGGACTGTCCACGCGCGGACAGAAGCCCGAGATCGAGGTGGAGCTCAACCGCAGCCTGATCGGCACGATGGGTCTTACGGTCGGCCAGGTTGCGCAGTCGCTGCGCCCCGCGTTCGCGGGACTCGACGTCGGCGACTGGGTCGATCCGACCGGCCGCACGCGCGACGTCGTCGTGCGGCTCGAGGCCGAGGCGCGCGAGAACGTCGGCGACCTCTCGAACCTGCCGCTTGTCGTCGCGCCGGGCTCCGGCGGTGGCCCGCCCGGAGCACCCGCACCCGCCGCGACGAGCATCGTTCCGCTCGGACAGATCGCGACGGTACGTCAGACGGTCGGTCCCGCGTCGATCGATCACCTCGATCGCGACCGCGTGATCACCGTCGGCGCCAACGTCGAGGGTCGCTCGCTCACCGAGGTCTCGCAGGACGTCAACCGCGGCATCGCGGCGCTGGATCTGCCGCCGGGCGTGCAGATCACGCAGGGTGGCGAGGTCAAGAGCCAGGCCGAGGTCTTCACGAGCATCCTCGCCTCGCTCGGTCTTGCAGTGCTTCTGATGTACCTGATCCTGGTGGTGCAGTTCGGATCGTTCCTCGATCCGCTGGCGATCATGCTCTCGCTGCCGCTGTCGCTCATCGGCGTCGTGCTTGCTCTGCTGGCGACCGGCGACACGCTGAACATCATGAGCATGATCGGCGTGATCCTGCTGTTCGGCATCGTCGCCAAGAACGCGATCCTGCTGATCGACTTCGCCAAGAACGCGCGCAGGGAGCAAGGGCTGCCGCTGCGCGAGGCGCTGATCGAGGCCGGCCGCGTGCGCCTGCGCCCGATCATGATGACCACGCTCGCGCTGATCGCCGGCATGATCCCCGTCGCGATCGGCGCCGGCGAGGGCGCCGACTTCCGCGCTCCGCTGGGCCGAGCCGTGATCGGCGGCACCATCACCTCGACGATCCTCACGCTCGTCGTGATCCCGACCGTCTACGAGATCTTCGACGAGTGGAGGGAGTGGTTCGGAAGGAAGCTTCGGCGCAAGGGCGATGAGCCGGGTCCGGCGGGTGAGCCCGCGGTCGCCAGGGACGACCGGTAATCCAGCCGGCATCGAGGGCCGTATCTTCGGCACCCCCTGCCTTCCGAACGATCAACCAGACATGTCCGAAGCACTCACGAACACTTCGCTCGGCGCTGCCGGTGCGGATGGCCAGGAGACGCTCGCCGCAACGGTCGAGCGTCTGTGGCATCTGCGCCAGAGCGAACCGCGGCTACTGCTCGACGCCGCGGCCGGGCTGAACGAGCGCGCCCGCCGCGACGGCGATGAGGCGATCGTCGACGTCATCGAGCTGGCGGTCGCATTGTGCGGACCGGGCGTGCACGACGACGAGATCACGATCATCGGCGACCGCGTCATCGCGCGCCTCGAGGAGCTCGGTGCACGACGCTGGCGCATCCTCGCGATGAACGGCCTCGCGTCGTACCGCGAGCGACGCGGCGAGTACGGCGAATCGAAGCGGCTCTACGAGGCGTCGCTGGCCGGGGCCCGTGAGACGGGCGAGACGTTTCTCGAGATGAAGACGCTTCTCGGCCTCGGCAACACGTTGCTGTCGATGGGTGATCTCGCGGGCGCCATCGAGTCGCATCGCCGGGCGGAGGCGCTCGCGATCGAGCTCGGTGACAACGCCGGCGCCGCCTCGGCGAGCAGCAACATCGGCAACGTCCACGCCCAGACGGGGGATTACCCGAGGGCGCTCGAATGCTACCGCCGAAGTTACGACGTGGCCGAATCGATCGGGAACACCGGCATCATGCTTCGGTGCCTCGGGAACATGGGGATCATTTACGGGCACCTCGAGCAGTTCGAGGAGGCGCGCGTGACCCAGTCGCGCGTGCTCGACCTGGCGCGCTCGTCCGGCAGCAGCGATCTGATCGCCTCGGCCCTGATGAATCTCGGCACGGCGGAGATGCGGCTGCGGCGCTACGACACGGCGCTGGAGCATTACAGCGAGTCGGGACGGCTCGCCGAATCGCTCGGCAACATCGCGAGTCTCGCTCTCACCGAAGGGAACGTCGGTGTGGCGCTCCGCGAGCTCGGCCGGTTCGACGAGTCGATCGAGCGCATCCGGCGCATGCTCGCGCTGGCCGAGGAGATCGGCAAGCCGCCGCTGCTCGAGAAGGCGCACGGCTACCTCGCCGAGACCTACGAGCGCTCCGGCGACTTCCGCGGCGCGCTCGAGCACCTGCGTGAGATGCACCGCATCGGCAACGAGTGGCGTAGCGCCGAGACCCGGCGACAGGTCACCGAGATCGAGACCTCCCGGCAGGTCGAGCTCGCGAGGAAGGAGGCGGAGATTGAGCGACTGCGTCACGTCGAGCTCGCCGAAGCACACGCGTCGCTGCAGTCGGCGCACGAGGAGTTGAAGCGCGCGCAGGCGCAGCTGGTTCACGCCGAGAAGATGGCATCGCTCGGACAGCTCACCGCCGGCATCGCTCACGAGATCAACAACCCCGTCAACTTCATCCGCTCGAGCGTCGGCCCGCTGCGCCGCGACGTTCGGCAGGTGCTCGGTTCGGAGCTCGACGACGTCGAGCGCGAGGAGATCGCCGCCGAAGTCGAGAGCCTGCTGCGCGGCATCGAGGAGGGCGCCGAGCGTACCGCGGCGATCGTCAGGGGTCTGCGCACGTTCAGCCGCCTCGACGAGGATGACCTGAAGCCCACCGACCTCGCAAAGGGGATCTCGTCGACGCTCGCACTGCTGGCGCCGCGTCTGACGCAGGTCTCCGTGACGACGAGTCTCGACGGACTGCCACCGGTCGAGTGCCGTCCGGGGCAGATCAATCAGGCGTTCATGAATATTCTCTCGAACGCGATCGACGCCTGCGACGGCGACGGCTCGATCTCGATCGAGGGAACGTCGGACGGCGGGCAGATATCGATCGTCATCGCCGACACCGGTCGCGGCATGACCCGCGAGCAGATCGCGAAGATCTTCGAGCCGTTCTACACGACAAAGGACGTGGGCGCGGGAACGGGGCTCGGCCTGGCGATCACGCACACCATCGTCGAGCAGCACGGCGGAACGATCACCGTCGAAAGCGAGCCCGGCTCCGGCAGTCGGTTCACAGTGACGCTACCGGTACGCGCTCGATCATGAGCGCGTGAGCGATCGGCACCACTGCCGTCGTCTGTCCGCATCACGATTGTGATAAAGCGTTTCACCGCCGCATCATTTTCGGATCCTAGCTTAGATCCGTCGTCGCGCCCAGCGTGGCGATCGCGAAAGCCTGCCCCCACCGTCGCGTCAACAACCGCAACCTGAAGCGCCTCGAACGCCATTGGTCCAGATGGCCGGCGCCTGTCGTGTCGATTCTGCGGAAACTGTACCCCCCCGCGCCTGGTGCCCTACCCAGGTTCAGATCGACGCCGCGATGCGGTCGTATGCGCTCGGCGCGCGCCGTCGTACGGGCCGCTGTTACCCGTGCCTCGACGCGCAGGCGGACAGACTTTCGTTCTGCTGGTCCCCCGACCGCGGCCCCGAGCCTCCCCCGTTCGAGCCCGCGTCCGCGTCGAAGCCGGCGCGCCAGTACGCAGCGGAGGCAGTGCCCACATCCCCGGGCACTGCCTCTTTGCGTTTTCGGCGGCAACGCGCCGGTCTTGCACGTCATCGGAACCAGATGAGATCGCATGCGGATCCTGCCCTGACGAGACAAGCACTGGCTGCAAGACCCGTCAGGTCCGTCTCCGAGCGGCGCTCTCCCGGGGCGATGAATGTCGAGAGCACGATCTGTCCGAGGACGTCTGCAATCGTCGATCTCATCCCGTCATGATGGAGACCGAATCGAGCGGTCAGCGTTCGATCCTCGAGGACGAAGCTCGCTTCGATCGCTGACTCTCCCATTCCATGCAGAGGGATTGCGGAAACGTCTCGCCGACGGTGCACACGATGCGTACGCTCGTCGACCACCCAGCAACTGCCGTCCCGGCACACGAGGTCCTCAGCGAACTGCATTGAGTCGTTGTCGAATGCATCGTCGACAATGTCCATAGACCGGGTCACGCGCAGGACGTGGCGTTGAGTTGCGATCAGAGCCTCCGTGTCATCGGGCAGGGCAATGCGTTGCGTTATTGAAGATGGATACCGCTCACTGTCGATGTCGGCCACTTCCCAGGACAGCCCATCATCGGTCGTCCGATAGACGCGCTCGTCGGACGCAGCGAAGACGGTGCCCGTTTCGGATGCAGCGATCGCTCGCCAGTGCGCATCGGGTGCGGGTAGTTCCTGCCAAGACAGCCCACCATCGAAGTTTCGCTTGATCCCGGCATCCTCCGGTCCGCAGATCCAAATGGCGCGACCGACCGCAGCCACACCCCACCAATACAGGGGGTTGCCGTGCGTATTGACTCCCGGCACCTCGATCGCTGCCCACGATTGGCCGGAACCGTCAGACGGGTACACGAACCCCTCGCCAGTCAATGCGACTCGACCTGTCCCCGAGCTGGTCGCATCGCGCATGAGTGCGACTCCCCGACCCGACCCCGAATCGTGGAATACCGTTGCCCAGGTGATCCCACCGTCGACCGTCCGATAGACCACCAAGGAAGCGGCCTCCCGAGGAGGCTTGGATCAACAAGCCGAAGGAGCCTGAGGCTCAGGAGCGCGGCAGCAGTGAAGAGCCATCGCCTGCGGAAAACCCGCAGCGGCCCGAAGGAAGCCATGGCGGAGGGTTATCCATGGGGCATGGCGATCAGCCGAGTAGTGCGAGCGACAGCGGTGGCAGTGCGCTACCGGTAGCAGCGTATTTATTCCTCGCCGAGTGTCTCAAAGTCATTGGCAGCTCGTTTCCTGTGATCAGGGACCATCCACGTGGAAAAGCGCCGACCGCGTGTCATGGCGCTCCGACACGACGCACACGTAGACGCCGCGCTCGAGATCTCTGACGACATGTTGCTGATCACCGTCAGGCAACGCTCTCATGCGCAGCCGACCTAACATGTCGTAGATCGACACGCACGCATGCTCTCGGTGCCTGATCGTCGTCTCGCCTCGCGTCGAGCGGATGACGACTGCATCGTCGTGCAGATCTCGCTGCTCGACGACGCCGCTTCCGCCGTCGACACGCGCCATGATCAGTGCATCGTTCATTCCGATTGCGAGCCGTCTCTCGGAGCTCGAGGTCGCAAGCGACAGAATGAGGCCGCCAAGCTCAAGAACACGGTTGACCGGGTGGTCTGGCATCCAACCATATACAGCACTGTCGCCGCCGCCGAAGAAATAGAACCCGTCAACGTGACCTGCAAGAGCATAGATCGGCTGCGAGCCCGCGAAGACGACCGTGTCGCGAAGCGGATTCGACGTTATCAATCGAACGCTGCCATCGAGAGACGCCGACAACCAGCCGCGATCGCCGAACGGGACGAGAGCAGTGATCTGGTCACCGTGCACCTGCAACGATGCGAGCTCGAGCGCCGACGGCACTTCAATGAGCCGTACCATGCCCGTCATGTCGCCGATCAAAAGACGATCGGACGCCGGAGCGAAACTCGTGACGTATCCATGGCCGACGACGTCGATATCCGTGCGATCGGTGAGATCGGCGGTGTGCAACCAGCCGACGACATTCACACCGCCGAATGCGAGCAGCGCATCGTCGTGCGAGAAGCTCACTGACATCGCAATTGCATCGACCTGTGCCGAGCGTGCCGTTGCGACACCTGGATCGAACACGCGTATAAATCCATCGCTTCCTGCCGTCGCAATCCGCTCCGACGCGTTGGCGTGCTCGATGTCGAGCTCCGAGCCCGACCCCGCAGCGTACCCGACGCCAAAGCGGCCGGTGGCGGAGGCAAATTCCGTCAACTGATTCCAACCGTTTACGACGACCGCCGCGCCGTCGCTGCTGAAGCTCGACGCTCCTACTGGCGCCATGAGTTCAATGATGCTTTCGGGCGTGACCGCCGCCGGCCTCCAACGCAACAATTGTCCGTCCCGTCCGGCGGAAACGAAACCGTCGTCAATGATCGCGATGGCGTAGACGTCGATAACGTGGCCCTCGCGAACGGCGGCGAGCGCACCGGATTGCGCGTCGACGATGAGCACCGTTCCATAGCTCGTGCCGACGAGGCAGCGCGACTCCTGAAGGGTCGATGCGATGCTGGTCAGCGGACCGGTTGGTCTCTCCCATACGTCAGGACCCGCAACGCGGCGCAGCGTGCCATCCTGGAGTGACAATCGCATCAGGCTGCCGCTGACGAGACCCGCGAAGACTTCGCGCGGATCGGTGGCGGCGATCGCTGTGACGCCGGCATCGCACGAATGGCGTTCGATCAACGACCCTGTGAGGGTGTTCCATAACGAGAGTGTGCCATCGGTCGCACCGGTAATCGCAGTGTCGCCGGTGCTCGTGATCGCAACCACGCGCGGATCGTCGATTGCAACGGGTGGCAACCTCGGTTGACGTGCGTCGACATCCCACACCCACAGTCGACCGCCATCTTCAACCGCCGCGACCGTCGTTCCGTTGGCGGAGATCGCAATCGAGATGATGCCTCCGACAGGACCGTCCAATGCAAGCGCGGTCTCGCCGTTCGAAGTGAGACCGACGACCTGATCGTCGGCGGCTCTGTCGAGGCCGACGAACACCAGATCGCGCAGCTCGCTGTGTGCGAGGCAGAGCGCAGGTGTATCGAACGAGCGCGACCAGTTCAACCTGTTGTTGGGGAGGCTCCACCCCTTTACGGTGCCATCGCTTCCGCAGGAATAGAGCGCGTCGCGCGCACGGCTCCATGCAATGCCGTTGATTTCGGTCGACGCGTGACTGCCCTTGGTCCATTGCACGGCGATCTGTTGCGCGACGGCATCGTCGATGCAGAATGAGAGCGCGAATACGAGCGGCGCGATGATTCTATGCATAAGTCCGCCGTGGTCGTGATTTCCTACGTTGCTGGCCGGTGCGTCGTCGAAGGCGCATGGTCCGGAACATCATCGATACGATTGGACCGGATCGGTAAATGCCGACCCGGCCCTCGCTACGGCACCCGCGCAGACTATCGCGAGACCACGAATGACTGGCTGGTGACTCCGTTGTCGATCGCGATTCTGCAAACGTACGCACCTTTGGTGAGTGAATCCGGAGCACATCATCGCACGGATCGTTTGCTCGGTTTCGCGCTCACTTTCGTGCTCATGCAAGATCTGCATGCTGTGGTCGCGGAGACCTGAGACTCTCGACAAGTGGATCCTAGGCCGACGATCGATGCATCCGTCAAGCGACGCATTCTCGTCCAGATCGATCGAAACGTGCCGGACTTCGGCGAAGGGTGCGGCGATGGACTCGCACAGGTCTCGCGCAATCGAAGCCACTGCCTACGTGGGCGAAGATCGAAGGGAGTCGGATTGGCGTCAACTGAGCGCTCGCCGCCTCAGAAAGGACGGCGCACGACGGCCACTGGAGATGGTGTTCCGGTAGATGGAGACGGCAGATGTGCGCAGCCTCGGAGATCGTCACGGCGACTCCAAAGCGGCGTTCGAGTTCCGCGCGCAGAGATGGGAGAGGGAGCGGCGAGTGCGATGCCGCACGGGTCAGAATAGGTCGCAGACGACGAAGATCTCGAAGAGCCTTCGAGGCAGCGAGATACTTATCGCCGACAGGCGAAGAAGCTGAGGGCGAGCGGCGCACGGGGTGCGTTGCGTTCATGCTCGTACTCCGAAAGGTCCGTGCGCCGCGGCTGGTCAGCGCTCGGTCGGTGCGGGAAACCGGCAGGACGCTCCAATGTACGGCTCAAATTGACGCGCGAGGCGATGCAGGTCTGCAGTTCGTATCGGATTGCTTCTGCCGTTAGCGTCATCGCGCGACAACGATACCGCGAACGATCTCGACATCGGCTGAGCGCATCCGGCAGTAGTACACGCCCGAGGCAACGCCGGACGCATCCCACGTCACTTCGAAGCTGCCGGGACCCATCGATCCGTCGACGAGCAGCGCGACTCGTGCGCCGGATGCATTCAGTAGCTCGATGCGCAGAGGAGCATTGACGGGGATCGAGAAGGCAATGGTCGTGGATCCCGTGGTGGGACTCGGACGCGCCTCGCGCAGCGCGTACCCCTCCTCGAGCAGCGTGATCATTCGCAGGCTCATGCCGCAGATCGAGTCGAGGCGGAACAGGCCTGGCGAGCTCGCGACGTCGACGCAACGCTCGGTGCTCGGCGTGACCGTGAGCGCCAGAGGGCTCGTGACGACGGGCCCGAGGTGACCGCGCAGCAGCAGTGTCAGAAGCCGACCGGAGGTCGCGAGCGCGCGCGGGCCGGTGAGGCGCACGCGGTAGAGCGTGTCGCTCTGCTCGAGCACGGTCTGCGCCCAACCGTCGAGCGCGCCGCCATCGGTCGATGAGCCCAAGAGCCGCAGGACGCGCGCGTCGCAGCTCACCGCGATCTCGAGCTCGGTGATGGCCGCGAGCGCGAGCGATTCGTCGATGCCGTCGCCGTCATCCATCCAGACCGAGGCCGTGACGTGTTCACCCGGCAGCCCGTGCGTCGAATCGATGCGCGCGCGAAGTGCGATCGATTCGGTCGTCGACGCCAGCGCGACGCTGATGCGCCGCTCGAGGCCGCCGCCGCTCGAATCGCGCACGACGAGCTCGGCCGTCGCCGCGTGCACGCCGGGCGCCGGAGGCAGAAATCGCAGCGGCAGGTCGAGCGTGGCGCCGGCCTCGATGCGCGCGGGCAGCGGCACGGGGGGCTCCTGCACGAATGTGCCGGTGGGAACGATCGCGACGCTCGCGAGCATCACGCCGACAGGCGAGCGGTTGACGACGCTCAGTCGACCGTCGCCGGGAGCGCAGCCGAAGGTCGGCGTCAGCGCTACGTCGACGTCGACTTCGATGCGATAGGCGTGCGCGGTGATCGCCGCGACCGAATCGTCGCAGCGCGCGTGATCGCCGGAGGCGCTCAGACGCGCGGTCGCGAACCCGGTGTCGAGCGGCGCGAAGACGATCGGCACGACCCGCGACTCGCCCGGCATCAGTCGCCACCATGTCGCGGGATCGGTTGGATCGGGCGGCACGAATCCGCCCGCGCGGTCGATGCGAATCGCCGCGGAGCCGTCGAGACGCAGCTCGCGCACGGTGAGCGGCCGTGTCGGACGTGCCGAGATCGTGACGCTTGCACGCGCGAGCTCGTCACCCGGTGAATCGAGAACGAGCGAGCCGAGATCGAGCGCCACGGGATCGACGGCGATATGCGACTCGATGCCGATGCCGGACAAAACCGCGTCGAGCGTGTCGCCGCCGTCGGTGATCACGCGATAGACGCCGCGATGGGCGCGCTCCTCGACCGGCGCGAAGACGACCCGTTGCACGCGCGATCGGACGCCGTTCTCGTCGGGCTCGAGCGACTCGCCGGCGCGGATCGTCTCGGCGGCCAGACTCGTGTCGAGCGCGAACGCGCCGCCGTCGCTCTCGAGGAGCTCGGCCGACGACACCGTGAACGCGCGATCGCCTTCGTTCTGCAGCCTCACGACGCCGGTGTACTGCACGGTGTCGTTCTTCGTGCACGCGTTGCGGGAGCTCAGCCAGCGCTCGCGCCAGTCGTAACCCTCGATGACCGGCAGCGGCTTCGGCACGACGTCGGTCGTGCGCGCCATCAATGGTATCCGCTCATCGAGACAGTCCCCCCGCAGGAGGATCGTATCGCGATGCACGCTGTCGTACTCCGTGCCGACGAACGTTACGCGCAGCGCGTAGTCGCCGCCGGCCGCGAGCGTAATGTCGCGCAGCGGCGCATCCGGCAGAGCGAAGCCCGAGGAGCCATTCGCGAGATCGATCGCCGCAATGGTGATCGGCACGTCGGTGCGATTCGTGATCGTGACGGTCGTCGAGCGCACGACGCCGACCGGAATCGAGAAGAGCTCGACGCGTGACGGCGCGACCGCGAGCGGAGCCGCCGTGTACGTGAAGACGAAGGTCCGCCTCGTGCCGAAGGCGTCGACGACGGTCACGATCGCGCGCGCATCGGCGTCGGTCCGTGCCGGTCGAACGACGACGCGCCAGCCGACGTGCAGATCACCGTCGAGGATCGAATCGCGGCGGACGATCACGTTCGACGAGTCGCCGATCGTCACCTGGTAGCGCGACGAGTCGATGAGCGAGAGTCCGACGGTGCGCGCAGCGACGAGCAGCGAGTCGCACGCGCGCGCGGTGTCGACGGCGAACGAGTCCGGCGGCATCGGCGTGCCGGTCAGCGGATAGGCGTACGAGACGGCGATGTTCTCGGCATACGTCGCGACGTGCGCCGGCGCATTGCTCCCATCGAGCGATCCGCCGCCGGGACGGACGCCCATCGGACGGAAGGCCTCCCAGCCGCGCGCTCGTCCGGAGACCGTCCCGCTGAAGCGACCGCGCCGGCTGCGGACGACGTGATCCCCAGGCGCGATCGGCATCGTGATGCACTGCATCGACGAGCCGAAGACGCGTGTCATCGTCGTGATCGGCACGTCGTCGAGCGTGAGCTCGGCCGCGGCGTCGGCGACGATCGTGAGGTTGTGCTGAAGCTGCACCGGGTAGACGGGAGCGTGGAATCGCGATCGATCGAACCACGCGTCGTGGGGCGTGAGCGTGGTCATCGCCGGTGACCAGGCAAGGATCTCCGGCGGGAAGTCCGGATCGGTCGAGAGCTTGCCAAGACCGGTCCACGCGCCGGAGACGGCGACGACCTCGATCGGTCCGCTCGCGCGGATCTCGAAACTGCGCAGGTCGAACGTGTCGTTCTCGGTCAGATACAGATCGGTGACGCTGCCCTGACGCATGACGCGATCGCCCCAGGGTCCCGCCGTCGTCGTCACGGTGGTCGAGCCCGGACCGGTCGCAATGATCCTGAGCCGCTCGCCGGTGCGCGCACCGGCGATGTCGCCGAACGATCGATAGGCGAACGATCGACCGCGCATCGCGGTGGGGCGTACCCACTCGACCAGCGGGTTCTTGATGCTGTTGCGGGTCACGGGCGCGACCGGAAGATCCCCGGTCGCCACGCGCGCGTTGCCCGAGAGCACGCCGATCGGCTTGTTCGAGGTGATTCTCGTTCCCACCATACCCAGCGAGGGCCGGTAGGGACGGGACCAGCCATCGAACTTGTGCTGCATCGCCTCGCCGGCGTCGAGCGAGATCGTCGTGCGCGGAACCAGCTCGAGCGTGTCCTCGGGCTCGAACGTGATGCGCGTGCCGTCGAGCGCCGCGATGACGACGACCTGCTCGGGCGAGCGGCGAGCCCCGTATTGATCCTCCTCCTGCGTGATGTAGGTCATGACGTGAAGCACACTGTCCGGCGGAAGCGAGACGACCGCGTGCGTCGTGCCCCACTGCTCGACCGGCAAGGGCGAGAACGCCTCCGCGCCGTAGGTCGTCGCGAAGTAGCAGGTGAGTGAGACATCGCGGTCGGCGGTGATCTCGTAGAGGTCGCGCGAGGGTTGTCCGAACAAGGTGGTGACGAACACGCGCTGCAGGCTGTCGAGGCGGATCACGGTCGAGCGACCGGGCACGACGACGGTGTCGATCACGACGCGGGGTCCGCGCAGGCGGACGCGCGCGGTGTCCTCGCTGAAAAGGATCATCGAGGCGACGTCGTAGAAGGTGGGCTCGGTGAAGTACTCCACGCGCCGCATCGGCAGATTGCGGATCGTATCGGGGAACGCGACGAGAAAGCGACGGCCGGCGGCCGTGGATTGCGCGCGCACGGCATCCGGCGCGGCGAGCGCGCAGAGCGCGACGGCGAGGATGATGACGATGCGTCCGAGAGCGCGTCCGCGGGTGATGTGCATAGTGAACTCGATCGGCCCCAGCAATGAGACCTCGACGAGGCAGTCACCGTTACCGCGGCCGGTTGCTGTGGCGGTCTCTGGGGAAATGCGAGGCGCTGTGGCGGTGTAAGCCTGTACGCGCGAGGGAGGTATCTTGCCGGCGTCCACGTGCGCTCCCGACTCACCCGCTTTGCGAGGCTCGCATGGCTGCCAGGAAATCCCCCCGTTCACGACCCACTCGCGCCCTCCATCGGATCGTGACGCCACCCCGCATCGTGACGCTCCTCTGGATCGCGACGCTCCTGCTGCCCATCTCGGCCGCAGCGCAACCGCAGCCCATCAACATCACCCAGCGCATCGGCTACGATACGGTTCCGACGTTCGCGCGCATCCAGGCCGCCGCGACCAGCGGCATGTCGACGCTCGTCGCGTGGGGAGCCGCCGACGAGGTCGCCGGCGCGACGATCTCTCGCCTGTATTTCCACGTCCGGCGCCCGGCTGTCTCCGGAACGACCCGTCTGCTCGTCGACACGTCGTTTCGTCCGGCCAACGCCCTCGCCGTCGCACCGATCGACGCGGGGTTCATCGTCGTCTGGGATGACCGTCGAGCGGATGCCGCCGGAATGTACACGCGACGAGTGTCGCTCGACGGATCGTTCGCCGGCGCGCCGACCTTGCTGAGGGCGAGCGCGACGGCGCTCGCTTCGATCGAGACGTTCGTGACCGGCGCCGGGACCACGCTGGTCTGGTCGGATTCACTCGGCGAGCTCTTCGTGCATCGGTTCGGGCGCGACGGCGCGACACTGATCGACCGCGCGGCGCTCGGCAGGCGCGCGCCCGGCAATGCACGACGCCTCGCCGGGCAGCCCGATCTCATCGAGATTCCCACCGCCTCGGGTGTGACCATCGTCGATGGCTCGAGCGGCATTCGATCGGTCAGCCCGGCGTTGATCCCGCGGTTCTCGCTGCCTCACACGATGCTGCCGGACTCGAGCGTTGCGTTCCTTCGCGACTCGACCGTCGAGGTCTACCGCTCCGCCTTCAGTGACGAGGTCCTCGACAGTCTCACCGTCTCGATCCCACGCGCCTCGCTCGGCTTGAGCTCGCTCGGCGTCTCCGGGGATTCCGTCGTGGTTGTCTCCGCGATCCTCACGCACGAGACGCGCGGCATGGACTACATCACCATGGAATTCGCGACCTGGTCATGGCTCCGCGGTGCGGAGCCGCAGCGCCGCGTCGTTCTGACATACAGAGTCGATCAGACCACCGACCGCGACGGGATCTCGATCAAATCATCGACCGCGACCCGGCTGTGCGGCAATCGCACGCTCGTTACGGTCGTGACGCGCCACACGACCGACCTGCGCCCGGGTGTCATCGAGGGCTTCCGTACGCACCGGTTCCTCATGTGGCCCTCCGGCGCCGTCACGATGGAGCTTGCTCCGGAGCCTCCAGTCGACGACTGTCACTTCGACGACACGACCCGACCCGTGCCGCCGGTCGCGCGCGTGACGGGCATGCGAAGCCGGAGCGCCGTCAGCGTGCTCGGCGACACGTTTTCCGCACCGACGCGCCGGTTCCTGCGCAACGTCGACGAGCTGGAGCCGAACGTCGTGCTCGACCGGGGCCGGATCATCGTGACGCTCCGATCAGCGTGGAAGGGCTCGACGATCGGCTTCATTCCGTGGACCGCCATCGGCGCCGACAGCGTCTACGACGTGCCGACGTTCAACAGGACGCCGGGACGGACCTCGCACGAAGGCTATGGCAGGATCTCCGGCGCATCGACGATCGAGCGATTGGAGTCGTGGTCGAGCAACGATCCCGGAGCACCGAATCACGGAAGCCACCTCCTGATGGCCGTCGGCGGAAGCTGGCCCGTGCTCTATGAGACCGGCGACTCCTGGCAGGGCTCCCGCATGGACATGGCCCTCGGTGTATCGGCCGACCGTCGGGAGATTGTCGGATTCTACCCGATTGCCATGCGCAATCCCGTCGTCTACTCGGGTCCGATCGAGGGTCCGCCGCGATGGAAGCTCGAAATCCAGAGCAGCGTGAATTTCACGTATGCCGTTCACCTCGATACCGCCCGGGCGCTCCTGCTGTATCCTCGCGGAACATCGAGTCTCTTCGCGCGAATTGTCGGTCCGGCGATAGCGGCGGTGGACACCTTCGTGGTCCCGGGCGTCGATCCGATCCTGGCCGCGTTGCCCGTCGGCTCCGATCGCTACGTCCTGATCTCGGCGCGGACTTCCGGCGGCGGGCTCGTCGTTCGCGAGATGCTCGTCAAGGGCGGTGCGATTTCGACCACGTTGCTGCCGGCGTTCGCATCGCTGCGTGATCTCTTCTTCCTCATCGATCCATCGGACTCATCGGTAGCAATTCTCGGAGCGAGCGACGTCGGCATTCACATGATTCGCGCCGGTCGCACCATCGTCGAGTCACCGGCGTGGACGACGCTCACCGAGGGCGCGAATCTGACGAAGCCATCGGCGCTGTTCCTCGGCGACACGCTCTATGCCGCATGGTCGGATACATCGACCGCGGACGCGGACATCTACGGCATCGCGATGCACCGCACGGAGCTTCCGCAGGTCGTCGCGCCGCCGGCTCCGGAGCCCGGAACGTTCGCAACGAGTCCGGTCTGGCCGACGCCCGCGCAGACGCGAGCGACGTTGCGGATCGACGTGCCGGAGGCCGGCCGTCTCGCCGTGCACCTGTTCGACACTCGCGGACTGGTCGTGCGAACGTTCGAGCGCGACATTGCCTCGCCCGGCTGGATCGACATGACGATCGACGTGTCGGATCTGATCGACGGCATCTACGAGCTTCGCGCCAGCGTCGGCAGCCGAACGACGCACGCGAGGATCGCGGTGGTGCACGACTGGTAGGTACACAGAAGAGCAGGGAGGACCGTGTTCACGATACTGATGCACGAGATCAGCGTCAGGGTTTTCCTGATGGCAGCACGCTGATGCGAACGAGGTAAGTTGTCGGAGTCCTGTACGCTCTCGACTCACCCCGATTCGCGAGGCTCACATGGCTGGCCGGGTATTCTTCCGCACGCGGTCCTCACTCGTCGTCCTCTGGCTCGCCACGCTGCCCCTTGTCGTTGCGGCGCAGTTCCAGCCGATCAACATCACGCATCGCATCGGCTACGATACGGTTCCGACGTTCGCGCGCATCCAGGCCGCCGCGACGAACGGCACGTCGACGCTCGTCGCGTGGGGAGCCGCGGACGATGTCGGTGGTGCGACGATCGGCCGATTGTACTATCAGGTGAGGAGCGCCGCGGACTCCGGCCGTCCACGGCTTCTGGTCGACACGTCGTTTCGTCCCGCCAAGGCCGTCGCCGTCGCGCCGCTCGGCGCGGGGTTCATCGTGGTCTGGGGTGACCGTCGAACCGATGCTCCCGGCGTGTACTCTCAGCGCGTTGCGCTCGACGGTGTGCTCGAAGGCGCGCCCACCTACCTGCAGTCAAGCTCGACGGCGCTGTCGTCGATCGAGACGTTCGTCACGGTCGCCGGCGTCACACTGATCTGGTCGGATTCACTCGGCGAGCTCTCCGTCCATCGGTTCGCGCGCGACGGTTCGACGCTGATCGATCGCGCGTCGATCGGAAGGCGCACGACCGGCGGCGCGCGACGCCTCGCCGGACAACCCGATCTCATCGAGATTCCCACCGCCGACGGAGTGATCATCGTCGACGGCGCGAATCGAATCCGTCCGGTCTCATCGACATTGAGCCAGCGGTTCGCCCTGGCTCACATGCTGTTTCCTGATTCGAGCGTTGTCGTCCTTCGCGATTCGACGATCCTTCGATATCCCTCTGCGTTCAGCGACCAGCTTCTCGACAGCGTTGTCCTTCCGATCCCGCCCGGCGCGCTTGCATTGACTGCACTCGCAATCGCGGGCGACTCCATCATCGTTCTCTATCCGGTGTTCTCGTATCAGGATGTCGGGCCCGACTACGTTCGCATCGAGTTCACTGCGTTGTCGTGGATTCCCGGTGGCGAGCCGCGGAGGAGGGTCGCACACATCCAGGACGTCTATGCAGGCTCGAGTAGCCGCGAAGGCGTCAGAATCCAATCGGCGACGGCAACACGACTCTGCGGCAATCGCACGCTCGTCACGGTTGTCGTTCGCTTCTCGGAGTGGAGGAACCCGGGCTACTACGACGTCGACGTGCACTTCTACTTCCTGGTATCGTCGTCGGGTGCGATCACGGCGTCGTCGGGAGGGGCAGCGCCGATCGATGACTGTGCCTACGACGACACGACCCGCCCGTTCCCTCGCGTCACACGCACGTCGGGGCTTCGCGGGATGAGCTCCGTCACCGTTCTCGGCGACACGCTTTTGGCGCCCACCCGCCGGTTTCCGAGCGGAGTCGACGAGACGGAGCCGAATGTCTTTCTCGATCGCGGCAAGGTCTGCGTTTCATTCCATTCGGCGAGAATAGGTTTCAGCTTCATGAACTGGGCTGACGCCGGCCTCGACAGCGCACGCGACGCACCACCATTCATCGTGAAGGAGGGGCGGTCGTCCGCGGGACGCTACCGCAGGATCCGCGGCGCCTCGATACTCGAACGACTCGAGGCATGGCCGGGCACGATGCCGCAGGAGCCCGCGCACGGGCGTCACGTCCTCAAGCTGTTTGGCGCCAGCTGGCCGACGCTGTACGAGACACATGACTCGCCCGACAACGTCATGCTCTCGTGGTCGTACAGCGTCTCGGTCGATGGTCTGGAGATCGCAGGTGTCGTTCCCGTCAACATGCGAGAGACCGCTGCCCAGTCGGGTTCGATACTTGGACCGCTGCGTTGGACAAGAGACGTCACCGGCGGAAAGTACTTCCGGTACTCCGTCTACCTCGACACCGGCCGGCTCCTGCTGATGCATCCCCGCGGGCCGTCCTCGCTCTCCGCCCGGATCGTCGGCCCCGCGATCACGAAGGTCGACACGTTCACGGTCAGCGATATCGATTCGATAGTGACCGCCCTGCCCGCGGGTCCCGACCGGTACTTCCTGATCTCGATCGATAGGTCGGACAAGACGATCCTCATTCGCGAAAAGCTCGTCAAAGGAGCCACGCTTTCAACGACGTTGCTGCCGCCTGTCGAGTCGCTGCGCGACGCCTACTTCCTCCTGGATCCGTCGGACACATCCGTTGCGATCGTCGCGTCGAGTGACATCGGCGTGCTGGTCACCCGCGCCAGTCGCCGCCTCGCCGCCGCGGCGCCGTGGAAGTCCATCGCCGAGGGTGCGCACCTGATCCGCCCGTCCGCCTACTTCCACGGCGACACGCTCTATGCCGCATGGTCGGACACATCGAGCGCTGACGCGGACATCTTCGGGGTCGCGATTCCGCGCTCGGAGATTCCGCGGGTGATTGCGCAGCCGGACCCGCCGCCCGGCACTCAGCCCGGCACGCAGCCCTTCTCGTTCGCGACGAGTCCTGTTTGGCCGACGCCCGCGCAGACGCGAGCAACGCTGCGCATGGACGTGCCGGAGATCGGCCGTCTCGCCGTGCACCTGTTCGACACGCGCGGACGGCTCGTGCGAACGATCGAGCGCGACATCGCCTCGCCCGGCTGGATCGAAGTGACTCTCGACGTGTCGGATCTGATCGACGGCAACTACGAGCTTCGCGCCAGCGTCGGCAGCCGAACGGCGCACACGAGGATCGCGGTGGTGCACGACTGGAGGCGGTGATTCCTTTCAGCGACGGTACACGACGACATGCTCTCGAGCAGGGCACGTTCGTGGTTCTCGACGGAGGCGCCGAGCGGGCCCGAAGTTCCGCGAAGCGCGGACGTGATCATCGCACACTCTAACGAAGCGCGCCCGACACAGAGAACGTCGAATGTTTGGAGAATCGGCTGCTGGTGGTTGATTTTCAACCACTGAGTGGACGATAATCCACCAGCGCTCTGGGAAGTGTGTGGATCCTCCCTGCGCCACGCCGTCGTCGCGGCGCGGTGGCCTACGATCGCCGAGGGTGCGAGGGGCGCGCCTGCAGCGCCGACATCGCCTAGGTGGTCCCGTTCAGTGTGCCCTCGGGCCCCTCTCATCGAGGAGCGCCGCTGCCCTTGCCGCCCCGACTCGAATCCCCGTACCTATCCCGGTATCTGTTCCGCATCCCACCACTCTAGCTTTGCATCGCGCCCGCTCGGAGCCCCTTCCGTGGCGAGTCACGATTCCACCCTCCCCGCCGGCCGGGCGAAATACGGCCGACATCCCTTTCCACACATCATCCGCAGGTCAACGCGATGCAACAGCAACGTCGTTTCAGGAACCGCCGTGCGCAGCGCACCGTCAAGCTCCTCGCACTCCTCACACTGCTCGTCCTGGCCACGCCACGACTCGTCGCTCAAGCTCCCGGCTACTTCTACGCGCACCAATTCGGTGTAGGAGGAGGCATTTCGGACCCGATCCATGATCGTGGTCAAGCGATCGTCGCCGACGGTGCCGGCAACGTCTACGTCACCGGCAGTTTCAATGGCACGATCGATTTCGACCCCGGCGTCGGCGTGGCGGCGCTGACATCGACCGATAATCCTGACGCATTCGTTGCGAAGTACGACGCCACCGGCGCCTATCTCTGGGCCTTCCGACTCGGCGCGACCGCGGCCACCGGTGACGGAAGTGAAGGCAGAGGCATCGACATCGATGCGTCGGGCAACATCGTCGTCACCGGCGCCTTCTCCGGGTCGGGCGACTTCGACCCAGGTCCTGGAGTGGCAACTCGCACGACGACAAGTCAGCAGACGTTTGTCGCGAAGTACACCGATAATGGCGGCTTTCTCTGGGCGTTCGTGCTGGCAGCCTGGGGCCCGTCCGATGTGGAATTCGATCCGACCGGCAACGTTTACGTCGTTGGCGCATTCAGCGGAACCGTCGACTTCGACCCGGGTTCGCGAACAACGACATTGAAGACGATCTCGCCCTCCACGTTTGTTGCGAAGTACTCGCCCGGTGGATCGTTCACCTGGGTTCGCAAATTGGGGGCGAGCGGGAAGAACGCCGACTGGCGAACATATCCGAATGGTGTCTCGTGCGATGCCACGGGCAACGTCATTCTCTGCGGAGCGTTCAATGGCACTACGAATCTTGGGCAGGGCAACGTCAGCAGTCAGGGGGGCGAGGATCCGTACGTCGCGAAGTACTCGGCCTCCGGGAGCTGCCTCTGGGCATTTTCGCTCGGCGGCCACAACTCGAACGATGTCGCGGTCGATTCGACCGGCGACGTTTATCTCACCGGTGCCTTCTCCGGCACCGTCGACTTCGATCCGGGTGCCGGCATCGCAGGTCAGACGGCTGGCGGAGGCGTCGACATCTATCTCGCGAAGTACTCGGCGGCTGGTGTGTATCAGTGGGCATCTGGTATCGGCGGCTCCGGCAGCGACATCGCTCACAGCGTGATAGTGGATGCGCAGGACAACGTTCTGATAGCGGGTCATTTCACTGGCACCGTGGACTTCGATCCGGGAACCGGAGTCAGCAATGTCTCCGCCACAGCCCCGAACGCTGTTCCGTATGTCGCGCGCTATACCCCGGTAGGAGCGCTCGACTGGGCGTTCGGCATCGACGGAACGAACGGGGGCACCGCCAGCGCAGTCGTATCAGCAGGCTCCGGCGTAGCGGTCACCGGCTATTTCAGCGGCACCTGCGACTTCGATCACTCCGAAGGCACGGCCTCGTTGACCTCGGCCGGCGGAGTGGATATCTTCGTCGCGGGCTACGGGCAGTCGATGCTGCCGCGCGTCGCGAAGCTGGAACGAGCGCAGCGATCTATACCCCCTACTCTCGACTAGTCGAATTGTGAAGAGCTGCGGAGATCGGTCATTCTCCGCAGCCCTCTTTCTCGCAAAGCCGTGGCGGACGTGCCATGTACCCTGGCGCACGCCTGAACCCTATCGACCACAAACGCGGATGAAACCAATGTCATCAAAGGATCCCGCGATGTCGATTGATCGGCCGGCTGCAGTCTTCGAGTCGATGGCAAATGGCGAACGATTCAGAAGATTGCAGACACTCAAGGTTCGGTCCAAGGAGAGCGCGTTGGACGTTCTTCTGCTCTGCGCTGAACTTGAAGTCGCGGCAGGGGCGCGTCCGACGATTCAGCACTTGCCTACGTGCTATACCGCTCGAGCCAAGCACACTGTGTTCTAGGCGAAGTTGCCGCCGCGCATGACCTCGCTCTCCGCGCAAGTGAACTTTCCCAACGCCTGCAAGATCGCGCCGGCCAGCATCGCGCGCTTTACGAACTCAGTCGGGCACTTGCGCACGGAGAGCGCTTGGAGATGGCACGCGATACGATCCAACGCGGCCTAGCCATCGCGGAGTCGTGTGCAGATGCTCGCGCGATCGCGGACTGCCGTTCCATGCTCAGCGCCATCCTTGGCAAACTCGGCGATCTGGTGCAGTCGGAGCGCGAAGCCGTGAAGGCTCTATCGGCTTCGCGCGACATTGGATATGAAGGAGGCATAGCAATGAGCGCGGCAACTCTCTCCCAGGTTATGCGGTTTCGGGGTGATTGCTCTGGTGCAATGGAGGTGCTCGAGATCGCGCTGCGTGCAAGTGAAGCTAGCGGGAACATGACTCACAAAGCCGTTGTCCTGAATAGTCTTGGCCAATGCCGAAACGAGACCGGCCAATATGCCAGCGCCCTCGATGCACTGTTCGATGCACTGAATGTCGCTGAGCAAGTGGGATTGCCAACATACGTCGCGTTCTGTCTAACGGAAATTGCGTTAGTCTGTGCCAATCTAAGGGATGTCGACTGCACAATCGAATATGCTCAGAAAGCACTGGCAGTGCTAGCTGAATCCGATCAAAACTATATGGCGGCCTTGAATGGCATAATCGGTGAAGCGCATTATTGTGCCGGCCGGTTTTCTGAGGCAAGGGCGTATGTCAACCAGGCCACGACATTGATGCGGTCGTGCGGCAATTGCGTAGAGATGTCGTTCGCTCTTGGGTTGTCGGGCCTACTACAAATCGAATGCTTTGAGTTTGTTGAGGCGAGGAAGAGTTTCGAGGCCGCGATCGAGGCAGCACGCACGGTCGGCACGCGCAATGAACTCGGCAGGTGGTTGGGCGCGATCGGGGTCGCGTTAGCTCATCCGATCAATCCTCATCGCGATGTCGCGGCTGCAATATCGTATCTGGAAGAAGGAATAGCGCAGCTGGACAGTGCCAAGGATGCGCGTGCTTGGTATCATCAGGAGCTCAGTCACCTTTATGGTGAAACCGGCTATCTGGAGATCGCGCGCTACCATTTCGAAGCCCATCGAGTCCTCCGTTGCGAATTGCAGTCAGCTGCAGCCCATTTGCGCGTTCTCTCGATTCAACACCAGCGTGCGATGGCGAGTCTAGAGGCGCAGCGAACGAGCGATCACTCGGCCGCCCTAGCGGCGAACCTTCGGGCCACACTCCTCGAGCGCGATCTCGAGCACAAACAGAGGGAACTTGCATCGACCGCATTAAGTCTCGCAAAACAGACTGAGCTGCTTGGGAAATTCCGCAACGATCTTCGAGCAATAATGCGCGGCAATAGCGATCTTCTCGACATCGTAAAACAGATACGCGAGAAGCTCAAGGACCTTCCCTGCGCGGCGATAGACTGGGCGAAGTTCGAAGCCGACTTCCAACAGACGTACCCGGCGTTTCAGTCGCAGCTGATAACAACGTATCCGGAGCTGACGAAGATGGAGCTGAAGATCTGCTCGTTCCTGCGAATGAACCTCACGTCACTGGAGGTCGCGCACCTGATGTGCAAGTCGGAGCGAAGCATCGAGTGGCACCGCCTCAACATCCGCAAAAAGCTCGGCCTGACGCGCGAGCAGGATGTCTATGCGGTGCTCGCGGCAATCCGTTAGGGGGCCCGATGGATCAACCGAACCCAGTGCCGCCGATCGACGAGATGATCGAGGAGATCCGTCTCGGTCTCGAGCTTGCGCTGTTGCAGCAGTCGACGCTCCAGGAGCAATTGAGGCTGCTCAACAGGGAGGCGCTCGGTCAGCGGTGCGAGTTCGCCCGCACCGTACTCGCTCACCAGCAGGAAGCCCTGGACCGAGCGGCCGGTCAGCGAAGATGATGACGAACGACATTCCACTTCGGGTCCTACCACATTAAGCGGACCGGGGCGGTCCATCGAACATGGACCGCCCCGAGAACGGCGTGAGCGAGAGCGTGCGTTGCGACTAGTTCGTTCCGCGCCCGAGCGACTCGAAGTACTTCCTGATCATGAACTCATAATCCTTCGTGTACCCCGCCTCCTTGCCCTCGAGGGCGTCGCGCTGGGCGCGGCGGATCTCCTCGGGCTCGGGGAGCGTGAAGCCCGGCGGGCTCGTGCGCACGACGTCGGTGCCCGGCTTCGACTCGCGCTCCTTTTCGAAGTCGCGCTCGCGGGTGGACTTGATCGCGTCGAGCATGCGGCTGAGGATGCGGTCCTGGCGCTGGCGCGTCTCGGACGTCACCGCGCCGGAGCGGATATCGCGCAGGACTTCCTCGATCTCGCGCGCGGCGCGCTCGAGGTCGCCGACGATGTTCTTGCGCGTGCCGCCGCTCTCCTTCGCCTCGCGGTTGAGCTGGTCGAGTGATTTCTTGACGTCGCTCTGCTGCTGCTGCAGCCGACGCATCCGCTCGCCGTTCGGTCCGCCCTCGCCTTCTCCCTCGCCCTGGCCTTCGCCCTGCTTGCCTCCCTTCTTCCCCTGCTGCTGGCCCTGACCCTGTCCGTCGCCCTGCTGGCCCTGGCCCTGCTGGCCCATCGCCATGTTGATCATCTGCTGCTGCGCGGCCATCTCCTGCATGCGCTGCTGGAACGACTGCATGCCCTGGCCCATTCCTCCCTCGCCCTGCTGACCCTGCTGTCCCTTCTGCATCTGCGCGAGCGCGTTCTGCAGCATCATCGCCGCGCGGTTGAGCGAGCCCATCGCCTGACCCTCCTTCTCGGACGCCTTCTGCCCGTCACGCTGCTCGAGCGACTGCGTCGCCTCCTGCATGCTCTTCATCGCGTCGCCGAGCTCCTTGCCCATCTCCGGCGTCACCGCGAAGGACTTCTGCGAGAGCTCGGCGAGATCGTTCGTCGTGTTCTTGAGATCCTCGCGCGCCTGCTGCTGCTGCTGCGCGAGGTCGCGGAACTGCGGTGAGTTCGCCTGCGCGGCGTCGGTCTGCTTCTTGATCTCCTCCTCGCGCTTCGAGAGCTCGAGCAGCTCCTGCATCGCCTTCTTCATCTTCTGGGCGACCTGCTTCTCGGAGTTCTCCTGCATCTTCTGCTTGACGGCCTGCATCTTCTGCTTCATCGCCTCGGCCGACTGCTTCGCCTGCTGTCCCTTCTGCTGCGCCTGCTGCATGTCGCCCTGCTGCATCTGCTCGGCGGCCTGATCCATCTGCTCGCCGGGATCGCTCTGCTGCATCTGCTGCTCGGCGTCCTGCATCTCCTGGTTGGGCATGTCCTGGCCGAGCTCGCGCATCTGCTCGGCGAGCTCCTTGAGCTGCTGCTGCATCGCCTCGGCATCCTTCGCGAGATCCTTCTGCCGCTCGGCCAGCTCGTTGCGCTTCGCGCCATTCTGCGGCTTCGTCTGCGCCATCTCCTGGTTGAGCTTCTCCTGCTGCTTCGCAAGCTCCTCCGCGCGACGGATCATCTCGTCGACCTTCTGCTCGGCGGCCATGCGCTCGAGGATCTTCATCGTCCGCTCAATCGATGCGCGGAACTGCTCCTCGTTGAACTTGTAGTTCTTCATCGCCTCGGCGACCTGCTCGGGCGTCATCTGCTCCATCGCCTTCTGCATCTGCTCCATCGACCGGCGCAGCTCCGGATCCTTGATCTTCTCGAAGAGCTTCTGCAGATCGCCGTACTTCTTCAGCGTCTCCGGCGAGATCGCCTGCGCCTGCTTCAGGCGCTCGCTCATCTCGCGGAGCTGCTCGGCGGTCTTCTGCAGGTTCTGCTCCATCTGCTCGTGCTGGCGCATGAGGTCCTGCAGCTTCTGGTTCTGCTGCCAGCCCGCCTGCGACTGGTTCTGCGCGAGCTGCTTGAGGAGCTCGCGGTGCACCTCCTCCATCTGCCGGCGCGCCTCGGCGGCCTGCTTGAGCACGTTGTCGAGCTCGGCGGTCGCGTTCTGCTGCATCTCGTCGGCCTGTCGCAGCAGCTCGTCGAGCGACGGGAAGCGGACGACGACGGTCTTCGTGCGCGCCGTCTTCGGTCCGCCGATGCGGTCGTTGTCGGCGACCTCGAAGTAGACCTCGAGCTCGTCCTCGGGCGTCATGTCCTGGCCGGTGAGATCCCACATGTACGGCACGTCGATCGACGTCGCGGCGCCGGAGGGAATCGGGATCGCGATGGAGCGGAAGGACTTCCACGGCATGCCGTAGCGACTGGCGGTCAGTCGGTAGTACAGGCGCAGTCGCGAGAAGCCGAAGTCGTCGCCGATCTGCACCTGCGTCGGCACGAGCATGTTCTCGGCGACGAGCGTCGTGTCCTCGCCGGGCTGCAGCAACGTGATCGTCGGCGGACCGTCGGTCTGCGCGCTCATCGTGTAGCTGATCGGCGCGGTGTTCGCCAGCCCGTCGCGCGAGACGAGCGACACGTAGTAGCGTCCGTCGCGCTGCAGCCGGAAGCCGCCGCTGGCGACGGTCCCATCGATCTTCATCGGAAGGCGCACCGTGTCGTACTGCGCGACCACCGGACTCGAACCGGAGACCGGCCGGAACGTCGCGCGCGGAAACAACTGCACGATCGTCGCGCGCGCCGGCTCGATGTTCGTCTCCACGCGCACGGCGACCGTCGCGCCGCGCATGCCTCGGACGTCGCCGGTGTTCTCCGGCAGTCGCTCGGTCGCGCGGCCCGGCGCCGAGACGCTTACCTGCAGTCGCTTGATCTCCGGCCGGTCGATCACGGCGATCGTGTGCACGGCCGTGCGCACGTAGCTCGCGGCGGCATAGTAGCGCGTGGTCGCAGCCACGCCGCCGAGCGTGTGGCGGAACCGTCCGTCGGCGCCGATGCGGATCTCGACCGCGTCGAAGTCCTTGGAGCCCTCGACCTGCGTGTACAGCTTGACGCTGCGCGGGGGAACGCCGGTCGCGGTGATCGTGATCGCCAGGGAGTCTCCCCGCGTCAGCTTCGTGTCGCCCGGCGCGATCGCGAGCACGAACGGAGCGGGCTTGCTGTAGTGCACGTCGTGCTGGCGCAGTCGCTGGAACGCGCCGGCGTAGGCGTCGCCCGCGGTCAGGAACAATCCCGTGAGCACCGCGGCCGATGCCATGAACAGCACCAGCGCGCGACGACGCTCCTCACGACGCAGGATGATGTCGTAATCGTAGTGGCGCAGCGGCTCGCCCTGGGAGACGATCGACGCCTCCATGAGCTCGGGAGAATATCCCATCGCGACGGTGCGTCCGTCAAGCGTGCGATAGAGCTGCAGCGTGTTGACGAGCCGGTCGCCGACCTCCGGGATGCGCGTGCCGACGCGCCGCGCGATGGTGTCGTCGTCCTGCGGCCGGAACACGAGCGTCGTCAGCGGACGGGCGAGCATGAACGCGGCGGCGGCGCCGCTGACGAGGACCGCGCCCCAGTAAATTATCGCGCGCGTCGGGGCGTCGAAATGGCCGATCGCCTCGAGCGTCAGCGCGACGGTCCAGGTCGTGAGGATCGTTCCGAGCGCGTTGAGCACCGCCGTCTGCAGCGCAAGCGTGCGCTCGCGACGGCGGACGCGACGGATCTTCGCGGTGAGCTCGCTGTAGAGTGATGCTGGATTCATCGAAGGCAAAGACGGTGCGACCCCTGGTCTGTTCCCCCGTGCCGGTATGGGCCGGTGCGGACGAAGAAGGTATGCAAATCGAAGGCCGGCGAAAGGGAAAACCATGGTGGAGACGGCTCCGGCCGGCACCGATTGCCGGATCCCCCTGTCACACAATCCCTTGCCCCGCGTCCTGTTCACGTCGCAGGTTTGCGACGCCTTCCCGCTTGTCGAACGATGATTCTCGAGGCTTCCGATGAACACCCGATTGCTGCTGCTTCCCCTCCTGTTGGCCCTGATCTCCACTGTCGCCCTGGCGCAGTTGTCCGCGACGACCGTCGGCACGATCACCGGCACGGTCGTCACGTCCGAGGGCAGGCCGGTCGCGGGCGCCGCGGTCGAGGTGCTCGGCACGGTGCCGCGCCTCGGCAGCTACGCGCGCCTCGACGGCAGCTACCGTATCCGCTCGGTGCGCGCCGGCACGTACCGGTTGCGGATCACCGCCGCGGGATTCCTGGCCGACACGGTCGATGTGACCGTACGTGCCGGAGGCGAGGTCGCGATGGGACTCACGGTCAAGCCCGCGCCGGCGATGGCGACGCGGACGGATGGATACAAGGTGCGCGGCGGTCGCGGCGGGCTTGCAATGGGCGACGGCGGCACCGCGATGGTCATGAGCGCGCCGCCGCCGGCCATGGCAGCGGGCGCCGAGGGCTCCTCGGGAAGCCGCGCGATCGCCGTTGAGTCGTCCGGCGCATCGCCGATGGATTTCGGGGAGGTGGGCGATGCAGCGCCGTCGCGCAGCGTCGGGGCATCGCGGGATGCCACCCTGTCACGCCGCATGTCGGTCTCGAAGGAAGCACCGCGCGCCGCGACCGCGACCGCACCGGCGTCGACGACCGAGGATCGCCCGACGACGATCCCCGATGAGCGGATCGAGCCCATGCCGCCGACCGAGCCGCAGCGCCCCGGCCAGCTCACCGCCGGCGAGTGGTCCGATCTCATGAACTGGGATTTCTGGCGTGACGTCGCCGGCTCCGAGGAGTTCGGGAAGCACCTGCCGTACTGGGGCTTCGATCCCTCGAGCCGCATCAGCGTCATCGCCGTCGACGGCGAGCGCCTGGTCGCCGACGCCGAGGTGACGCTCACCGACGGACAGAACGGCACGATCTGGCGCGCGCGCACGGACAACCGCGGCCGCGCGGAGCTCTTCGTCGGCGTGGCCGGCCGTCCGGCCGGCACCTATCGCGTCGAGGTCCGCTCCGGCGAGTCGAAGGCCTTCGTCAACAACGTCGCCGCCGGCTCCACCGGTCCGGTCATCGTGAAGCTGCGCGACGCCGCCGCATCGCCGACGACGCTCGACGTCATGTTCGTGATCGACGCGACCGGATCGATGGGCGACGAGATCACCTACATCAAGTCCGAGCTCGAGAGCGTCATCGACCGCGTGCGCGAGAATCACAGCGACCGCATCGCGATCCGTCTCGGCGCGAACTTCTACCGCGACCAGGGCGACGACTACGTCGTGCGCAGTTTCCCGTTCACCGAGAGCACGTTCGAGGCGATCGGATTCATCCGCGACAACGAGGCCGGCGGCGGCGGAGACTTCCCCGAGGCGGTCGAAGAGGCGCTCGCCGACGGCATCGACAATCATGAGTGGAGCCCGAGCGCACGGGCGCGGATCATGTTCCTCGTGCTCGACGCGCCGCCGCACTACGACGAGGGACGCATCCGCCAGATCCAGGACCTCGCACGGCGCGCGGCCGAGAAGGGCATCCGCATCATCCCCGTGGCATCGAGCGGCATCGACAAGGAGACCGAGTTCCTGCTGCGGCTGCTCGGCATCTACTCCGGCGGCACCTACACATTCCTGACTGACGACTCGGGCATCGGCAACTCGCACCTCAAGCCCTCGATCGGCAAGCACGACATCGAATACCTCGACGACCTCATGGTCCGCCTCATCGGCCGCTGGGTCTCGGACGTCGCGATCTCCGACGAACTCCGCGCCGCGCTTCGGTAGTCGCTTCGCGACTGGGACAGGCCTTCGGCCAGGGGACAGCTTCGCAGGGGACAGCTTCGCAGGGGACACGCCTTCGGCGAGGGGTCGGAACATGGATAGGGCAGGGCCGGCGTTGCTGGCACTGCCCTTTCGCATCTGCGTCCACCCGGGCGCAGCTGTCCCCTGGCGCAGCCTGTCCCCTGCGCAGCTGTCCCCTGGCGCAGCCTGTCCCCTGCGCAGCTGTCCCCTGGGCCGAAGGCCCTGTCCCTTCCGTATCTTCCCCGACACATCTTTCCGTTCCTACCATGTCGCGTTTTGCTCTACCGCTGCGGCTGCTCCTGCCTGTGATTTTCCTTGTACTCATGAGCGCACCACATCTCCCTGCACAGCCGGCCTCCGTGCTGAAGGGGTTGTCGAAGGGTCAGGTCGTCGAGGGCTTTCGGGCTGAGGCCGTGTATCTCAATGATGTCGGCGATGCGATGGGGGGACGGTTCGTGCATGAGAGCACGGGCTTTACGCTCGA
>DATLHO010000045.1:0-33847 GCA_035539855.1 Kapaibacterium sp. (SeqCode) | reverse complement strand
AACCGCGAACTCTCGAAACAGCCAGGTATCGATGAAACGGGCCCTACGCTTTCCCATCGCTCTCGTCGCGCTCCTGCTGGCCATCGGCTCGATCGCCACGGCCCAGGAGAACCCCAACGTCCGCTGGAAGATCCTGACGCCCACGCTCACCGCGAAGCCGGGCCAGGTCGTGCAGGTCAAGGTCGAAGCCTCGATCGCGCGAGGGAGTCACATGTACTCGCTCAAGAAGTACCCTGGCGACGAAGGTCCGCAACCGACAGAGGTCACCGTCGGCGAGAGCGGAGTGGTGACGATGTCGGGGAAGGTCGGCGCGTCGAAGCGGCCGATCTCCAAGTACGACGATCAGTTCGAGATCGAGACGGAGTACTGGGAGGGCAAGATTGTCTTCACGGTTCCGGTGAAGGTCGGATCCGGCGCGAAGGTGGGCGACAAGGTCGACGGCTGGGTGGACTTCTACTTCATGACGTGCACGGATGCTTCGTGCATGCCTGGAGTTAACAAGAAGCTCTACTACACGATCGCGGTCGCCGCCGACTCCGCAAAAACCGCCGACACGGCGGCCACAGCCGCCGACACGACCGCCGCCGGCACCGACACGACGGCGCTCGCGGCGACGGATACTGCGGCCAGCGGAGACACCGCCTACAGTGCCGACGCGACGCCTGCCGACACGGCGGCATTGGCCGCGGCGGGACCGGGCGGCGGCAACTTCGCCGACGACGAGGAGGAGGAGCTCACGGGCAGCAACGAGCAGATCGCCGCGGCGCAGGCGCGTGGGCTCGGCTCGTACCTCGGGCTGGCCGCGCTGATGGGCGCGCTCGCGTTGCTGACGCCGTGCGTCTTCCCGATGATCCCGATCACGATCTCGTTCTTCACCAAGCGCACGCAGTCGACGCGTCGGCGCTCGCTGCGCGACGCCGGGCTCTACTCGCTGGGGATCATCGCGAGCTTCACGATGATCGGCTTTCTCTTCGCGCTCGTGCTCGGGGCCTCGGGCATCCAGGACTTCGCGACCAATCCGGTGGTGAACCTGGCGATCGCGACGATCTTCATCATCCTGGCGCTGAATCTCTTCGGCATGTTCGAGATCCAGTTGCCGACGTCGATGCTCAACCGCCTCAATCGCAAGGCGCAGTCCGACGGCGACAGCGTCGCGGGTGTGCTGCTGATGGGCGTCGTGTTTGCGCTGACGTCGTTCACGTGCACGGTGCCGTTCGTCGGTGGCCTCATGGTTTCGGCGACGACGACCGGAAGCTGGCTGTGGCCGCTGCTCGGCATGGCGACGTTCGCGACGGTCTTCGCCGCGCCGTTCTTCCTGCTGGCGTTGTTCCCGGCGGTGATGAAGTCGCTGCCGCGCTCCGGTGGCTGGCTCAACTCGGTGAAGGTCGTCATGGGCTTTCTCGAGCTCGCCGCGGCGATCAAGTTCCTGTCGAACGCCGACCTGGTCTGGGCGTGGGGACTGCTGACGCGAGAGTTCTTCCTGTCGATCTGGATCGCGATCGCGGTGCTGATCACGGTCTACCTGCTCGGCCGCTTCACGCTGCCGCACGACTCTCCCGTCGACAAGGTCGGTCCGATCCGCGTCATGTTCTCCGTCGGCTCGCTCGCGATCGCGTTCTGGCTGATCGTCGGCGTCTTCGGCGGCAGCCTCGGCGAGCTCGAGGCGATGGTGCCGCCACAGGACTATCCCGGCAAGGGCAACACCTCCCCGCTGGCCTCGATCGGCGGCGGCGGCGCCCGTGCGATCTCCGTCGCCGGCGCCAACGGCGGCGCGACGACCGCATCCGGCCAGGTCGAGGAGGCATGGATCGTCGACCGCTACGACGAGGCGCTTGCGCTCTCGAAGCAGACGGGCAAGCCGATGTTCGTCGACTTCACCGGGTACACGTGCACGAACTGCCGGTGGATGGAGAAGAACATGTTCACCAAGCAGCCGATCGTGGAGCTCATGGAGCAGTACGTGCTCGTGCGGCTGTACACCGACGGGCGCGACTCGATCCACAAGGTCAACCGCAAGATGCAGGTCGATCGCTTCCAGACGATCGCCCTTCCCTACTACGCGATCATCAGCCCGGCCGACTCGGTGCTCGGCACGTTCGACGGCATGACGCGCAAGCAGGAGAAGTTCGAGAGCTTCCTTGCTAAGGGCGTCGCGCCGAGGCTGGCGCTGCGGTAGCGCACCGACGTCCGGTCCCAAATGAACGAAGCGCCGATGCTCGCGATGAGCATCGGCGCTTCTGCGTTTGCGCTCCTTCGCGTCTACTTGCGGACGACGCCGATGAGCTCCATCTCAAAGCCGGGGACCGCCTCGGTCTGCGGGGCGCCGCCGATCGTCGCGGTCACCGAGTCGCTGACCATCACCTGACGGAGGATGCCGTTGTTGACCTCGACGTCGTAGCTGAGGTGCAGCGAATCGTTGATGATGGGCGAGCCGAGCGCGCGCGCGTCCATCGTGACGGTGTGGTCGGTGTGGAACGCGCCCGGATACGAGGTCGAGCCGATGGTCGTCGCGACCTTGCCCTTGTGGCTGGCGTCGGCGTCGATGGTGATGTTCAGCGGCACGGTCCCGAGACCCGGGATCGGATACTGCACGACCATCGTGAAGCCGGTCGTCGTGCCGAGCGACGGCCAGGTCGCGGTGTTCGCGGTCTTCGTGTCGCCGATCTTGAACCACTTGAACGGGATGCTGTCGGCGAACGCGGCCGCGATCGAGATGCGGCTGATCGTCGCGGCGATGACGTTCATGAAGATCTCGCCGTCGGCGCCCGAGCGGATGTAGATCGTGTCCGGAGGCGCGATCGTCGCGGTGCCGTCGGCGTTGAGGTTGAGCTGCAGGAGCTTCGTGACGCCGGTCTTCGACTGGTGGTTCAGACCGGTCTCGATCACGACCCACTTGTGCATCGTCTTCGAGGCGGTGACGCGCTGGTTGTTCATGTCACGGTCGTAGCGCGCGTAGGTGAAGGTGTCGCCCTGCTTCATTGTGAAGTAGGTGTTGACCTCCGTCCCCGGGTCGGTCGGCTCGTCGTCGCCGCAGCCCACGAGGGTCACCAGAGCCAGGCCGACGGCCGCGCCGAGAGAGAGAATGTTCTTCATACGGAATAGACTTCGATTGTGAACGGGATGATTCTGTGAGACGGGACCGCGCCCGGAGGATTGGGCGTCGCGACGGGGCGCGCGGTCAGATCGAGAGCTTCGCGATGTTCGCGCGCACGCCTGCGGCCGATCGGCCGAGTGCCTCGCGCTCGTCGGGGTCGAGCGTGATCTCGATGATCTGCTCGACGCCGTTGCGGCCGAGCTTCACCGGAACACCGGTGACGACATCGTTGAGACCGTACTCCCCTTCGAGAAGGACCGCGCACGGCATGATTCGTCGCTTGTCGAGCGCGATCGACTCGACCATCGACGTGATCGCGGCCGACGGCGCGTAGAATGCCGAGACGGTCTTGAGATGATCGAGGATCTCCGTTCCGGCGTTGCGCGTGCGCTCGACGAGCGCAGCCAGACGCTCCGCCGAGATGAAATCCGTGACCGGCACTCCCGCAATGGTCGCGTACTTGATCATCGGGATCATCAACTCGCCGTGACTGCCGAGGACGATCGCGCTGACGTCCTCGACGGCGACGCCGAGCTCGATCGCGATGAACGTCCGCAGGCGCGCCGAGTCGAGCACTCCGGCCATGCCGATCACCCGTCGCCGATCGAACCCCGACGCCCTGAGCGCCACGTAGGTCATCTCGTCGAGAGGATTGGAAACCGGAATCAGGATGCACTCCGGCGACTGCGCCACGACGCTGCGCGTGACCTCCTGCATCGTGTACGCGTTGCGCAGCAGCAGGTCGTCGCGGGTCATGCCCGGACGGCGGGTGAGTCCGGCGGTGATGATCACCACGTCGGATCCCGCGGTCGCCTCATAGCTGTTGGTCCCGATCACCCGTGTGTCGCTCTCGACCAGCGGAGCCGCCTGATAGATGTCGAGCGCCTTGCCCTGCGGGATGCCTTCGACGACATCGACGATCACCACTTCGCGCGCGAGCTCGAGGGTCGACAGGCGCTGCGCGGTGACCGCGCCGACGTTACCGGCACCAACGATCGTGACCTTCATTGATGACACATGACGGTATTGGTGTAACAGAGGCGCCAAAGGTACAAACATCGCCGCTTTCGCTCCGCGCGGGTGCCCGGCGACCGTCCCCGAGCTTCGAACGGATCGATCGCCGGCGCGCTGCCGAAGCGGCTGAACGCGCCGCGGGGCCGCTCACGATCGTGGGCGGCCCCGCGGCGCACATGCCTGGCGAGGCTCAGCGAGCCAGCACCAGCGGCGCGCTGATGCGCCCCGCCGCGTCGTCGACGACGACGCGGTAGACACCGGTGGCCAGCGCGGCGACGTCGATGTCGACGCCCGTCGCTCCCGCCTCGAGCGCCTCGACGCGGCGCACGGCGCCGGTGGCGTCGAGCACGGTCATTCGCGCGCCGGCGGCGAGCGGACGCTCGAGCACGAGGCGCGCGAACGAGTGCGCCGGCGTCGGCGCGATCGTCGCGACCGAGATCGCGCGCGGCTCGAAGCGCACGTTCGAGGCGGTGCCGAGATCCCACTGAACGAGCGTATCGAGCCGTCGAAACGGCACCATGACCGAGTCGACCAGATGCGCCGGAAGATCGATCGTCGCAGCCTGGACGATGTAGCGGCCGTCGAGAAGGATCGACGTGTAGCCGAAGCCAGCCTGCATGTTGATCGGCATCGGGTAGGCGGCCGAGTCGGCGGCCTGCAGCGACGCCCAGGTGGCGCCGCCATCCTGTGTCGCGGCGATGTACCCGCTGCGCATCACCATGAAGCCGGTGCGCGCATTGTGCCAGAGGATCTCGGTGTGCGGTGTCTGCTCGACGGTGATCGTGCCCTTCGGCTTTCCATCCCAGAAGTCTCCGAAGTCGGTCGACCGATAGAAGTACGTCGTGATCTTCCCGCGATCCGAAAGGGCGGTGCGATCGAAGACGAACGCCCTGAACTGGTTGCCGATCCAATCCATCTGGTTGACGCGCAGCGCGCCGATCGGCGACGACGGCGAGATCGCCGAGCGCCACGTGACGCCGCCGTCACTGGTGACGCGGAAGCGCTCCTCGGGCGACCATCCGATCGCCGCGACGCCGTTGTTCGCATCGCGGAAGGAGAGCGCCTGGACGTTGTTGCGCTCGGTCTCGTTGCGCGCCAGACGCACGCCCCAGGTCGCGCCGCCGTCGGTCGTCGCGATGATTCCACCCGGACCGAAGACCCAGCCGTGCTGGGCGTTCTCGAGCCAGGTGAACTCGGTCAGACCGGTCGAGCCCCAGAAGTCGTTGGTCGGACGGAACCGATCGTCGGCCAGCGCGGCGTCCTTGGTGAGCGTCCAGCTCGTGCCGAGGTCGGTCGAGCGGAGCATACCGTAGCGGCTGTTCGCGCCGTCGTTGTAGGAAGCGAGCGCGAAGACGAGCTGCGGCTGGGTCGTGCGGTTGGGCATCGACAGCGCCCAGATCGCCTGCGTCTCGGCCGGCAGCAGTCCGCCGGGGGTCGCCGAGTCGGTGACGCTGATGCCGGAGCTTGTGCTCGTCGCGTAGAGGATCGTACCGCGCAGCGTGCCGACGAAGACGCGTCCGTTGTTGCCGGCGATCGCGGGACCGAGCTTGTACGCGGGGTCGCCCGGCGGACGCTGTGCCAGCACGACGGTGCTCGTTCCGACGAGCGCGAGCGCGACGGCGAGTGTATGGCGGAGAAGAGTGATCATTCGATCGATGTGCGATGAAGGATGGAAGAAACCGGAGGACGCGGAAAAATAGACACGCGTCGCTCGGGCGACAAGACGAAACAGCCCGCCCCGCTGTCGCGGGACGGGCTGTCGGCTTTCACCATTTCGGTCGGAGACTCTGCGTCGATCTCCGATGCGCATCGCCTAGTACATGTCGCCCATGCCGCCGCCATGCGGCATCGCGGGCATCGGCTTGTCCTCCTTGCGCTCGACGATCGTCGCCTCGGTCGTGATCAGGAGCGCGGCGACCGACGCTGCGTTCTCGAGCGCGACACGGGTGACCTTCGTCGGGTCGATGACACCGGCCTCGACGAGGTTGGTGTACTCGTCGGCGTAGGCGTTGTAGCCATAGTCGCCGCTGCCCTCGCGGACCTTCGCGACGATGACCGAGCCCTCGAGACCGGCGTTCTGCACGATCTGGCGGATCGGCTCCTCGATCGCGCGACGGATGATCGCGATGCCGATGTTCTGGTCGGCATTCTCGCCGGTCAGACCGTCGAGCTTCGCGACCGCGCGCAGGTACGCGACACCGCCGCCCGGCACGATGCCCTCCTCGACGGCGGCACGCGTGGCGTGCAGCGCATCCTCGACACGGGCCTTCTTCTCCTTCATCTCGACCTCGGTCGCCGCGCCGATCTTGATGACCGCGACGCCGCCGGAGAGCTTCGCGAGGCGCTCCTGGAGCTTCTCACGATCGTAGTCCGAGGTGGTCTTCTCGATCTGCGAGCGGATCTCGTTGATGCGGCGCTTGATCTCCTCGTTCTGGCCAGCACCCTCGACGACCGTCGTGTTGTCCTTGTCGATGACGACGCGCTTGGCGCGACCGAGGTACTCGATCGTCGCGGCGTCGAGCTTGTAGCCCTTCTCCTCGCTGATGACCGTGCCGCCGGTGAGGACCGCGAGATCCTCGAGCATCGCCTTGCGACGATCACCGAAGCCCGGAGCCTTGACGGCGACGACGCGCAGCGTGCCGCGCAGCTTGTTGACGACGAGCGTCGCGAGCGCCTCGCCCTCGACGTCCTCGGCGATGATGACGATCGAGCGGCCGGCCTGGGCGACCTTCTCGAGGATCGGGAGCAGATCCTTCATCGAGCCGATCTTCTTGTCGTGGATCAGGATGTACGGATCATCGAGCTCCGCCTCCATGCGATCCGGATCGGTGACGAAGTACGGCGAGAGGTAGCCGCGGTCGAACTGCATGCCCTCGACGACATCCATCGTCGTCTCGGTGCCCTTGGCCTCCTCGACGGTGATGACGCCATCCTTGCCGACCTTGTCCATCGCGTCGGCGATGAGGTCACCGATGGTCTTGTCGTTGTTGGCGGAGATGGTGCCGACCTGGGCGATCTCCTTCTTGCCCTCGACGTCGCGCGAGAGCTCCTTGAGACCGATGATGATCTGGGCGACGGCCATGTCGATGCCGCGCTTGAGATCCATCGGGTTGGCGCCGGCGGTGACGTTCTTGAGTCCCTCGCGGATGATCGCCTGGGCCAGAACGGTCGCGGTCGTCGTGCCGTCGCCGGCGACGTCGCTGGTCTTCGAGGCGACCTCGCGGACCATCTGGGCGCCCATGTTCTCGAGCGCGTCCTCGAGCTCGATCTCCTTGGCGACGGTCACGCCGTCCTTGGTCACGGTCGGGGCGCCGAACTTCTTGTCGATGACCACGTTGCGGCCCTTCGGACCGAGGGTCACCTTGACGGCGTTGGCCAGCTGGTCGACGCCACGCTTGAGCGCGGCACGTGCCTCGGCATCAAATTCAATGAGTTTCGCTGCCATAGCGGTTCAGTATCTCAGTGGTTATGGAAAGGTTGTGTTCACTCGCGGACGGTCGGATCGCTTACGCGCTGTAGACGGCGAAAATGTCCGACTCCCGCATGATCAGGTAGTCGGTGCCGTCGACCGAGATCTCGGTGCCCGAGTACTTGCCATACAGGACGCTGTCGCCCACCTTCACCGCGAGCGGCGTCGTCTTGCCGTCCTCGGACACCTTGCCGGTGCCGATCGCGACGATCTCGCCACGCTGCGGCTTCTCCTTGGCCGTATCCGGAATGATCAGGCCTCCCTTGGTCGTCTCCTCGGCCTGGGCCGGTCGGACGATCACGCGGTCATGAAGCGGAGTGAGGTTCATAGCGGTTTCTCCCGTTTGATCGAGATGATGAGTGATCGAAGGTCTCTTCCGTTGCGATCTGGCTTCGGTGGAAATCCAGTCCGGAATGTTAGCACTCGCCGTGGTGGAGTGCTAACGGCCTGCAAATATAGGCCGGTCCCCCACCGGGAGTCAAGCGCGGCGATTGCATCGAATCGTCAGCAGTGCGCGAAAATTCTGCGAAATGGTGGCTAGAAGCGAATGCCGGCCGAACCCCTGAGCAACAGTCCGGCCGTGCGCTGGCCCGAGATCGTCGCGACGTCGTAGCTGCCGGCGACGGCGATGACGACCCGCCCCGGGTGCGCCTCGATGCGCGCGCCGACCGGCACGCTCAGCGCCGAAGTCGCCGGACCGACGAAGTAATCGAGGCTGACGCCGACCATCGGTCCGACGCTGAACAGCATCGTCGGCGACAGCAGGAACAGGTTCTCGATGCGCAGCGCGTTGGTGTGCGGGTCGCTGCCGATGCCAATGCGGCCGGATCCCTCCTGGACGAACGTCAGCGACCAGTCCTCGCTCGGAACGTACACGAGATGGTGCCGGATCTGTAGGAACGCTCCGTCATCGACCCCGGGCAGGAAGCCCTCGTTGCTGACGTAGCGGTAGCCGACCTTCTCGTTGATGTACGTCCGACGCTCGTGCGACCAGATCGACACGTGCGCACCGAGCTCGATGTCGCCGACGACCGCGTCGAGCTCCGAGACGGCGCGGTCGTAGCGCGCGTACGCGCCGGCGCCGTAGCGGTCGGAGAGCACCATCGAACCCTCGGCGACGAAGTGCACGCCGCCGCGACCGGTGATCAGTGCGCTCTCGGGATCGTACCCGAGCTCGACGCGCAGCCACGCCGCGGGCCGCGCGAGGACCTCCGCCTGCGCGTTGCGCCTCCATCGGTCGTGCGCGCGCGCGGCGAAGTGATAGATGCCCTCGAGCGTCACGCCGAACGCCGCCGCGCCCACCGACGGCTCCTGGCGCAGCGCGTGGAGCCAGAGCTCGCGCGTGAACGGGGCGCCGGCGCTCCCGAGGTTCACGGTTGTTCGCGCGGTGTCGGGCTCCTGCTCTTTCTCCTGCGCTCGCGTCGTGACTCGCTCCTGGGCACGCTTCGGGGCTCGCTCCTGCGCTCGCGCCGACGCAGATGCCGTGACGAGCGCAACGACGAGCAACGCAGCCACCATCGCGCGGCGAGCGATTGAGCCTCGCGCCGCGTCGTGCACGGCAGCCGTGGAAGCCGTCATTCGCCCACCTCCCGATTGACCCCGAGGAACCGGAACTGCAGCAGCGACACCGCGAGGATGATGAGGAACGTGACGTAGGCGACCGCCGAGGCGTAGCCCATCATGTCCGACCGCACGAACGCGTACTCGAACACCTGATAGACGAGCGTCGTCGTCGCATTGAGCGGTCCGCCCTTGGTCATCACGTAGACCTCGGTGAACACCTGGAACGAGCGGATCGTGTTGATGACGATGACGAACAACAGCATCGGCCGCAGGCTCGGCAGCGTCACGCTGCGGAACTGGTCCCAGTGCGAGGCGCCGTCGAGCTCCGCGGCCTCGTAGAGATCCTTCGGTATCGTCTGAAGCGCCGCCAGGAACAGCACGACGTAGTAGCCGATTGCGATCCAGACGTCCATCGCCATGATCGCCGCCAGGGCCGTCGACGGGTTCTGCAGCCATCCGCCGCTCGGCAGCGGCATGCCCGTCCACCCGATCAGCGTGTTGATGTAGCCGTCCTGGGCGTAGAGGTTGGTGAAGATCAGCGAGAGCACCACGATCGACGTGACCGACGGGATGAAGTACCCCGCGCGATAGAGTCCGCGCCAGGCGATGTTGCGGTTCAGAAGCACCGCGATCGCGAGCGCGGAGATCGTCGTGAACGGAATCGTCCCGACGACGAAGATCATCGTGTTCGCGAGCGCGGTCCAGAAGACGTCGTCGCCGAACATCCGTTCGTAGTTCTCGAGCCCCACCCAGGTCGCCTTGTTGCTGAGCGTGCGATAGCGCGTGAAGCTCAGATAGAGCGAATGCCCGAGCGGGTATGCCCAGAAGACGGCGAGCGTCAGCAGCCAGGGCGAAAGGAACGCCCAGGTCATTGCCGGCTTCTCGAGTGCGTAGGTTCGTCGGGCCACGGATGGTCGTCTCGTTGTCGGTTCGCCGGGTGCCGGCGCGGTTATCCTTCGAGCAGTTTCACGAACGCGTCCTCGTCGAGGATCTCGACGCCGAGCGTGCGCGCCTTCTCGAGCTTCGATCCCGGCTCGTCGCCGGCGAGCACGTAGCTCGTCTTCTTGCTGACGCTGGAGGAGACCTTGCCGCCCCGCTCCTCGATCAGAATCGTTGCCTGCTCGCGCGTGTAGCCGGCGAGCGTGCCGGTGAGGACGACGGTCTTGCCCGCGAGCGGGGAGTCGACGACGGGCGTCCGTGCCCGGGCGGGTCCCTCGAGCGTGACGCCCGCGCGCCGCAGACGCTCGATGAGCTGCCGGTTCCCTTCGTCGGCGAAGTAGTGTACGATCGATTCGGCAATCTGCGCGCCGACCTCGGGGACCTCGACGAGCTCCTCGATCGTGGCGCCCATGAGACGGTCGATCGTGTTGAGCTCCGCGGCCAGCACGCGCGCGACCGCGGCGCCGACGTGCCGGATGCCGAGCGCGAAGATCAGCCGGGCGAACGGCCGCTCGCGGCTCGCGTCGATTCCCCTGAGCAGTTTCTCGACCGACTTCTCGCCCCAGCGCTCTAGCGCGGCCATCTCCTCGCGGTGCTCGTGCAGGTCGTAGATGTCGGCGTAGTTACGGAGCCAGCCGAGCTCGACGAACTGATCGACGACCTTCTCGCCGAGCCCGTCGATGTCCATCGCGCCGCGCGACGCGAAGTGGGTGAGCCTGCCGCGCACCTGCCACGGACACTCGGCGTGCTCGCAGAAGTAGTTGGCCTCGCCGTCGGGCCGGTGCAGCGTCGTCTCGAGCGGACACGGACAGATCGTGGGGAACACGAACGGCTCGGCGTCCGGCGGCCGTCTCGTGAGGACGACCTCGTTGACCTTGGGGATCACATCCCCTCCCTTCTCGATCACCACGGTGTCACCGACTCGGATATCGCGCTCGCGGATGAAGTCCTCGTTGTGCAGCGTCGCGCGGGCGATCGTGGACCCGGCGAGAAACACCGGCTCGAGCTCCGCGACCGGCGTGACACGGCCGAGGCGTCCGACCTGCAGCGTGATCCCCTTCATGAGGGTCTCGGCCGTGCGCGCCTCGTACTTGAAGGCGATCGCCCATCGAGGCGACTTCGAGATCTGGCCGAGCTCGCGCTGATGGCGGATCGCGTCGACCTTGATGACGACGCCGTCGATCTGGTACTCGAGCTCGTCGCGACGGTGCTCCCACTCGTCGAGATACGCGATGACCTCTTCGATCGTCGCGCATCGGCGCCAGTGCGGGTTGACCGGGAAGCCGAGCCGCGCAATCAGCTCGAGGTTCTCCGAATGGCTGCTCAGTCGCACCGCGTCGGAGTCGAGGTAGTAGAGAAAGACCTCGAGCGGGCGTCGTGCGACGATGCGGGGATCGAGCAGCTTGAGCGTGCCGGCGGTGGAGTTGCGGGGATTGGCGAACGTCTTCTCGCCGCTCATCTCGCGCTCGGCGTTCATCGCTTCGAAGTTCGCGACCCGCATGAACACCTCGCCGCGCACTTCGAAGTGCTCGAGCGGCGCGCCGCCGACCTCGACCGCCCTGGTGCGCAGCGGCACCGAGCGGACCGTGCGGAGGTTCCGCGTGATGTCGTCGCCCTGCTCGCCGTTGCCGCGGGTCGCCCCGCGCGCGAGCCTGCCGTTTTCGTACAGGAGGCTGACCGCGACGCCGTCGATCTTCAGCTCGGCGACGTACGCATACGGCTCGTCGAGGCGCTCGCGGACGCGCCGGTCGAACTCGATGACGTCCTCGCGTGTGTACGTGTTCGCCAGCGAGAGCATCGGTCGCGGATGCTCGACGGTCTGGAACCCGACGGTGAGATCGGAGCCGACGCGCTGCGTCGGCGAGTCCGGCGTCACGAGCTCCGGGTGCTGCTCCTCGAGCTGCTGAAGCTCGCTCAGCAGCGCATCGAACTCGCGATCGCTGATCGACGGTGCATGCTCGACATAGTAGCGAGCGTTGTGCTCCTCGATCGCGGTGCGGAGCTCTTCGATGCGCCGGGCGGCCGTGGACTTCGACATCGGTTGGAGGTTTTGTTCGACCCGCCCATCGAGCGCGCGCGACGATGGGCGCATCTCGGCGGGCGCGCCAAAATAGCGTGCGCCGCTCGAACGGCCGCCCGGTCGTGGCCGGTCGGAGCCCGAAACGCGTATTGCCCGGGCGGTCCGGCTTCACTAGATTAGTGTTCTTTCGTCGGACTCCTACTTTCAAGAAATCCGCGCCGAACCATGTTCTGGGTAATCGTCGTCCTCGTTCTCGTGCTGTCCGTCATTCTCGTCATCATGGTGCTGCTGCAGCCCTCGAAGAGCGGCGGCAGCCTTGGTGGCGCCTTCGGAGGGCTCGGCTCGTCGCTCGGCTCGACCTTCGGCTCCCGGCGCACCCTCGACTTTCTCGCCAAGGGCACGACCTATGTCGCTGCGACCATCGCGGCGCTCTGCCTGATCGCGAACATCTTCTTCGTTCCGACGGTGACCACGTCCGACTCGCCGGTGACCACCGGTCAGGGAGGCGCAGCACCTGCAGCTCCGGCACTGCCGGGCGCCGCTCAGCCGGGCGCACAGCCTGGTACCGCGCAGCCTGGTACCGCACAGCCGGGCGCGCAGCCGGCGCCGCCCCAGGGTGGAACGCAGTCCGCGCCGCAGGGCGGCACGCAGGCTCCGGCGACGCAGCCCGGCCAGACCAACCCGTAGTTCGTCGAAGCGACCGAATGTCAAAAGCCGCCCGCGCTCGTCGCGGGCGGCTTTTTCGTTGGCGACCGTCCTTCGTTGGCGACCATCCTTCGTCGGCGACCATCCCGATCCCCTATCAGGGTCGAGCACCGCTACGATTCCGACCGGCGCCTCAGCGGCTCATCCCGGCGGCCACGAGAGCTTGCGACCGCCGAGCAGATGGAGGTGGATGTGGAAGACCGCCTGTCCCGCGTCGGCGTTGCAATTGAAGACGAGCCGGTAGCCGGTGTCTGCGATTCCTTCCTGACGCGCGATCTTTGCGGCGACCACGACCATGTGTCCGACGAGCGGCTCGTGCTCGGTCGAAATGTCGTTCGTCGTCGCGATGGGCGTGCGGGGGACGATCAGGATGTGCGTCGGCGCCTGCGGCCCGATGTCGCGGAAGGCGATCACCTGCTCGTCCTCGAAGACGATGTCCGCGGGGATCTCGCGGCGGATGATTCTGGTGAAGATGGTGTCGGCCATGGATGACTCCGGATCTGGATGCGTGTGCGGCATCGAATATACGCGCCCGCTCGGGGGCCGTGGCGCAGCGTTTGAACCGGCTCGACTACACTCCACGAACAACGGCCTGGCATGATCACTGGCATCGCACGACGCAGTCTCCGCCGGCTTCCCGAGGCCGTCTTCGCCATGGCCCTGCTGGCGGCGACGCCGGTGATCGGACAGACGAACTTCTCGTTCTTCCTCGGCGCGACCGCGCTGGAGAGCCAGTTGAGTCCGGCGACGAACCTCGGCGCGAGCGTGGGCCTGATCACGAAGTTCAACGTCGTGGAGCTGGTCCGGCTGCGAGGGCAGGTGCACGTCGACAAGGTGCAGGTCGACGATGTGACGATTGGCTCGTTTCACGGCCGCGAATCGGTGACGATGGTGTGCTTCGGATTTGGCGGCGAACTGGCCGTCGGCGGCCGCGACGTCGACGTGTTCGTCAACGCGACCCCTCACGGGACGATCCGGACGACCTTTCGCACCGAGACCGCCGACGACGGAAGCGTTCACGTCTCGAGCCTGACGCGGTTCAGCCTCGGCATGGTCTTCGGCGCCGGCGTCGAGGTCTTCATCACCGACAACATCGGCTTCGAGCTGCAGGCGCAGTACGACATCTTCAACTTCGACCACGACGAGACCGATCCGCTCTATACCGGCACGCGGGCGCTCGCCGGACTGCAGTTCTATCTCGGCCGCAACTTCGCCCGCTAGGCCGCTAGGCCGCGGTCGCCGCGAGCTCGCGAAGGGCGACGAAGACGCGGCACACCGGAAGTCCGACCACCGTGTAGTAATCCCCCTCGATCCGCTCGATGAACACGGCGCCGAAGTCGTCCTGGATTCCGTAGGCCCCCGCCTTGTCCATCGGCGAGCCGCCGGCGACGTAGTGGGCGATCTCGGCCTCGTCGAGCTGCCGGAACGTCACCTGCGTCCGCACGTGCTCGACGATCGTCCGGCCGCTGGCGATGTCGATGAGGGCGAAGCCGGTGAAGACCGTGTGGGTGTGCCCGGAGAGCATCGCGAGCATCGCTCGGGCCTCGTCGGGATCCGCCGGCTTGCCGAGGACTCGCCCGTCGAGCACGACGACCGTGTCGGATCCGAGAATGACGCCGTCACCGCGCCCGTGCCCGACGGCTCGCGCCTTCTCGAGCGCCAGGCGCTCGACATGCGCCCCGGGCTCCTCCCCCGGCAGCAGCGTCTCATCGATGTCGGGGACGGCGACGACGAAATCGGCGCCCATCTGCAGCAGGAGCTGCTGGCGACGCGGGGAGCTCGAGGCGAGGACGACGAAGGGAAGAAAGGACATGCTGATGGCTCGTTGGTTCGACTCGTGGTGCGGGCGAGCGGCAAAGATGCTGCGTTTCCTCGCGAAAACCAGACATCGACTCCCGCAGGCAACACTCCGAAATCATTTGCCACCTTGGAATCCCGGGGTCCGGCCATTATCTTTGTGGTTCTTGTCAAGTATCAGTCGCCCATCGCGTTAACTCACGCACAGAACAATGCAGGCAATCGTTACCATCGCCGGCTCGCAGTTTCGCGTCAAGAAGGACGACACCATCGTCGTTCCTCTGCTGCAGAACGCGCCGGACTCGACTCTTGAGCTCAGTGGCGTGCTGCTGACCGCCGACGGCGACACCCTCGGTTTCGGTGGCGGCACCGTGACCGCGAAGGTCCTCGAGCATGGCAAGGACAAGACGGTCCTCGTCTTCCACAAGAAGCGCCGCAAGGGCTATCAGAAGCTCAACGGCCACCGTCAGCGCTACACCCGCATCCAGATCACCGGCATCACGGCTTGATGCGCCGGATGACGTCGCTCGCGATTATCACTCAGTAGCATCAGCCCAACCGGAGCAGTACCATGGCACATAAAAAAGGAGCCGGTTCCACAAAGAACGGCCGCGATTCCAATCCGAAGTATCTCGGCGTCAAGCGCTTCGGCGGTGAAGTCGTCCGCGCCGGCAACATCCTCGTCCGCCAGCGCGGTACGAAGTTCCACCCGGGACAGAACGTCGGCAAGGGCAGCGACGACACGCTGTTCTCGCTCATCGACGGCGAGGTGAAGTTCGAGCGCAGCGGACGCGACCGCAAGATGGTCAGCGTCTACTCGACGAACCTCTGATCGCATCGGATGCGAAGTTCAAACGCCGGCCGGGCTGTTGCCCGGCCGGCGTTTTCGTTTTCCCGGACGCCTGCATCGGGACCGTCTCCGGCTGCGCCGTTAGCGTCCGAACACCCACAGCACGCTGACGACCGGCGCGACGCGCGCCTCGTCGCCTGCCATGTTGACCGCGACGCCGGCGTCGATCGCGTAGCGCCGGCCGAAATGCCGCACGGTCGCGACCAACGGCTGATACGTTGAGCCCTCGATCCAGTAGGCCTCGGCCGCCACCTTCCAGTTCCCACCGATCCGCAGATCACCGCCCGCCGCCACGACGATCGCATTGCGCATGAAGGGCTCCCCCGAGACCGGATCGTGGCGTCGCGTCGAGTACGACAGCGCAACGCTCGCCCGACGGTCGTCGTCGCCGAGGCTGGCAACGAGGTATGGCGCGCCGACGGTGATCGACGAGCTGTCGGTGTCGGAGTGGTTGATCTGCACGCCCGCCGCCAGTCGCGTGTAGTCGCCACGATGCAGCTCGTAGCGCGCTCCAGCGGTGACGTCGATCGCGCGAGCCGCGACCGCCGCCGGGATGAAGAGTCCACCGGCGAGCACCGTGAGTCGGTCGGTGACTCCGTAGCCCGCCAGAACCCCCGCCACGTCGTAGCTGCCGATGAAGCCCTCCCCTTCGGGAATCGACCGCGCCGTCGGAAGCAGCACGGTGCGGAACGTCGTCGGATCGCTGATCTCGGCTTCGACACCCGTCGGCGCGCCCACATCCGGCTGCGCTCGCAGCCGTTCGGTGTCGACCGGCACGACCGCGCGCGCGGTCGCGCGCGGACTGACGACGTCGACGTCGGGCACTCTCGGCGGCGGCGCGACAGGGATCACCGGCCGTGGAATCGTCGGAGGACGAACGTTCACTGGTGGGCGCTTCGGCACAATCACACGCGGCTTGACCGGCTGCTGCACACGCGGCGCCGGAGGCGGGTCGACGACCGTCACGTAGGCCGTGTCCGCGACGATGAACGACGTGAAACCGCCGCTCGGCTGAGCCCGGCGAATGTAGACGTGGATGGGCATCTTGTGCCGACCGGGCGACGTCGCGTGGAAGCAGACCTCGTAGTAGTACGCCCTCCCCGCCGGGATCCGCACCGGCGGCCGACGCCCGGTGAATCGCAGCTCGAACTTGCCGGTCGGGCTGACGACCCGATCGACGACGATGGCCTCGCCGACGGTCGTCGATCGCACGGAGAACTGCTGGCACACCGTCTCTCCCACCTTCGCATCGCCCATCCGCTGGTGGTCCACCTGCCAGGTCGCGCCGGTGCTCAGCGACAGCCGCCGCTCCGAGCCGTCACACTCGAGCACGCGCAGGTCGATCTCGGCGGAGCTCGTGACCTCCGGGACGAAGAGATAGAGCTTCATCTGGCGGATGCAACTGCTCGGTGTCCGCACCGAGACGATCCGCAGGTTGTCCATCGCCTGCCCGCGGCGAACGTCGATCCAACGTCCGCGATCACGCCATTGCAGCCGGCGGACGCCCGAGGAGGCATCGATCGACACGACGTTCATGCCGCCGTAGAGCACGCTCGGGTAGACCGAGACGGCTGCCCGAGCGGGCACGAGGCTGACCGCGATCGCCGCGAGCGCGCAGAGCGCGAACGCCGTCGTTCGCGACGGCGATCGAAGTGCGGACAGCGGCGAGCGGCGGAACACTCGTGACATTCTCGAAGTGATCTGACTGGGAGGACGCGAGCTCGAAGCCTTCGGCGCCGGGGGCGCCAGGTTTCGTCAGAAGCGATAGCCGACACCGAGCGTCGCGCCGCGAAGCGCGAGCGAGTTTCGTCCGAAAAGCCGGAGGTCATAGCGTCCGGTGATCGTGACGGTCTTGAAGAGATCGACGAAAGCACCCGCGCCCAGGCTCAGGTAGTTCTCGCGATCGATCGTCCGAAAGAACCCGCGTCCGCCATCGTCGCGCTTGCGCTCCTCGGCCGAGCCGGCGGAGCCGGCGTAGAACGGGCGCAACGGCTCGGTCACGTCACCGGTGCTGACGACTCCCTTGAGTCCGACGAAGATCCCCGTTCCTTCGACACGGGAAAAGCCCACCTCGAGCGCGAACGGGATCTCGTCGAGGGGTTCTTCGTCGCGCCAGGTGTAGCCGGCGCCGCCTTCGAGCCAGATGTTCTTGTGCCGGAAGCCCGCGTTGAGCATCGTGGTGACCTGCAGGAATCCGTCGCTCAGGAACGTCGGATGTTCCGGGTCGTCGTAGATGCCGCGATGGAATCCCGGCGGAATCTTGAGCATCGCGCTGAGGGATGTCGCGAGGCTGCCGGCGCTCAGCCGGTACGTGCCGCCGATGCCGTAGTACATCGGCGCGACGATCCGGCGGTCGGGAAAGAGCGCCTTGCTCGTAAGCGTCTGAATGCCGAGCGGAACGTCGAGGTTCACCTCGAGCCCGTCGAGAACGCCGAAGTCGGCGGTCACGCCGAACACCACGACGCTGAGGTCGGTCTTGACCGAGTCGTACGGACGCAGACTGCCCGCGGTGTTGTAGTAGTGGTCGGCCCTGATCGCTCCTCCGTAGAGCTGGACGAAACCACTATCGACCGGCAGAACGAACGGTCCGCTCGCGTACGCGCGCGCGGTGACGACGAGAATCAGAGCGATGACCGAGGCAAGGCGAGCGAGCGACTGCATCATGGACGTGCGTGGCGTTGAGCGATGACAATACAGAGTCGGAACGATTCGGGCAAGGGGCGGAACGGGAACGGGCGCCGGCCTGTTGTCCAGGGGCGCCCGTTGTGCTGCCGGCGATGCGCGTCGCGCGCCGCATGTCAGAATCCGGTCTCGATACCGTAGTACAGACCGTAGTTGGTGCTGCCGTCGTCGGTGCGGCTCTTGAGATCGAAGAGCGTCGAGCCGCCGATGCCCAGCGTGAACGTCACGTTCTTCGTCGGCGAGTACGCCGTGTAGGCGCGGACGCCCGCAACGAGCGCGCCGTCGGCCGCGCCGAAGGTGACGCGTCCGCAAAGATCCCACGCGCTCTCGATCTCGAGGCGGCGATCGTAGAAGACACCGCCGTAGGTGATGTCCTGCTTGACGCGCTGCGCAACGGTCGGCGTGCCGTCGACGTCGCCGGTGCGAAGGCTCGAGCTGCCGCCGGTCGTGTCGCCGGCTCCCTGCTTCGCGAAGATGTTGCCGACCGGACGCTTGCCCGGCACCTGCGTCTCCTGCAGGAACTTCGACCCGCCCATCTCGACGCCGATGCGGTCGGCGTCGCTGACGCTGAAGGAGAAGTAGTACGAATTCTGCATGAGGGCCGTCGGCGCGTCGGCATCCATCACGTTTCCGGAACCGAGCGTGACGCCGACCGAGAGGTGCCGGCCGTCGTCGACGACGCCCGGAATGCCAATCGTCGCGAGGGCGATCGACGGCTGCGGCTCGAGACGGGCGCGCATCGCGCTGTCGATCGACGGATTGTACACCCGTCCGCCACCGAGTGCCAGCGGCACCGGCACCAGCCGGGAGAGCGGGTTGTCCGGATCGAGCTCGATCGGCAGATCGACCGCCGCGAGCGCCGGCTGGTCCGAGGCCTCCGTCGATGGCGTCGTGACCGCGCCGGAGCCGCTCGTCGTCGACGCGATGGACGCGGAGGCGAGCGTCGCCGCGGCAATGCTCGAGGAAACCGTGGCGGTCGTGCCGGTTGCGCGGCGAGCGCCTCGTGCCCGGGTGGTCGTGCCGGCGGCGGCGAGCGGAGTGATCTCGTCGATGCCTGCGCCACGTCCGTCCGCGACGCGATCGGCCGCCGCACGCTCGGTCTCCGCGCCGTCACCGACGGCGGAGAGGCCCGACGTGCCCGGCATCGCATCGCCCGCGGTCGACGATCCCATCGCGGAGCGTCCGGCGCGATCGCCCGACGAGCCGACGGACGCGCCGCTCGAGCGGGCCGCGAGCGGACCGGACGACGTTGCGTCGGGAGTGCCGAGCGACGGGCCGAGCATCGTCGGCGCGAGCGCGACCGTGATCGCGATCGACGCGGCGAGCAGCGCCCGGCCGGCGACCCGGAACGGCAGGATCACACCCCGGCGCTTCGGCTCCTCCTCGTCGGCAACGACGGGCGCCGCGACAGGGGCGGCGGCGGCGGAGCCGGCGAAGAGCTGGCCGACGGCCATGCGGGTGGCATCGGAGAGATCGCCCGGCGTGGCCAGGCGGCTGGCATCGTGCTTCAGAAGCGATTCGATGCCGGCGAATTGCGCGCCCACCGATTCGCGGGTGCGATCGGAGAGCTCGCGAGGCGGTACGAGGCGCAGCGCATCGTCATGAATGATCGAGCGCAGCTCGAGAATCTGCTGAAGCTCCGTGCGGTACTCGGGCACCCTCTCTAGCAGATCGCGGAGCCGCTCGAGCTCTGACGGGCTCAGCGTTCCTCGTAGATACTTCCGGACAAGCAGATCAAATTCCATTATCGTAGACCACCGGAGAGAGGAGGGCCCGGAGCATTTTGCGTGCGCGATAGATTCGAATCTTGATGGTCGAGATCGTGGCGCCGGTGATGTCGGCGATCTCCTGGTAGGAGTACCCATCGTACTCGTACAGGACGATTGCCTCACGGTAGTCCAGCGGCAGCTGATTGAGCGCCAGCACGATCTGGTCGTGCAGGACCACGTCCTTGATCTCGGTGTGCGATTCGTTGGCGCGAGACGTCTCGAACGGTACGGTCGTCTTCTTGTTGCGGCGCATGTTCAGGCAGACGTTGCGCACGATCGTGAAGAACCAGACCATGAAGTTGCGACCGTCGTAGCTGGCCCGGTGCTCGTACAGGCGCATGAAGGCCTCCTGGAAGGCATCACGCGCCATGTCGTCGTCGAGCAGAACGCGCATACAGTACATGTATACCTTCCGCTCATAGCGCCGGAACAGCTGATTGAACGCCTCGAGCTCTCCCTTCTGGGTCAGAAGAAAGAGCTCGTCGTCGGACTGCTCGGTCGTATGTGTCTCGTTTCGCCGTTTCATCTTTACGCAACTTACACAGCCCCCGCGGAATTGTTACCGCGCGGTCCCAATCACCCCTCCGGCCGGCCCTCGCAGCACCGGACGTTCCTTGCACGACCCGGACGGCGAGTCTATTTTGTCGGCTTGCTTATGAAACAAACCTCGAAAAAGTCCCGGCCATCGCTTCCTGCGGCGCGGCACATGCCGGTGTTGCCGCTGCGCGACGTGATCGTGTTCCCGAACATGATCTTCCCCGTGCTGGTCGGCCGTGAATCGTCGTTGAAAGCCGCCAGCGAGGCGCTCAACGCCGACAAATACATCTTTCTGGTCGCCCAGCGCAACGCCTCCGTCGACGAGCCCGGAGAGGAGGACATCTTCCACTCGGGCACGGTCGCCAAGATCGTCCAGATGCTCCGGCTGCCGAACGGCCTGATGAAGATCCTCGTCGAGGGTGAGTCGCAGGGTTTCATCCGAACGATGAGCCGTCCGAACGGCTACCTCGAGGCCGAGATCGAGACGAGCGTCGCGGTCGTGCCCCACGACAAGAAGATGGAGGCCCTGCAGCGGCAGGTCGCCGAGCTCTTCCAGGAATATGTTCACATGCATCGGGGGCTTCCTCAGGAAATTCTCGTCGCCTTCGAGAACATCTCCGATCCCGTCCAGGGCCTCTACTACGTCGCGGCGAATCTGCTCAGCAAGTCCGAATCGAAGCAGGAGCTCCTCGAGATCGTCGATCTCAAGGCGCAGTACCTCGTCCTCGTCCGCCTGCTGCGCGACGAGATCGAGGTGCTCAAGCTCGAGCAGGAGATCGACACGAAGGTCCAGGACACGATCCAGAAGTCGCAGCGGCAGTTCCTGATCCAGGAGCAGATCCGCGCGCTGCAGACCGAGCTCGAGGAGGAGGGCGAGCTCTCGCCGGAGCTGGCGAAGATCGCCGAGGCCGTGCGCGCCTCCGGAATGCCTGAGGAGGTCGAGGCCCGCGCGTTCGAGGAGCTCGACAAGCTCCGCAAGACGCCGATGATGTCGCCGGAGTTCGCTGTCAACCGCAACTACCTCGAGTGGCTCACGGCGGTGCCGTGGTCGTCGCGCAGCGAGGACCTGCTGGAGATCGAGCACGTCAAGCGCGTGCTCGACGAGGATCACTTCGGCCTGGAGCGGCCGAAGGAGCGCATCCTCGAGCACATCGCGGTGCTCAACCTCGTGCGCGAGATGCGTGGGCAGATCCTCTGCCTGGTCGGACCGCCCGGCGTCGGCAAGACGTAGCTCGGACGCTCGATCTCGCGCGCGCTCGGACTCAAGTTCGTGCGCGTGTCGCTCGGCGGCGTGCGTGACGAGGCCGAGATCCGCGGGCATCGCCGAACCTACATCGGCTCGATGCCCGGCAAGATCATCCAGTCGATGAAGCGGGCCGGCGTCGTCAACCCTGTCGTGCTGCTCGACGAGATCGACAAGATGAGCGCGGACTTCCGCGGCGATCCCTCCTCGGCGATGCTCGAGGTGCTCGACCCGGAGCAGAACTCCAGCTTCAACGATCACTACCTCGAGGTCGACTACGACCTGTCGAAGGTTCTCTTCATCACGACGGCCAACGTGCTGTTCAACATCCCGGTGCCGCTGCAGGACCGGATGGAGATCATCGAGATCAGCGGTTACCTCGAGCACGACAAGCTCGAGATCGCGCGGCGGCACATCATCCCGAAGCAGCTCGAGGAGCACGGGCTGACCAGCTACCACATCAGCTTCGAGGACGAAGCGATCATGAAGGTGATCCGCGAGTACACCTCCGAGGCCGGTGTGCGCAACCTCGAGCGCGAGATCGCCTCGCTGTGCCGCAAGATCGCCAAGAGCCTGGTCGAGTCGGGCCAGGCGCCGCGACCGGTCGCCAACGGCCATGCCGCGACGAAGTCGCGAGGCAGGCGCAAGGTGACCGAGCCGACCGCGCTGGTCGTGACGCCGGCGCTCGTCGAGAAGTTCCTGCGCGCCGCCCGCTTCCGCAATCGTGTGGGCGAGGGCGAGGACCTCATCGGCGCGGCCACGGGACTGGCGTGGACCTCGGTCGGCGGCGACACGCTGACCGTCGAGGTCTCGATCGTCCCGGGCACCGAGAAGCTGACGCTGACCGGCCAGCTCGGCGACGTGATGAAGGAATCGGTGTCGGCGGCGATTACCTACATTCGTGCGAATGCCGCGGCGCTCGGCGTGTCGGCGGAGTTCTCGAAGGGGAACGAGATCCACGTCCACGTGCCCGAGGGCGCGATCCCGAAGGACGGTCCGTCGGCGGGCATCACGATGGCCGTCGCGGTGATCTCGGCCGCGGCCCAGCGCCGCGTCCGCAGCGACGTCGCGATGACCGGCGAGATCACGCTGCGCGGACGAATTCTTCCGATCGGCGGCCTCACCGAAAAACTTCTTGCCGCCCGGCGTGTCAATGTTCGCACGGTCATCATCCCGAGGGACAACGTCAAGGATCTGGCGGATCTTCCGGCGGCGGTGACCGAGGGCCTCGAGATCATCCCGGTCGGGACGCTCCTCGAGGCGGTGCCTCACATCTTTCGCGAAGCCCACGACGCGCAACTGGCAAAGGCCCGACAGGATGCCCGAGCCGGTGCCCGCGCGGGGGCCCGCAAGGTCCCGGTGATGCCGACCAACGGCGCCCGAAAGACCCGGCGGGGAACGCGGAAATGACTTAAACCTGCCCGGCAGGATGGGGTCTGAGGTATCTTAGAAACATGAATTGATGCCGAGACGAGTAACCAGGGTCCCGATATGATCAGAAATCTCAAGCAGGTGCGTCCCCTCGCCATGCTTCTGTTCGGTCTGGCAGTCGCTGCCGGACCCGCATATGCGCAGGGAGACGCTCCGATCATGGAGCAGATCGATCTAACGAAGGCGCAGCGCGATCAGATCAAGAGTCTGACCGAGCAGTTCGCCCGTGAGACCGAGCCACTGCGCAACGACATCCGCCGCCTCCTCGACGAGGAGAAGCGGCTGAAGACCGCGCCGTCGACGAACGAGGAGGCCCTGCGCAGGAAGCTGCGCGAGCGTGCCGACAAGGAGATCGAGCTGTCGCTGGCGCTGACCCGATTCCACGAGCGCGTCGAGAATCTCCTTTCGCCGGCGCAGCGCCGAAAGCTGGCCGAGCTTCGTTCACAGGCCAGTCGCCGATAGCGGAGGCAGACGCGAACGCAGTTGATTCCTTCTACACGGCCCCTTCGATCGATGATCGAAGGGGCCGTTGCCGTATGTTACGGCCCCTCTATGCGACAGCAACTGCGACAGCTTTCCGGCGACACGGCGATCTACGGCGTCACGACGATCGTCCAGCGCCTGCTCTCGTTTCTCCTGACCCCCTTCTACTCCTGGGTCCTCGCCCCGTCGGACTTCGGCCTGCAGGCGAACATCTACGCGATCATCGCCTTCATGATGGTCGTCGCGAACATCGGCATGGAGGCCGCCTACTTCCGGTTCGTCGCCAGCGCCGCGAGCGAGGATGAGAAGCGCCGCGTGTTCTGGAACGCGACCCTCGTCAACTGGCTCGCCGCCGGACTGCTCGCGACGCTGTTCGTCGCCGCGCCGGGAGCCGCCAACGCCCTCTTCTTTCTCAAGGTCCCCGACACCGCACTGCACCTGGTGCGCTATGCCGGCGTGATCATCCTGCTCGATGCCGCGAGCACGATCGGTCTGGCGACGCTGCGCATGGAGCGGCGCGCAAAGACCTTCGGCGCGATCAAGATCGCCGCGATCGTCGTCAACGTCGTGCTGACGATCTGGTTCCTCGCCTCGCTCGGACTCGGCATCGACGGCATCCTTCTGGCGGGCATCGCGCAGTCGGCGACGATGTTCCTGCTGACGACGCCGGTGATGGCGCGACGCCTGCCCGTGACGCTCGATCGCGAGACGACGCGCTCGATGCTCGCGTTCGGTCTCCCTACCATCGCCTCCGGTCTCTCCGCGATCGCGCTGCAGGTCATCGACCGGCCCATCATCGTCGCGCTCGCCGGCGCCGAGGCGGCCGGACTGTACCAGGCGAGTTATCGCCTCGGCATCCCCATGATGATGTTCGTTGCGATGTTCGAGTTCGCCTGGCGTCCCTTCTTTCTTCAGCAGGCCGGACGTGAGAATGCACGGGCGCTGTTCGCGCGCGTCTTCACGTACTTCAACCTCGCCGCCGGCTTCGTCTTTCTGGCCGTCTCGTTCTTCGTCACGACCATCGCCGGCGCACAGCTGCCGGTGGTCGATCGCGCGCTGCTCGACGAGCGCTACTGGGCGGGCCTGCCGATCGTCCCGATCGTGCTCGCCGCGTACATCTTCAACGGCTGGTACACGAACTTCATCGTCGGCATCTACATCGAGAAGCGTACGCGGGCGCTTCCGTGGATCACCGGCGTCGGCGCGCTCGTCGAGGCGGGACTCTGCTTCGCGCTCGTGCCGGCGATGGGCTTCCCCGGCGGCGCGTGGGCGACGCTTGCGGCGTACCTCGTGATGTCGTTGGTGCTCTGGCGGTACACGAGCCGGTTCTTCACGATCCCCTACGAGTGGGGCCGCGTGCTGCGCGCACTCGGCATCGCGTTCGTGCTCTACGCGATCGGCACCGCGACGACCGACTTCTTCGACCTCAGCGCGCGCGCCAGCCTCGTGCGTATCGGATTGCTCGCCGCCTATCCCCTGCTGCTGTTCGTTACGGGCTTCTTCGATCCGGGAGAGCGGCGCGAGCTTCGGCGGGTCATTCTGCGGCGGAGCTGAGCGATGAACTTCTGGCAGCGCCGGCCCATCGTCGTGAACGTGATCGGGTTCCTGCTCGTCGCTTTCCTGTGGTGGGGACTCGACGCCGCAGGTGCACTGCTGCTCGACGTCCTGGGAGCGGGGATCTCGCGCAAACGAGGCTCGCTGCTGCCGCTGGCGATCGCCATCCTCGTCGTGACCCGCCTGTATGATCGAATGAGCCCGTCCTGGGCCGGCATCGGACTGCATCGATGGACGGGACGCGAGCTCTCCGCGGGCAGCCTGCTCGGCGTGCTCATGGCCCTTGTCGCGTGGGCGCCGTCGGCGCTCGCGGGCGACGTCGTCGCCGGACCGGCAACGCCGGCTGTCGCGGTCGTCGATCTGCTGGCGTACCTGCTCATCGGCGCGATGCTCGAGGAGCTCGCCTTTCGCGGCTACCTGTTCCAGCGCGTCGTCGAGATCATCGGGCCGGTGGCCGCGACGCTCGGCGCGTCGGTGCTCTTTGCCGTCCTACATCTGCAGAATCCCTCCGTCTCGGCCGTGGCGATGCTCAACATCTGCATCGCCAGCATCCTCTTCTCGCTCTGCTACTTCGTCACCGGATCGGTCTGGCTGCCGATGGCCGCGCACGCGCTCTGGAACATCACGCTCGCGATGATCGTGGGCGTGCCGGTCAGCGGCATCGACTTCGGCGGCGGGCTGTTCAGGACCATCGACGGCGCTCCGGAAATCATCGGCGGCGGCGCGTTCGGTCCGGAGGGAGGCCTCGCCACGACGCTCGCGCTCGCGCTCGGCGTCATAGCGCTGCTGCGTGTGCCCGGCATCACGCTCTCCCCCTACGTGCACGCAGCGGTCTTTCGCGACGTCTATCGACAGGAGGCCGAACGGCTCGCCGTGGAATCGCCGACGGAGCCGGTGTCATCGGACCGGGCGTAACACGACCGCCGTCCGTTCGTGCGTGTCTGTGACACGAGCAGGAGATTTTGCCGGCGCGAGACAAACCTCGCCGCGGTGATCGTGTCAGACACACCACAGCAGCCTCCGCTGCGCTTCACTCGCAAGAACTCCGAAGAGCACATGAACATCAGAACGACAACAGTGAGAATGGCCCTCGGCGTCGCGCTCGCGATGGCCGCGCTGATCGCACCGGTCTCGTCCAGCGCCCAGTGGGTGTTGCTCGAGAAGGACGCCGACGCGACCGTTCGCGGAGGGTTCGACGCGCTCTACAACCTTCGCTATGACGAGGCGGACACGCTGTTCACCGATCTGACCCGCGCGCAGCCCGATCACCCTGCGGGGTACTTCCTGCTGGCGCTGGTCGACTGGTGGCGGATCGTTCCGAACCTCGATGACAACGTCCGTCTCGAGCGCTACAGCGAGTCGTTCCATACGCGGCTCGACAAGGTCATCGAGATCAGCGACGCCCGGCTCGAGAACAACCCGAAGGACATCGTCGGTCTCTTCTTCAAGGGTGCCGCGCTCGGCTACCAGGCGCGCCTGAAGATCCTCAACGCGACGGGCACGGCGGCGCTGGTCCAGTGGCCATCGGCGGCGCTCGACGGCGAGGAGGCGCTCGGCATCCTGCGCGAGGCGCAGGCGCTGGCGCCGAGCAACAGCGACATCCTGCTCGGCTCCGGACTGTTCATGTACATGAGCGCCGCGCTTCCGGAGCAGTATCCGGCCGCGCGCCCGGTGCTCGGGTTTCTTCCGCCCGGCGATCGTCAGATCGGGCTTAACATGCTGCGCATCTCGGCGAAGAAGGCGGCCTACGCCAACGTCGAGGCGAAGTACGCGCTGCTCGAGGTCCTTCACGGCTTCGAGAAGAGCTATGGCGAGGCGCTGCTCATCGCCCAGGAGCTCAACGCGAAGTACCCGGGTAACCCGGTCTTCTATCGCTACCTCGCCAAGTCGTACTACATGACGAGCGACTTCGTCAATGCCGACACCGCGTATGCGACGATCATCCGGCGCGTGCTCGCGCGCGAGAAGGGCTACGAGATGACGATGGCGCGCCAGGCGCTCTACTATCTCGGCGACATCCGCATGCGCACGGGAAATCTCGAGAGCGCCGCGAAGCACTTCCAGCAGGCCATCGAGCAGAGCAAGCGCCTCGACGGCAGTGAGGAGACGAGCTGGCGCGTGCTCTCGGTGCTGAAGCTCGGTCAGGTCTATGACCTCATGGGCCGTCGCAACGATGCGCTGCGGCAGTATCGCGCGGTGCTCGACCTCGACGACAATTCGAACGCCCACCAGAAGGCGCGCGACTTCCTCCAGAAGCCGTACGTCCGGTGATCGCGTCAACGGCGACTGACTACAAGAAAGCACGAAGCCCTTCGGAGATCACTCCGAAGGGCTTCGTCTGTTTGTCACCGGCTCGATCGCGATCGATCAGCCGTTGGTCTGCGCCGCCTGCGCGCTCCACTCTGCCCAACCGCCCTTGAAGACGTGCACGTTCGTGAAGCCGGCTTCGAGCGCCTTCTTCGCCGCCTTCGACGCGGACGGGCAGCGGACACCACCGCAGTAGAAGACGAGCGTCGTCTCCTTGTTCTCCGGGAGCGAGGCATTCAAGAACAGCGTCGCGCCGTCGACGTGGCCGGCCTCGAACTGCTCCTGCGAGCGCGCATCGAAGATTGCGACGTTGCCCTCCTTGATCAGGGCCGCGAGCTCCTCGCGGGTGATCGTCTTGAGCTCCGACATCGTCGGGGTCTCGGTCTTCTCGCCGGTGTTGCTCGGGCAGCACGACTTCGAGCCGGCGGGCTTGCCGTGGCCGTCGCAGGTGCCGGCGGCGTGCATGCTGCCGATCGAGAATGCGAGCGCGGCGGCCGCAGTCAGAATGATTCGCTTCATGATGCGTGAGGTGTTGGTGAACGGGATATGATGGTTCAGAATTCGATTTCGGTATTCAGCTCGATCTCCTCGAGAATCGAGCTCACGCCCAGACAGCGCGACATCTCGCCCTCGAAGACGTAGGCCTGGCCCGAGGCGTCGACCTCGAACGCGAGTCCCTCGGCGTCGAGAAGGCTGCATCCGGTCGCCTTCATGAGCTGGAAGATCACCTCGTCGAACGTATGGAAGTCGTCGTTGAAGAGGATGACCCGCGCCGGCAGCACGACCTGCTCCTTCTCGACGATGAGCATCTCCGTCTCCGGAAGCTCGAGGTCGAAGGAGCTGAGCACTGCCATGTGAACAGGAAGGGCGATCTCGTCGAGAGCCATGCGAAACGGATGAATCAGATCGAGCATTGTGCGGGAAGCCTTCGTCATAGTTGGTCTATTCTACAACCGCGCCACCAAACGATGCAACGCGTTTGTCTCGTCACCGCCGCGGAGCCAGCGGCCGGTGGATCTTGTAGATGGCGCCGGCGCGATCGTCCGTGATGTAGAACGTCGTGCCGTCGGCCGTCACGGCGATGCCCGTGGGACGGCCCCACTGCTCGCCGTCGTCGGTCAGGAATCCTGTAACGACATCAGCCTGCTTTGCGTTGGCGCCGTTCTGCTCCGAGCGCACGCGCACGACCTTGAATCCCGTCGGCTGCGAGCGGTCGCGCGAGCCGTAGTACGTGATGAGCATCGAGTTGAGCCAGTCGGGTCCGAGCGCGCTCGAGCGGTAGAACGTCATGTCCGCCGGCGTCGAGTGCGCCTGCAGGCTGATGACCGGCACCTCGCCCTTGCGATAGCGCGTCGTGTCCGGACCCATGAAATCGGGATCGCGGAAGCCGTCGCCGTAGAACTGCGGCCAGCCGTAGGAGCGGCCTGTCGCCAGGATGTTGACCTCCTCCGGCGGCACGTCCTCGCCGAGCCAGTCGGCTCCCTCGTCGACGCCCCACAGCTCGCCGGTCACCGGATGCACATCGAGTCCGGTCACGTTGCGGAGCCCACGCATCGCGACCTCGGTCTTGCCGCCGGCCAGCGGGATGCGCATGACCGTTCCGGTCTCGGGGTTGTCGGGCTCGCTGCGATTGTCGACCGAGCCGACCGCGATGTAGATCTTGCGATCGTTCGGCACGTAGCGGATCGTGCGATGGTAGTGCATGCCCGCCGGAGGAACGCGGTCAGTGAGCATCGTGCTCGTGCCCGAGGTCGTCGACGGCGAGGTGAAGTCGTAGCGGAAGACGCGCTTCTCGTCGCTGTAGTAGAGGGCTCCGTTGAACATCTCGAGGCCGTGCGGCGACTCCAGTCCCGACGCGATCGTGCTGCGCTCGCCCGACGGAGCGATCGCCATGATCGTTCCGCCCATCGAGTTGCTGTAGAAGATCGTCCCGTCCTCGCGCACGACGATGTCGCGCGGGTTGCCGAGGCCGTGCGCGTGAAGCGTCGCCTGAAAGCCGGGCGGCACGTTGAGCGTGCGCGCGACGTTGAACGGCGGAGGGATCTCACCGGTCGGCACTTCGAGCGTCACCGGGACGAGATCGAGCGATTCGACCGCGGCGAGCCTGATCGTGCCGTTGACGGCGTTCTGCGGGTCCTGGACGGTCGAGCGGACCCGGCCGTCGGAGCCGATTGTGTCGCGCTGGATCGCCTGGAGGTTCGCGTTGGCGAAGAAGAGGGACTTCGATGCGGAACAGCCACCGACACCGCTGAGGGCGCCGAGCACGCCGGCCGCCACGACGAGGCGTGCCGAGAGACGGGTAATCGAACGATTCATTGAGATTACGGTCGGAGTTCGAGGGTTCGGAACTGCTGAGGAGCAGCGCAGAAAGTACGACCTTTGTCAGGATGCTCCGCTGTCACCCCCCGTTTCGCCTTCGCGGGCTCGCCGTTGCCCACGCCTCGTTAAATTGACCGCTCGAACAACACAACAGCCGCATGAACAGCCCTACCGGTACAGACGTCGAGACGGTCGATCAGGCACGCACATGGCGGGCCCCGCGTGGCAACGCACTGAGCTGCGCCAACTGGCAGATCGAGGCGGTCTACCGCATGATCCAGAACAACCTCGATCCCGAGGTGGCCGAGCGACCCGCCGACCTCATCGTCTACGGAGGCCTCGGCAAGGCCGCGCGCAATCGCGAGGCGCTCGAGGCGATCCTCGAGACGCTGCGAACGATGAAGCCCGATGAGACCCTCCTGGTGCAATCCGGGAAGCCCGTCGGCGTGCTGCGCACGCACACGGACGCGCCGCGCGTGCTCATCGCGAACTCGAACCTCGTTCCGAAGTGGGCGACGTGGGAGGAGTTCCGACGGCTCGACGCGATGGGATTGATGATGTACGGCCAGATGACCGCCGGAAGCTGGATCTACATCGGCACGCAGGGAATCCTGCAGGGCACCTACGAGACCTTCGCCGCATGCGCCGAGCGCCACTTCGGTGGCACGCTCGCCGGCCGGCTCGTCGTCACCGCAGGGCTCGGCGGCATGGGCGGCGCACAGCCGCTGGCCGCGACGATGAACGATGCCGCGGTGCTCGCGATCGAGGTCGACGAGTGGCGCATCGACAAGCGCATCCACGACGGCTATTGCGATCGCAAGACCGCGAGCCTCGACGAGGCGCTCGCCTGGCTCGCCGAGGCGATGAGCCGTCGCGAGGGACTGTCGGTCGGATTGCTCGCCAATGCCGCCGACGTCATGCCCGAGCTCGTGCGCCGCGGCGTACGGCCGGACGTCGTCACCGATCAGACTGCGGCGCACGATCCGCTCAACGGCTACTATCCGAACGGGATGACCAGGGAGCAGGCCGACGCGCTCCGCGTCTCCGATCCCGACGAGTACCTGCGTCGCGCCGGCGAGGCGATCCGCGTTCACGTCGAGGCGATGGTCGCACTGCTCGACGCGGGCTCGGTCGTCTTCGACTACGGCAACAACATTCGCGCGGAGGCCCAGAAGGCCGGCTTCGATCGGGCGTTCGCGTTCAAGGGCTTCGTGCCCGAGTACATCCGCCCGCTCTTCTGCGACGGCAAGGGACCGTTCCGCTGGGTCGCGCTCTCGGGCGATCCCGAAGACATCTACGCGACCGATCGCGCGATCATGGAGCTCTTCCCCGAGAACGAGGGGCTGCAGCGCTGGCTGACGATGGCGCAGAAGAAGGTGCACTGGCAGGGACTGCCCGCGCGCATCTGCTGGCTGGGCTATGGAGAGCGTGCGAAGGCCGGTCTGCTCTTCAACGAGATGGTGCGTGACGGCCGCGTTTCGGCTCCGATCGTCATCGGACGCGACCACCTCGACTGCGGTTCGGTCGCGAGCCCGAACCGCGAGACCGAGGGTATGATCGACGGATCCGACGCAGTGAGCGACTGGCCGCTGCTGAACTTCGCGCTCAACGCCGTCGGCGGCGCGACGTGGGTCTCGTTCCATCACGGCGGTGGCGTCGGCATGGGCTACTCGCAGCACGCCGGCATGGTCGTCGTCGCCGATGGATCGCCCGAGGCCGACGCGCGACTGGAGCGCGTGCTCACCTACGATCCGGCGATGGGCATCATCCGTCACGCGGACGCGGGCTATGACCGGGCCATCGACAACGCGCGCGAGCACGGGGTCGCCATACCGATGCTCCGCACGTGAGCGCAGTCCGCGCGTCGACGACGCAGGCGAGACTGTTCGTGATGTCGACCGAGCGCACGACGTTCATCGACGCCGACGTCGAGACGCTCCGCCGGCGCTTCACCGTCGACTGCAGTCTCGGCAGCGGCGCCGGCTCGATCGCGCCGATCGTGCGTGGCGCGCTTGCGGCCGACCTGTCGATCTCGTGGTTCGCCTCCGTCTACTCCCTGTTCATGGTCGCCGCCGCACGCGCGCGACGACGCCCGTCGCTGATCATCCTCGGCGGCGTCGACACCGCGCGTGACGCTACGATCGGCTACGGAATCTGGCTGAGCGCATGGCGGCGCCCGCTGCTGCGCTGGACGCTGCGCAACGCGAGCCGCATCGTCGCCGTCGACGCCGCGCTCGTGCGCTCGCTCGCCTCCGCGAGCGGACTGACCGACCTTCCCATCGACGTGATCCCTACCGGCTACGACTCCTCCTTCTGGACGCCCGACGGCGAGCGCGACGGCTCGGTCCTCGCGGTCGCCGGATGCGCGTCGCGCGAGCGAGCGCTGGTCAAGGGAGTCGACCTGTTCGTCGAGGCCGCGCGCCGCCTGCCGCAGACACGCTTCATTCTCGTCGGCTCGTCGCCCGACGTCGTCGCCCCATTCTCGCCTCCCGCGAATCTCACGCTGCTGCCGCACTGCGGCCGGGAGGAGCTCCGCGCGCTCTACCGCCGCGCCGCGGTCTTCGTGCTCCCGTCGCGTCACGAGGGACTGCCCAACGCGCTGTGCGAGGCGATGCTCTGCGGATGCATCCCCGTCGGAACGCGCGTCGGCGGCGTCGAGGACGCGATCGGCGACAGCGGATGGGTCGTCGAGAGAGTGCAGGTCGGCGCGCGCGATCGTCGGCGCGCTGGAGAGCACGGCAGCGAACGCGCAGATGAGCACGTCAGCGAGCACGCCGGTGGGCACGTCAGCGAACACGCCGGTGAGCTCGCCTCCGCGATCGCCAAGGCGCTCGAGGCGCCCGAGGAGCTTCGCGGTCGCGCGCGCGAGAGGATTGCCGCGCTCTTCCCACAGTCGCGTCGCGAGCGCCGGCTCATCGCGGTCGTCGAGGAGCTGCTCGATGCGTAAGCACCTCGTCGATGCGTCGTGGCTCTTCGCGGCCGACATCGGCGCGCGCGCACTGAGTTTTCTCGCCGTCGCGTGGCTCGCGCGAGCTCTCGAGCCGGAGACCTACGGCATCGTCGTCATTGGAGCGTCGGTCCTCGACTACGCATTGCTGCTCTGCGACTGGGGATTGAAGACGCTGGGCACGCGTGAGACGGCGCGGCCGGAGGCGGAGCGTCGGTTCCAGCCGCATGCGATCATCACCGCTCGCCTCGCATTGTCGCTGACGGTCTTCGTCGTTGCCAACCTCGCGCTCTTCGCGGTACCGCTCGACCCCACCCTGGCGATGCTCGTCCGCATCTACCTGCTCGGCCTGCTCCCCTACGCGCTCCTCGTCGACTGGTACCACCAGGGGCGCGGCGCGTTCGCGGTGATCACCATCGGCCGCGTCGCCGGGAGCCTGGTGCTCGTGACCGGAGCGCTTCTGTTCGTCGGCGCCCCCGCGGACGCTTCTCGCGTGCCATGGATCTACGTCGCCTCGATGGCCGTGACGTCGATCGTGATGATCGTCCCCGCGCTCGGCGCGCGCGCGATCGTGCCGCGGGCGGACGATCTGGGCGGCGTGACGGCGGTGCTGCGCGGCTCGACCGCGCTGGGCGTCGCCGCGCTCTTCGGTCAGACCTTCATTGTGCTGCCGCCGATCGTCGTCGGCCACGTTCTGGAGCCAGCGGCGGCCGGTGTGCTTTACGCGGCGTTGAGAATCGTCATGATCGTGCTCATCGTCGACCGAGTCTTCGGCGCGCTCTACCTTCCGGCGCTCACGCGCGTCTGGGCGGCCGACCGCTCGCGCGCCCACGAACGGCTCGACGCCGCGTTCCGCGTCGTGTCCGTGCTCGGTGTCGGCGCCAGCGCGCTGTGCATGATCTTCTCCGCCGAGCTCGTGCGGCTGCTCTTCGGTGAGCGCTACGCCGACGCCTCGGTGGCGCTCGTTGTGCTCGCGCCGTTCGTCGCGGCAACGCTCGTCAACACGTTCTTCGCCTACGGCCTGATCGCAATCGGTGAGGAGCGACTGTACCTGCGCTCGGGCATGCTCAGCGGCATCAGCTTCGTCGTGCTGCTCGCCGTTGCCGTTCCCCTGTTCGGACTCG
>DATLHO010000044.1:0-6644 GCA_035539855.1 Kapaibacterium sp. (SeqCode) | reverse complement strand
TCACCTCCGGCGACGTGCACGAGTTCGAGCTCGTCGACGTGCTGCCGGCGACGCCGGTCGATGCGAAGGCCAACACGTACCGCATCGCTCCGGGCGCGACCGAAGCCGTAGAGGTCGACGCGATAGGTGCCGCGCTCGCTGAGTCCGGGCAGCCAGATCGTCGAGTCGTTCGTCTGCAGCGTCACCGTCGCGATGCGCGTTCCGGAGCGCGACGGCGTGAAGCGCACCGTGATGTAGTCGGTCGCGCCCGGAGCGATGCGGTACGTGTTGGCCTTCGCATCGACCGGCGTCGCCGGCAGCACGTCGACGAGCTCGAACTCGTGCACGTCGCCGGAGGTGATGCGCAGCTTGTCGCGGCGGATCAGCAGGTCGCACGCGCCGGCGTTGCTCACCGGGAAGCGCGCCGTCGAGCTCTCGCCGAGGCGTGCGGGCGTCATCACGAGCGGACGGATCCGCGCGCCGTCGGGCGTCGCGGCGAGGCCGGAGCCGATCGAGCGCGCCAGCAGGTTGAAGCTCAGCACGCCCTCGATGACCTCACCGAGCGCGTCCGGGTTCGCGAAGTTCTGGCCGTTGGTCCGCACGTACGCACGCGCGTAGCGGCGGCCGGGCTCGCTTCCGATGAAGTGCACATAGATCATCCGCGAAGAGCCCTGCGCGACGACGATCGGCAGCGTCAGCGCGATGCCGGCGGCGTTGGCGAGCCTGTACTCGCTCGAGCGAATGAGCGCTCCGGCAGCGTCGCGCAGCATCGGGAACGGCGGGGTTCCCTGACGCTGCATCGTATCGGTGCGATAGATGTCGACGCCGGTGATGAGAAAATCCCCGTAGCCGGTGTTCTGCACGATGATCGGCACGACCTCGCTGCCGCTGGCGACGCACGATGCGTTCGGTCCGAAGACATAGGAGTCCGGTCCGAGCGTCTCGCCGTTGCTGATCAGCGCACCCGCCGGCGCCGCGGAGAACGCGCGAAGCAGGAACGTGCGCTGCTCGCACGCTGTCGTCACGACGAGGTATGCCTCCTGGAACGTGATCGCCGTTGCCAGGAACGTGATCGACGGCGTCACGCTCTCGCCGACACCGAGCGTCGCGCCGGTCGTCGAGATCGTGTACTGCCCATTCGGGTCGATGAGCTCGAAGCTCACATCGGTCGCCGGAGCCGACGGATCGGGATTGATGTTCGCGATCGTCAGCGGCGTGAACGCGGTCGCCTGGTTGCGCATGACGACGACCGTGCCGAGCAGCGTGTCGCCGTCGGCGAGCGCGGGTGTTCCGCCCTGCGCGATGTCGGTGCGCCACTCGATCTGCGCCATCGCGACGGCTCCCAGAAGGAACGTGCGATCGGTGCCGTCGCTGCCGACGATGCGCAGGGTCGCCGGGCGCGTGCCCGGGCACATCGGACGGTACGTGATCATCGGAATCGTCGACGAGCCGGGCTCGAGCGATCCCTCCTGCGGCGAAATCGTGTACTCGCTCGCGCCGATTCCGCCGAGCTCGAACGTGTAGCTGCGGCTGTCGCAGGGCGACTCGCCGAGCGACAGCATGATGGGCTCGAACGTGGCCTCGCTGCCGACGGTCACTTCGGCGCCGTCGAGCAGATCCTGTCCGTCGACGATGACGGCGCTGACCTCACCGCTCGGCGCCGGGCCGATGCGGATCTCGCAGGGGACGAACGTGTAGAGCGTGTTCGCGGCGATGTTCCGCGGATCGTTGCGATCGTCGACCGAGCCGGTCGACGCGCTCGCGGGCGGTCCCGCCGAGACGCTGAGGACGCTCGCGCCATCGATCGCCGCCAGTCCGATCGACGAACCGTCGCCGCTGAACGAGAGATCGGAAGTGCCGGCGTACCAGAACTCGATGCGGTTGGAGCCTTCGTACAGGCGCGTCTGGAACGTCGTGAAGCGGTTCTGCCGATAGTCGTACTCCATGTCGCGGAACTCGATGACGAGCACGCGCGAGGGAGCCTCCCCGACCACGGCGTAGTGGATCATGCCGTCGAACGGGTGACCCGAGCACGTGCTGGCGACGCGCATGTCGTCCCACATCGGCGCGATCTGGGGGATCGAGTCGAGCGTGAGCGCGTACTCGTCGGAGCAGCCGCCGGTCACGGCGTTGAGAAGATTGACCCAGCAGCTCGAGACCTTCGTGGAGCCGTACTGCGTGAACAGGCCGATGAGGCCGTTCGTCGATGCCGAGAACTTCGCGTAGTCGTTGCCGGCGAAGCGGAAGTTGAAGCCGATGTCGACCGCGCTGTTCGAGTTATCGTCGATGTTCGTCCCGACGCAGCCGTCGTTGCCGGTGAACACGGCCGTCGAGATGCCGGAGATGTCGATGCGCTCGCCGGTGCTTTCGGCGAAGACGTACGAGCCGAGATTCGCCCGGGCGCTCCCAGCGGCGAACAGTCCCAGCAGTACCAGGAGTAATGCTGTGAATCCCGGTCGGGATCCTTTGGGGGAATTCATGAACCAACCTCTTGCATGGGATGATCGGACAGACCGGCTGGGCACGCGGTGGGTGGTGCGCTCGCGGTCGGGGGATGAGCTGCCGTTCGATCAAACGTCGAAATACAGCCCGAACTCGTAGGGGTGCGGACGGTTCCGCACGGCGTAGTATTCCTGCTCGAGCTTCTGCTCCTTCCACATCCTGAGCATCTCGCTCGAAAAGACATCGCCGGCAAGGAGGAACGCGTTGTCCTCCTCGAGGGCGCGCATCGCCTCGGCGAGCGAGCCCGGCAGGCGCTTGATCGCGGCGCGCTCGGCATCGCTCCAGTCGAAGACGTTGGCGTCGAACGGACCGAAGCCGGCCTCGGTCGGATCGATCCGGTTGATGATTCCGTCGATGCCCGCGAGCATCTGCGCGGCGATCGCCAGGTACACGTTGCACGTCGCGTCCGGCGGACGGAATTCCATGCGGGCCGCGCCCGGCTGCGTCGCGTACTTCGGAATCCGCACGGCCGCGCTGCGGTTGCCGAGCGAGAAGAACGCGTTGACGGGAGCCTCGAAACCGGGGATCAGCCTGCGATACGAATTCGTGCTGGGATTGGTCAGCGCCAGCAGCGCCGGACCGTGCGCGAGCAGACCGCCGATGTAGTACCGTCCCATCTCGCTGATGCAGCCGTACCCGTCGGGATCGTAGAAGAGATTGGTCTCGCCGTCGAAGAGCTGCTGGTGGAAATGCATGCCGCTTCCGGCCTCGCCATACAACGGCTTCGGCATGAACGTCGCGGTCTGTCCGTGCCGTTGCGCGGTCATCTTCGCAACGTACTTGACGAGCATCGTCGCGTCGCCGGCGGAGACGATATCCATCATCGCCGTCTCGATCTCCGATTGCCCGGGACCGCCGACCTCGTGATGATGGTATTTCACCGGCACGCCCATCGACTCGAGCGTCAGCGAGATCTCCGTGCGGAGGTTGTAGAGCCGATCCTTCGGCGCGATTGCGTGATAGCCACCGTGCAGCGGGATGTAATGGCCGTGTCCGCCGGTGCCGCTGTTCCAGTCGGCCTCGTTGGAATCCATCCGGAAGCTGGCATGGTTGACGCCGCTGTCGAAGGCGACCGAATCGAACACATAGAACTCGTACTCGGGTCCCCACAGGCTGTGCGTCGCGATACCGGTCGAGCGCAGATACTCCTCGGCGCGGATGGCGATGGTGCGCGGATCGTTCGCGAAAATCTCGTGCGTGTCGGCCTCGAGCGTCGAGCAGATGAAGCTGAGGGTCGAGGCCTCCCAGAAAGGATCGACGAAGCCCGTATCCAGCAACGGCACCATGACCATGTCGCCGGACTTGACGCTCTTCAATCCGACCGACGAGCCATCGAACCCGATCCCGTCGCTCATCAACGCAGGAGTGAACTGCGAAGCGGGCACCGTCAGATGATGCCACCGCCCCCAGAGATCGCAGAATTTCAAATCCACCACTGCGACATGGTGATCGTCGATAAAGGTGCGAGCGGATTCGAATGAGGGGAACACTGCTTGGACCTGGGTTGTGGTTAATGGTTTTTTGTTATTTGTTATTTGTTATTGGCCTCTAGATTTCAGCGAAGCCGCACAGCGACCGCACCACCACCCGGAAGAAGAAGCCTGCCAATAACCAATAACAAAACCCCAATAACCAACAACCAATAACATCTAACATCTAACCTCTAACCTCTATCACACCATCTCCAGCGCCTGCTCCAGATCTGCAATCAAATCCTCCGGGTGCTCGACGCCGATCGACAGGCGGATCATCCGGTCGGTGATGCCCATGCTGATGCGCTCGTCGGGGTCGACGTCGGAGTGGGTCATCGAGGCGGGATGCTCGGCGAGGGATTCGGTTCCGCCGAGGCTGACGGCGAGCTTGACAAGGCGCAGAGCGTTGAGGAAGCGGAAGGCCTCGGCCTCGCCGCCGACGATATCGAAGGAGATGACCGAGCCGGGAGCGAGGCACTGCCGGCGGTAGATCGCGTGCTCGGGATCGGATTCGGTGAGGTGGCCGAGGTAGTACATCCGCTCGACCTTGGGATGGCCGGCGAGGAAATCGGCGACGCCGCGCGCGGTCTTCATCTGCGCGGTCATCCTGAGCTTGAGCGTCTCGAGCGAGCGCATCAGCAGCCATCCGGTATGCGGACCGGCCATCGTGCCGAGGATCGTGCGCATGGCCTTGACCTGCGCGATGAGCTCACGCGAGCCGAGGCAGACGCCGGCGATGACGTCGCTGTGGCCGCCGATGTACTTCGTCGCGGAGTAGAGCACGAGGTCGGCGCCATGCTTGAGCGGATGCTGCCAGAGCGGACCCAGGAACGTGTTGTCGACAGCGAGCAGCACGCGACGCTCACCGGTCGAGAAGGTGCGTGCGGCGCGCGCGCAGGCCTCGAGGTCGACGATCGCGTTCGTCGGGTTCGCCGGCGTCTCGACGAAGATCATCCTCAACGAATCGACGAGGTCATGCTCGTGCACGGCGCGCGCCAGCGCGGTCTCGCCGCCGCGGGCGTCGAAGCCGACCGTGCGGATGCCGAAGTTCGGAAGCACGTGCTTCAGCAGGTAATCGCTGCCGCCGTAGACCGGCTCACTGAAGAGGATCGCGTCGCCCGGGCGGAGAAACTGCAGGAGCGTGGTGCTGATCGCGGACATTCCGCTCGAGAACACGGCGGCCGCTTCGGCGCCATCCCAGAGCGTCAGCCGGTCCTCGAGGATCTCGAGGTCGGGGTTGTTGACGCGGCTGTAGATCAGCCCCGGCATCTCGTGCTCGTTCGGCGCGCGCAGTCCGTAGGCGAGCTCGAAGAAGGCCTTACCCTCCTCTGCCGAGCGAAAGACGAACGTGGAGGTCTGGAAAATCGGGCACTTCACGGCGCCTTCGCTCAGTTCCGGCCTGTATCCGTAGCCCATCATCAGGCTCTCCGGATGCAGCGTCCGGCCCGCTATCGACGTTTCCTCATCCTGGACGATCATGACCTGCTCCGTTGAATCGCTGTTCCGTGCAATTGGAACATAGCGAGGCTCAACAAGGCCAAGCATGACGCATGTCAGACATTGCCCCAGGGCGTCACAGGGCGAAGCCGAGCACGATACCGACGCATCCGCTCGACGGATCGAAGGGTGTCGGCGCGCCGCGGGAGCCGGCGGCCGGGAGCTCGAGCGACCCGACGAGGAGGTACTCGGCCGCGAGCCCGATGCGCGTGCTGCCGAGGCCCAGGGTCACCTCAACGGTACCGATCGCAGCGGGACGGACGCCGCGCACGAAGCGCTCGCCGTTGCGCCAGACATCCGGCACCGCGATCCCCGCTGCCGCGCCTGCCCGCACGAGCACGACGCTTCGCGGACCCCAGGGGCTGTATCGAAGGTGACCGCCAACGAGCACTGCGTCCCCATCGAACGTGTAGGACATCGGAGCGGCGACGACGACCGGACCTTGCGTGCTCTCGTATTCGAAGCGGATCTGTCCCTCGAATCCCGGCTGCGCCAGCGCCGAGTACGTCAGTGCGAGGTCGACCCAGGGGTGGACGCGACGCGCCACCTCGAGGCGGCGGAGGAGCGTGACGTTGTCTCCGAGCGCTGCGTTGCCGTCGTGGGTTCGGCGATGACCCGGCCCATAGACCGCCTCCTCATCGACCGCGCCATGCACGATGCCCGAGTACTGCGAGAGGCTCCAGTCATGGTCGCGATCGAGCGATTCGGTGGCGCGGACGAGCAGCTCATCTCGCTGCGTGGACGCGTCGAGCTCGACCCGAGGCTGTCGTGTCGCCGCGTCGATCCCGAGCCCGACGAGTCCTCCGATGGCGAGGCCTGGTATCATTGAGAGGAGGTAGTCCCCGTGCGCGCCGAATGGCGTGCCGTCGCGGCTCTGGCGGAGGCGTGTATAGACGAATGCGGCCTGGAGACCAAGCACGACCGCGGCCGACCCGAATCGCGGTCTTTCCGCAATGAGCGTGACGCGCTCGAGGTCGTCGAGACGAACCCTGAGCGTATCGTCGAGATCGATCCGCAGGAGGATCGAGGCGGAATCGATTCCGAGCAGCAGCCCGCCGACGAGCGTCGAGTCGTTCGACGAAAGCACGGCTCGCACGTTCTTGTCGACCGACTGCGCTTGCACATCGGACCGGCCGAGGAGGAGTGCCACGACGGCGATGATCGCAGTCAGCGTCTTCATCAGTGCGCGGAGAA
>DATLHO010000043.1:0-15694 GCA_035539855.1 Kapaibacterium sp. (SeqCode) | reverse complement strand
CTCGATCCCGGCGACATCGGCCTCGATGGAATCGGAGATTTCTGCGCCGGCAGTTACCCGGTCATCGTCTGCTACAACGGTGGCAGCCGCTTCGATTCCTGGATCGACGCGTGGCTCAACATCTGGCCCGCTGGTGATCATGAGCAGCGTATAGCCCGACTCGGTGACATCGATGGTAGCGGGCGCGACGCGATCGGCGTTCCATGGGGAGGCGGTGACGTCCGTTTCTACACACCGAGTCGAGGCGTCCCTCGCGGCGGCGATCCGATTCGCCTCCCGGACGGAAGCGACCGACCGGTTTCGGCGCCATTGAGCGACTCGGCATCGGCGGCATCGCTGCGACTGACGATCGCACCGAACCCGGCGACGGCGCAGGCGCGCTTGTCCTGGTCGTCCGACCACGGCGGCACCGCGCTCGCACTGCTCGACCTTCGAGGTCGCGAGCTGCGGCGCTGGCTGCTGCCTGCGGGCGTCAACGAGCTGACGATCAACCTCAATGGGCTTCCGGCGGGGATCTATCTCATCAACCTGGGCGATGGCGATCGGAGCGTTCTGGGTCCACTGCTGCACGTCAATTGACCTACCCTCAGAAAGTGACGGGGAGCTCGCTGCAACGAGCTCCCCGCCTGACGTCCGGCTGCCAAATGGCTTCCGGGCAGCTCCCACCTCTTTACAAGCGACTGGAGGAACCGCCATGGGCGGACGTTCTTCACCCCCTCTCATTGCCCGTGCCGTGTTCGGGCTCTTTATCGTCAGTATGGTCCCGCTCGGCGCCCAACCGATCGATCGCTACGCTGGCTACGAATGGGACTCCGTGTTCCGCATCGGTGCGCATACGGTGCCAGGATACGTCACCTTCGCGCGCGACACGCTGAAGCTCGACTTCACCTATCACTACCAGCCGACGTGGGACAACCTCGGCGTCGGCAAGCTGGCGTCACGACTCCTGTCACCGCAGGACGTCTTCGAGCGACTCGACACCTCGCTCTATCTGCAGAGCGGAACGCCCGACAGCCTCGCGCTGCGAACGATCTTCATCCCCGACGCACTGAAAGTGATGGTGGGGTATCTCAACGTCACCGACAACTTCGCCCATCACAACACCGAACTGCAGATGTTCACGTACGGAGCGCAGTTCGGCGCGTTGAACTCAATCACGGTCGCGAACGACTCGACCATGTTGCAGACGCTGAGCCTGCCGGCGACGACCGCGGGTCCGCTCGTGACGCAGCCACTGTACATCTCCACGGGCGGGTTTCGGCGCTCCGACAGTGCACGCTACTGCAACAGCGCCAAGTACCCGTTTTTCGACATCGGCAACGGCAACCCCGCGCTCGGCCGCGACAGCTCGTACAAGGTGCGCTTCAGCTTTCAGATGCAGGTTGATTCGCTCCAGCCCTTCGTCACTCCGAGCACCGTCATCGCCAAAATCATTCTCTGGCGCCGGCTGACAACGGGAGCCGCCCGTTGCGCCATCTACGAACCGTTCGACACCGTGGCGATCACCAAGGGCCAGTACGACGGCGCGAACCGCCTCAACTACCCGCTTGACAAGTTCAAGGACGTCGGGTTCTGGGTCGACATGCGGGATTCCACGCGACTCGGCTGGTTCAATGCCTATGACACGACCTATTACCGGTCGATGCAGGGCACGTGGATCGGTGATCGTGATCCCGCACCGGCGAGCGTGTCGAGATGCCAGTCGTACCTCGACTCGCTCAAGGCGATCCCGGGGCGCGTCAAGGCCGGAACCGAACTGCGGTCGTCGGTTGTTCTCGAATCCGACGTCTACTACGATTTTCACACCACCGGGGCCGCGAAGATCATCTTCCTTCGCGGTCGTGTCGCGAGCCACCAGTTCGAGGCACTGCTCGATCACCGCTTCGACAGTCACATCGAGAACGAGGTGCGGACGTTGTTCAGCGACTCGAACACCGCGATCATCCGCAAACGGCTGTTTCGACTCGGCCTGTACGACGAACCAAGTACGACGACCTTCGAAGCCCACGCCTACCTGACCGACACGCTGCGGGCTCTTATCGGCCGATACAGCCCGGATTCGGGGAAGCCATGGATCTATCAGAACCCGACCCTGAACTACGACGGCTTCCGACGGCTGCAGTTCGATCTCGACCCGACGCTGCCGAAGCGGGCGCACATGATGACGCGCCAGCAGCTCGCGGTCATCCAGGCCCCAGTCCCGGTCTACTATGTGAGGCCCGACAAGATGGTCCGTGCCGGCTACAGCTCGACCGCGTGGCAGTCATACTACCCGCCCGGCAACACGGGCCTCATCGCCTTCAATACAGCCGCGGGATATGAGCGGTACACTGACGCGATGCAGGCATCGCTGGGCGCGTTCGCGGACTACCCCGACATCCAGGTCACTCGGGAGCTCGTTCCGACACTGGCACGTATGGTCTCGTGGCGAAGTTTGAGCACGCCGGCGTGATGCCGGACAGCATCCCCGTCTACAACGTCGTGACATCGTACGGCGCGCCCGGCCACACCGAGGAGGCCGGTTTCGTCGGCGGCTGGCTGCAGACGATACGTCCGAAGACGCCGGAGGAGCTGGCGGTCCAAAGTTTTCTCACCATCCAGGGGGGAGCGCAGGGGCTCGAGTTCGACGAGCTGTCGTGGAATGGACGCAACCTCGGCATTGCCGACCGGTTGATTGGCGTTGGTCGCGTGAACTGGTCCGCGCCGTGCGAAACGTGGCCGAGCCGCGACTCCGTTTCCTGGGATACCTGCGACTGCGGTGAGTGGGATATTCTCCCTTCGAATCATCCGAAGGATACGACGCTCGGCGGCGCGATCGATCCGAAGTGGATACTTCCGCAGATGTGGCTTGGACTGCGCTCACGGTATCTGGCGACGAGACGAATTGTCGAGGAGCTCAGAAAGATCGCGCCGGTGTACGAACGACTCTACTACAAACAGGAGCAGATGTCGGTCCACGACGAGAGGCAGTCGTTCGACTCGATGCCGATGGTGACCGGCCTGCGGATGCAGCGTGCCGACACGTCGCGGCGTGACGGCATTGTGGCGGTGACGACCAGCGACAGCGTCGATGCACGAGAGGCAACCTACGCGGAGCTGACGCACTTCTATCCCGGAACGCGCGACTCGGCAGGTGTCGCTGCCAACGCCCGATACGTAGCGGTGACCAACAGACGCACGTTCCCAATCGACCACGCCTACTATGGATCGCGCACGGACTCACTCGACGCCGAGAGCAGTAACCGCGGCTTCGGCTTCATCGACGTGCGTCGCCCGCTGATCACGCTGAAGAACTCGACACCGGAGATCGCCGAATCGTTCCTCGTCGAAAAGGTGGGCCACGAGGACTCGCTTCACTGGAATGCGACGGCCGGCGAGGAACTCGCGCTCGACTGGCTCGAGCCGGGATGGGGCGGGCTCTACCGGATCACGCCGATCGCGACCGGCATCTCGAAACATGGCATCGCCGCGACCAACGCCGCGAAGAGCATCAACATCGCCGGGCCACAGCCCTTCGGTCCGGATGGAACTTCCTCGATGCGTCGCGCGATCGTCTATGAGCGCGACTCGGCCGTCTACCTGCGCACCGAGACGTCGCCCGACATCTGGTCGGCCGAGCGGCTCGTCTCCGCCGTCGCGGAGCTCCGCACGTCGAGTGGACGTTCCGCTGCGAACTTCAGTCCCGCGATCTCCGCGGTCGTCACTCCGAACGCCGGCGATCTCGCCTCCTACCCACACCTGCTGGTCACGTGGGAGCGCCGCTCCAGCACCGGGCAACGCTCGGTGCGCGCCCGTGCGTACACCCTGCAGACGTCCACCGGTCAGCTCGATTCGACCGCCGAGCTGACGGTCTCCCCGAGCTACGCGCCGGCGCAGATGAGCACGTCGGGGATCGAACTGGCTCCCGCTGTCGTCGGCGTCGCCGCGCGCGATAGCTCCCTCGACGACGCCTGCTTTGTCGTGGCCTGGGTGTCTCCGACGAAGCAGGTGCTGTTGCGGACGGTGAATGCCTGGTCGGGTGCGCTATCGGCGACCGCGAGTCCTGTACGCACGGCCGCGCACCTTGCCCTGACGAGCGACTCGCTCTGCCGCTTCGCGACTCTCGCCTTCGGCAGGCGTCGCCATGCCGATTCGGCGCAGTCCGAGGCGGTGCACGTGGCGTGGCAGCAGGGGCCGCTCGCCGGCGACAACCGGATCTTCTATTCCCAGATGCCGCTTCGCCCGCTCGTCTCCGGCATCGACAGCGTCACGTCCGCACGTGCGCTCGGCCGCGGCACGAGCGAGCACGTCTCGCATTTCGCCGGTGGCTGCACATTCACCCACCCCTGCATCGCCGCCGATTCCACACGCGTCGGCGTTGCGTTCGAGATCAAGGGCGAGCGTAACGCCATCGGCCTGCGCTTTCGCGATCCGTTCCTGCCGGCCGCGCAGAGCGAGCTGTGGCGCGGGCCCGTCTACAAGTGGGGAGGGTACGACCGGATGATCAATCGCTCGCAGTACGGGCCCGACATCCGTGAGTATCAGTGGCCGTCGCTGGTGCAGTTTCCGGCTGTCCCGTCCAGTGGCGAGGCGCCCGGCGCGATCGCCTGGCAGTGGGTCACAGGCGACTCGATCGACCGCAACCGACAACTGATGTACTGGTTCGGCGGTGCCGACTCGACCGCGCTGCCGAACGGACAGTTCGCGGGCCTTACGACCGCGCCGAATGTCGCAAGCGCATCGCTGGCACCGAACGCCACGAGCGTCGTCCATCGCGCGACCGAGAGCAGGGCGTCGACCGTCACGTTGTCGTGGGGCACCCCGCTGCGGCTTTACCCGCTCTTCATGCTCACCAACGATCACGATCATCTGCGCGGCCGCTCCGGCGGCGTCGTTCGCTCGGGGATGCACATCCTCGTGCTGAACTCCGGCGCCGACTACTGTCTGCAGGCACGGTACATGGCGGGCATTCGCCTCGCGAAATCGGGGATCATCGATACTTCGGTGTACCAGCCCGTACCACCTCCGGCGTTCTACCGGGCGCCCGCCCTCGACACGCTGACGACGAGCCTCCTGGAGCGTGGCAGCGACGTCGCCCGCACAAGCGTCTTCGAAGCCTCGAGCGAGGCCGTCGTCATCGAGCGGATTATCGCGGGATCCGACAGTCTGATCTCGGGACTCGACGAGCCGGCGTTCAACCCGTTCGGGCAGCCACCGGCCGATATCGGGATCATCACCGAGCTCGTCGATGACAGCAGCGGAGCGGTACTCTGGCACTCCGATACGGTGTGGGCGCGCTCGGTCGCTGACAGCACGCGGGTCGACAGCGTCGCAATTCCGGTTGCGGAGCATGCGACCGCCGGCGATCCTGTCTTCGTGCGCTTGCGTGCGATCCTGAGCCCGTCGCTTCCGTTCGAGGTCCTGCCGGAGTTCCACATCGAGGGATATCCGTCATCGGCGTCGGAGGGGGACGAGTTGCTCGACGAAGGAAGCGAGACCGAGCTCCTACGGGGCGTGCGGCCAGGGGAGTCGCGTGGCGAGGTGACCTTAGACGGCGGCCTGTCGCTGGCGGTACGGCCGAATCCCTCGAACGGATCGGTAAGCATCGAACTCTCGGGTGTAGCCGGCGGCAGCGTCATGCTGAAGGTGCTCGACGGCATGGGTCGCGACGTGCGAGCGCCCATGACGATCACAATCGGCACGTCCGGTAGTGCTTCGATACCGATCGCGCTCGAGGGGAGCATTCCCGGCGTGTACACGGTCACCGCCACGGTCGACGGCGTGACCGTGGCGTCGCGCTTCTCGATCGTGCGATAGTCCGAATCGGGTAGCCGGTGAGATTACTCTCCCCGGCTCCCTCACCACCGTACGTGCCGTTCGGCATACGGCGGTTCGTTGTTAAGACGAGAAGCGTTGATGCAATTGCGGCAGGCCCGGCGCAAAACTGAACGACCCCGGTCCGCAATGGACCGGGGTCGTTCGTTTCGTGAGGTCGGCGTCCGACTAGCGGACGATCGACATCGTGCGCGTTGCGATACCCGTCGCGCTCTCGAGGCGGTAGACGTACGTCCCGCTCTCGAGCGGCGCGCCCGATGACAGCGTACCGTCCCAGCGGACGATGTGCAGGCCGGCCTCGCGATGCTCATCGACGAGCGTGGCGACGAGGCTTCCCTTCATGTCGTAGACCGCGAGGCGCGTCGCGCCGGCGACCGGCAGGACGAAGCGCAGGTCGGTCGAGCCGCTGAACGGGTTCGGTGCGTTCTGCTCGAGGATCGCCACGCCGGTCAGGCCGGTGACCGCGTCGGTCTCATCCTCGGGTCCGGTCGGCTTCATGCCGCCAACCAGCGGCACGGTGACGGTGGTCGTCGTGTACGAGACGTTGCCGAAGGCGTCGGTGCCCTTGTAGCGGATCGTGTAGATGCGCGGCGAGGAACCGTTGCGGCGCGACGCGAGGTTGAACGAGACGTCGGCCGGTGTCGTGTTGTAGCTGGCGTACTGGATGTCGCCGGCGCTGATCGGCTCGTTCGCGGTGATCGACTCGAGCGTGTACGCGCCCGTCTGGCAGGTCGTACCGGCGATCAGGGTCGCCGAGATCGTGCGCAACTTGCCGAGCTTGTACGCGATGGTCGAAGGGCTGGCCGTGGCCGCGAAGGTCGGCGTGACCGTCAGGGTCGCCGATCCGCTGGCGGCGCCGGTGACCAGCACGTCATACGTGCCGGCGACGTCGACCGAGGCCGTGTTGACCGTCAGTGTGCTCGTCGTCACGCCGGCGAAGGTGGCGTCGTTCGAGAGGTTGACGCCGTTGCGACGCCACTGGTACGAGACGCAGCCGCCCGTCGCGCTCACGCTGAACGAGGCCGGCTGGCCCGCGCACACCGAGACGTTGGTCGGGTTCGATGTGATCACCGGGACGTCGAGCGCAAGCGTCGCCGTCGCGCTCGTCACCGGCGAGCAGTATGCCGAGACGATGACGTCGTACGTGCCGAGATGGCCCGCTGCGACGCTCGAGATCGAGTACGTCGGGAGGTTCGCGCCCGGGATCTCGCTCCCGTTGCGACGCCACTGGTACGAGAAGGGTCCGGTGCCCGCGGCCGTCACCGAGAAGCTGGCCGGCTGACCGGCGCAGACCGTTGCCGAGACCGGTCCGACCTCGATCGTCGGACACACCGGGATGACCGTCAGCGTGCCTAGCACCGGCACGACCGTGTAGTTCGCAAGCGTCGCACCCGTGACCGCGGGGATCACGTCGTAGTCTCCGACCGGGCTCGCCGGCGTCGCCGTCGTCGATCCGGTGACCGTGAAGGTCTCGCCGTTCTTCGCGCCGTCGAACGTGCCGTCGAGCGACGGGTTCGGCTGACCATGGTAGCGCGCCAGGGTCGGCGCCGTGATCGTCAGCACCGCCTTGTCGACCGTCAGCGTGCCGATCACCGGCACGACGTCGTAGTTCGCGAGCGTTGCCCCGGTCACGGCCGGGACGATGTCGTAGTTGCCGAAGGAGCTCGTCTCGGTCGCGATCGTCGAGCCGGTGACGACGAAGGTCTCGCCGTTCTTTGCGCCCGAGAAGCTGCCGTCGAGCGACGGGTTGGCGTCGCCGTACTCGCGGGCCAGCGTCGGCGCCGTGATCGTGAGCGTCGCCTTGCCGATCGTCAGCGTGCCGTTGATCGGAGCGATAACGTAGTTCGAGAGCGTCGCGCCCGTGACCGCAGGGATCACCGGGTAGTCGCCGATCGAGCTCGTCTCGGTCGCGACCGTCGAGCCGGTGACGACGAACGTCTCACCGTTCTTCTCGCCACTGAACGAGCCGTCGAGGCTCGGGTTCGCATCGCCGTAGTCGCGCGAGACCGTCGGTCCCGTGATCGTCAGCGTCGCCTTGCCGATCGTCAACGTGCCGTTGACCGGCGTGACATCGTAGTTCGAGAGCGTGGCGCCGGTGACTGCCGGCACGACATCGTAGCTGCCGACAATGCTCGTCTCGGTCGCCGTCGTCGAGCCGGTGACCGTGAAGATCTCGCCGTTCTTCGCGCCCGAGAAGTTGCCGTCGAGCGACGGGTTCGCGTCGCCGTACTCGCGGCCGAGCGTCGGCGCGGTGATCGTGAGCGTCGCCTTGTCGACCGTCAGCGTGCCGTTGACCGGAACCACATCGTAGTTCGCAAGCGTCGCACCCGTGACCGCGGGGATCACGTCGTAGTCGCCGATCGAGCTCGTGGCGACAGCGGAGGTCGAGCCGGTGACGTCGAACGTCTCACCGTTCTTCGCGCCGGAGAAGCTTCCGTCGAGCGACGGGTTGGCGTCGCCGTACTCGCGGGCCAGCGTCGGCGCCGTGATCGTGAGCGTCGCCGTGCCGATCGTCAGCGTGCCGTTGACCGGCACGACGTCGTAGTTCGAGAGCGTGGCGCCGGTGACCGACGGGACGACATCGTAGCTGCCGACAATGCTCGTCTCGGTAGCCGTCGTCGAGCCGGTGACCGTGAACGTCTCACCGTTCTTCTCACCCGAGATGCTGCCGTCGAGCGAGGGATTCGCGTCGCCGTACTCGCGGCCGAGCGTCGGCGCGGTGATCGTGAGCGTCGCCTTGCCGATCGTCAGCGTGCCGTTGACCGGCACGACATCGTAGTTCGAGAGCGTCGCGCCGGTGACCGACGGGACCACGTCGTAGGTGCCGATCGGGGTCGTGGCGACCGCAGAGGTCGAGCCGGAGACCGTGAACGTCTCGCCGTTCTTCGCGCCGGAGAAGCCGCCGTCGAGCGACGGGTTGGCGTCGCCATACTCACGCGCGACGGCCGGTCCGGTGATCGTCAGCGTCGCCGGCTCGATCGTCAGCGTGCCGCCGACGTAGCCGATTTCATAGTTGTCCGAAGTGTAGCCGCTCGCGGTGATCGGCCAGGTGCCGATCGCGCTCGTCGGCGTTGCCGTCGTCGAGACCTCGAGCGCGCCGCCGAGCGACGACTCGTTCTCTCCGTTGACGAAGCCGGCGTAGCCGACGGACAGCGTCGGGTTCGCGTCGCCATACTCGCGAGTCGCGTCCTGCGCGGTGATCGTCAGGGTCGCCTTCGCGATCTCGAGGGTCGCGCTGCCCGTGCTCGACGTGTACTCGGTCGCTCCGCCGTAGGCGGCCTCGAGCTGATGCGTGCCGGCGCCGAGTGACGACGGATCGATGGCGAGCGATGCGGTGCCGGCGGAGACGGCCGCCGAGCCGACGGGCGAGCCGTCGACCGTGAAGGAGACGAGGCCGTTGGCGCCCGCTGGGGCGACCGTTGCCTGCAGGGTCACCGAGGCGTCGCCGTAGGTCGCCGTCGCCGGCGCCAGGGTCGTCGTCGTCGTGATCGGGCTGACCGTCAGGGTCGCCGCGGCCGACGTGAGGGTCGAGCAGGGAGTGGACGCGACGGCGCGGTAGCGGTAGCCGCTCATCGACGTCGTCACGCCCGTGAGCGTGATGGTCGAGCTCATCTCGCCGGAAACGTTCGCATAGGTCGCGCCGGCGTCGGTCGAGCGCTGCCACTGCAGCGTCGCGCCGCTGCTCGGCGTCACCGTGAAGGCCGCGCTCTGTCCGGAGGTAACCGACTGGTTCGTGGGATCGGTGAGGCTAACGGTGCACGGAACGACCGTGAACGTCGGCGCGACCGGGATCGAGCTCATCGCGACGCCGTTGCTGTTGGTGCAGACAACGCTGATCGCCTGGGTGCCGCTGCCCGTCGTGGACGCGCGGAACGAGATCGCCATCGAGGTGCGCGGCGTCGTGCCGCCCGGGACCTCGGCCGCCGAGGTGTTCGCGGTCAGCGTGATCGTCCGAGCGTCGGCGCTGATCGTGTTCGACCAGTTCGAGCGCGACGTCGTGACGCCGGTCGTGCCGTAGAATCCGGCCGGCAGCGTCAGCGTGATCTGGTCGAGATCCTTGCTCGTCTGGTTCTGAAGGTTGGTGACCGTCACCGTGATCGTCGGCGCCGGATCGGCGTTCTGATACACGGTCGCAGGGTTCGTCGAGATCGACGCGGAGTAGTCGGGATTCTGCGCGAGCGCGGGAATCGCACTCAGCAGAGTCAGGAGGAGCGTTACGAGCATGCACGCATGCCGTCGCCCTGTGCCCAGGAGAGTAGTGCCCATGATCTTGCCCAAGGATAAAGTGAGGTCCGCGCAGAGCGCGAGAAAGACATCGAGCAGGAGAGTCGACGGGCGGGTGGTCGGCTACGAACCGTAGCGACGATGCGCTACGCGGCGGCGCAGTCCATGCCCATGGCATGCGCTCGCGATTCGTAGGCGATCAGGGAGAGGGGGAGTCAACCAGTAGTGACTGGTTCCTGGCAGGACCCATTTTCCAACCAGGCAGCGATCGATCGCGTGTGTGCCCATACACGCTACCCTCACGTCGTTCTGCCCGAACGAAGCAAGAGCCCGATCACGGAGTGCTCGAAGGATTCCGCTCCAATCCTGCCCGGATGGGAGATGTGGAGATCCTCGACACACGTAGGAGCCATATGACCTCGTTCGGTCACATCCCTCCGGCGTTTTCGAATATAGCAGGGATCGGCTACCTTTATACTCCCCTTTTGCCGCGCCCCCCGACACCTCCGGGAGCGGCAAACGAGCCGTATCTGCGCCCTCGAGCGCGCCGTTTCCCCCGTGTTGCCCCCCTTTGCGACCCTTCCGGCCCACAACCGGCAGGCAACGCGACCTTCCCACCCGAATGTCCACAGCCAGAATGGAGGAGCTCATGGAGCCCGAGAACGTGAATCCGGCCGCCGCGGGAGGACCTCTCCCGTTCGCCGACGCGATCGCAAGCCTGGGGGCGAGCCTTCGCGGCGAGCTCATCGATGCCGACAACGAAGCCTACGACGATCGCCGCGCCGTGTGGAACGGCACGATCGACCGCCGGCCGCGTCTGATCGTCCGTGCCCGGGGCGTCGCCGACGTGCGCGCGGCGCTCGCGCTGGCGCGCGAGTATTCCCTGCCCGTCTCCGTGCGCGGCGGAGGCCACAACGTCGCCGGCAGTGCGGTCGTCGAGGACGGCGTCGTTATCGATCTCTCGCTGATGCGCGGCGTTCGCATCGACCCCGAGCGGCGCATCGCCGAAGTCGACGGCGGCGCGCTCATCGGCGACGTCGACACCGAGTCGCAGGTCTTCGGCCTCGCTGCACCGTTCGGCGTCGTCTCGGAGACGGGCATCGCCGGCCTGACGCTCCACGGCGGGCTCGGATTCCTCTCGCGCCGCTACGGTCTCTCGTGCGACAACCTCGTCGGCGCCGACGTCGTCACCGCCGACGGCTCGCTCGTGCACGCGAGTCTCGAGAGCAACTCCGATCTGCTCTGGGCTCTGCGCGGCGGCGGCGGCAACTTCGGCGTCGTCACCCGATTCGAGTACCGGTTGCACCCGGTGGGTCCCGAAGTGTTCATGGTCATCACGATGTATCCCCTCGATCAGGCGGTTGCCGTGGTCGACGCGTTCCGACGGTTCGTCGAGACCGCGCCGCAGGAGTTCTCCGGCATCTGCGTCTTCTGGACGACGCCCGAGGGAGAGCCCGTCGTCGAAGAGAACCGGGGTCAGCCGACGGTCATCGTCGCCGGGTGCTGGTCGGGCGATCTCGCCGAGGGCGAGAGGATCCTCGCGCCGCTCCGCACGATCGCGACACCGCTGGCCGATCTCTCCGGTCCGCTGCCGTTCACCATCGCACAGACGCTGTTCGACCCGGAGTTCCCTCCAGGACAACGTCACTACTGGCGCTCGCTGTTCCTCGATCGCGTCGACGACGAGATCGCGGCGATGGCCGTCCGCCAGACCCTGTCGCGGCCTTCGATGATCTCGAGCATCGACATCTGGGCGCTCGGCGGGAAGCTCCGCGAGGAGCCGGTCGGCGGCAGTGCGTACGCGCAGCGTGATCGTCCGTATCTGCTCGCATACGAGGCCAACTGGCAGGCGCCCGAAGAAGACGCGGCGAACATCGCCTGGACGAAGGCGGCGTGCGAGGAGGCCGCGGTCTATTCGTCGGGCGGAGTCTACCTCAACTTCCCCGGCTTCGAGGACGAGCGCGCGTCGATCATCGACGCGACCTATGGCGAGAAGCTCGCGCGACTGCGGGAGATCAAGGCGAAGTACGATCCGCAGAACGTCTTCCGCTCGAACATCAACGTCGCGCCCGCGGGCATGACCGTCACGGTTCCCGAGATGACCGTTCGCAGCGGCGCCGTGCGGAGCTGAGGCCGGCCACAGGCGCCCGCTGAAATGAGAACGACCCCGATCCTTGCGGACCGGGGTCGTTCTCGTTCGTGCGTGCGCCGTCGATCAGCGCGTGAGGATCATCTGTCGCGTCACCACGACCTCCTCCCCATTCATCGAGCGCGCGGTCAGGCGGTAGTAGTAGGCTCCGCTCGGAAGCTTCCGACCCGCCTCGGTCTCCGACTCCCACTCGACGCTGCGCGCGCCCGCCGGGAGCTCTTCGTCGACGAGCCGTGCGACGATCTCGCCGTAGGCATCGACGATGGTCAGCGTCACGTGGCTGGTCTCGGCGAGCTCGAAGCCGATCGTCGTCCGGCCCGCGAACGGGTTCGGCGTGTTCTGCTCGAGTCGCGCGATGCCCGTCTCGGCCTCGGTCTCCTCGACGACCGGCTTCGCCGCCGACGTCGTGTTGCGGACCTTGATCGAGCCGCCGCCGAGCGTCGCCCGTGCCAGCGCGTTGTTGACCCAGCGGCTGCCGAACAGCAGGTTGTTCGATCCGCGCAGGGAGACTCCGATCGAGTTCGACTCGCCGGTCGCGACAGCCTCGTAAGCATCGACCGTGAGGTCGAGGTTGCCGCCGAGCGACACCGGCGAGAGCGGATCGGTGATGTCGGTGAGGTTCGCCTTCGTGTTGAAGACGCCGCGTCGGCCGAGCACCGTCGTGCCGTTGCGCACCTCGGTCACCGTCAGCGAGTTAACCGCGTTGCTCTTGATCTGATAGGTGTGAACGACACCATCGGACTCGGTGCGTCGGAAGATGATGTTCGCCTTGCCCTTCAGATTGCGACCGCTCTGCGTGTACTTCATCGTGAACCCGAAGTTCATCTTCGAGCCGGCGTTGGCGGCGTAGGTGCCGGCGCTGGTCGTCGTTCCGTTCGTGTTCCCGATCACCATGTAGCCGCCGCCGTTGACGTAGTCGGCGCCCGGCATCACGATCGCGATCACACCCGGCTGGGCGGCGGCACCCGTGTAGTACTCGCCCCTTGCAACCGGATAGACTTCGATGATCGCGCCGCCATCGGCGACCTCGCTGTTCGACAGCGTGTACGAGAACGACTCCGCATTGGCGATGCCGTTGATCGTGTCTCCGGTGTTGACGAACCCGACCTCCACATCCTCGGCAGCCGAGTTGATCACACTGCCCGACGGCGAATCCTTGAGGAAGTCGACGGTCGCATTCTGGATGCGACCCGGCGAGGCGTCGTCAGGATCGATTGCCGAAGCCGACAGCGACAGCGTCGCGGCCTTCGTCGTGGCGTTGGCCGAGAACGAGGTCGTGCCATTGTAGTCGAGCACGGCGAGCTCGCGCGTGACCGTCAGGGTCGCGTCGGGCGCGGTCGAGCCGGTGATGTCGGTGGACGTCGGCACGAACGCGGCGCGGATCGCGTAGACTCCGCGCGGCTTCCCGATCGCGAACGGAGCGCTCGCGGTGAGCTTGCCGGAGACGATCGAGTAGCTCGTGGCCGTTCCGAGCGTCGTGACCGACGAACCGTCAACGAGGCTGAAGGTCACCACGCCGCCGAGGTTCGCGGCGGTCTGGGCCGCCGTGTTCGCGCCGGTGATCGTCGCGGTGGCCGTCGTGCGATCCGAGTACTGGATCGTGCTCGGCACCAGCGCCGTCGCCGCGGTCGTCGTCGCCGTCGTGATCGTAAGCACGCCGTCGACGTATGCCGTGAACTCATAGTTCGTCGCCGAGAGCGTGCCGAGCGCCGGCCGGATGTAGTATCCGGAGCCGATCGGGCTCGTCTCGGTGGCATCGGTCGTGAACGCGGGCGCTCCTGCGAGAACCGAAGCGGTCTGACCGAGGACGAAGCCGCTGTAGGTCGCGGTGAACGCAGGATCCGGAGATCCGAACGAGCGCGACTTGTTCTCGGCCGTGACGATGAGATCCTTCTTCGTGATCATCAGCGTGCCCTCGTGCGGCACCACCGTGTAGTTCGAGAGCGTCGGTCCGCTCGCATTCGGGACGATCGGGTAGCCATCGACGACGACGGGGCTCGACGGCGTCGCGACGGTCGAGAAGTCCAGGTCGAACGACTCGCCGTTCTTCGTCGGACCGTGCGATCCGGTGAAGGCCGGGTTGGCAGAGCCGTAGACGCGCGTCGCATCGTCGGCACTGATCTCGAGCGTTGCCGGTCCGATCGTGAGCGCGCCGTTGATCGCTACGACATCGTAGTTCGCGAGCGTGGCCCCGGTGACCGACGGAACGATCGGATAGGATCCGACCGGGGTCGTCGGCGTCGTCGTGTTCTCGAAGCTCACGACGAACGTCTCGCCGTTCTTCTGGCCCGAGTACCCACCGGTGAACGTCGGATTCGGATCACCATACTCGCGCGCCTTCGCATCGGCGGTGATCGTGAGCGTTGCGGTTTCGACCGTCAGCGTACCGTTGACCGGCACGACATCGTAGTTGGCCAGCGTCGCACCCGTGACCGCGGGGATCACGTCGTACGTGCCAATCGGGCTCGTCGTCGTTGCCACCGTCGATCCGGTGACCACGAACGTCTCGCCGTTCTTGGCTCCGCTGTACCCACCGTCAAGAGACGGATTCGCGTCGCCATACTCACGCGTCGGGCTCGGCGCCGTGATCGTGAGCGTGGCCGACTCGATCGTCAGCGTGCCGTTGACAGGAACCACATCGTAGTTGGCCAGCGTCGCACCAGTGACCGCAGGGATCACAGTGTAGGTACCGACCGGGCTCGTCTCCGTAGCCGTCGTCGAGCCAGTGACCACGAACGTCTCGCCGTTCTTGGCTCCGCTGTACCCACCGTCAAGAGACGGATTCGCGTCGCCATACTCACGCGTCGGGCTCGGCGCCGTGATCGTGAGCGTGGCCGACTCGATCGTCAGCGTACCGTTGACCGGCACGACATCGTAGTTGGCCAGCGTCGCACCCGTGACCGCGGGGATCACATCGTACGTGCCGACCGGGCTCGTCTCCGTTGCCGTCGTCGAACCGGTGACGACAAACGTCTCACCGTTCTTCGCGCCCGAGTAGTTGCCGTCAAGCGACGGATTCGCATCGCCGTACTCGCGAGTCGGGCTCGGCGCCGTGATCGTGAGCGTGGCCGACTCGATCGTAAGCGTGCCGTTGACCGGCACGACATCGTAGTTGGCCAGGGTTGCTCCAGTCACTGCAGGAACAACGTCGTACGTGCCGACCGGACTCGTCTCCGTTGCCGTCGTCGAGCCGGTGACCACGAAGGTCTCACCGTTTTTCGCGCCGCTGAAGTTGCCGTCGAGCGACGGGTTCGCATCGCCGTACTCACGCGTCGGGCTCGGCGCCGTGATCGTGAGCGTGGCCGACTCGATCGTCAGCGTACCGTTGACCGGCACGACATCGTAGTTGGCCAGCGTCGCACCCGTGACTGCGGGGATCACATCGTACGTGCCGACCGGGCTCGTCTCCGTTGCCGTCGTCGAACCGGTGACGACAAACGTCTCACCGTTCTTCGCGCCCGAGTAGTTGCCGTCAAGCGACGGATTCGCATCGCCGTACTCGCGAGT